>NZ_CP040297.1:1710312-2043750 GCF_013393945.1 Nostoc sp. TCL26-01
TTGGTTATCAAATTTCTTCATCCCCACAACTAGCCCTTTCTTGCCAGCAAATACTGATACTATGCTCACAAAATTCTGATGAGATGAACTATAGTTCTCCACTGTACCCTTAATACTTTTACCATCTACTGCACACCATTCTGATACTTCTAAATCCACATAATTTTTCGCCCATTCATTAAATTTTTCTGTCAGTTTATCAAAATTCACTCCCATGACTACACGTCGAATTGTTGAATATGAGGGAACCCCATGTTTTTGAATGCCAAATTTTTCTATTAATACCCGTCTATGCCTTTTAACAAAATCTCCCCACTCACGATACCCAACATATCCATTCATTGTTCCCATTATGACAAACAGCAACACTAGCCACAGTGGATGTCTTCGTCCATCAGTCGTTCTAAAATCTTCCACTTGCTTTAATTGTTCTATCAGCTCTGCACCCATATTTTTTCCCCACAACTCTTGCTATTTTACCTGTTTTAGGGAATGAAACAGCCCTGCTTTTTAAGGGGGGCTAGGGGGGATCAATTAGTGCTTAACATCACAGCCAAATACTTTTCAAACACCCTCTAAGAGATATTTTTTAAAAGTCAGAGAGAGCTAAAAATTATGCAAGCCGTCAAACCATGATACGTATCAAAACAATCTCTGAGATTGCTATATTTACTCCATCGCTTTTATTTGTTTATTGGCTTCATTCTCTGCTGTCAGCATTGCTTGTTTTAATGGTTGTTGTCCTAATAAAGCGCTGACAAATTGATTATCGAAATTGTTGACTATGGGTGCTGGATATTTACCAACTTGCCAAGGTGTAGCATAAGTAACACCAGCGACTAGAGGCGATCGCAATTCATCTTTGTCATATCCCAAATTTTGCGCGATTGATTTACGTGTGGGTAAAGCAAACCCTGTTCCTGTCCATTTCTGCATTCCGGCTTTACCTGTGAGATAAGAAATTAATTCCCAAGCTGCGGTTTTGTTTAGCGATCGCTTATTCATCACATAGGCAACGGTAAACACCATTGTATTTTTCTTAGCATTAATACTTGGTAATTCTGCGGTGGCAAATTCTAATTGCGGAAAGGTTTCTTTTAAGTAGGGAATTGCCCAGTTACCTTCTATCACCATCGCTACTTTTCCCTGTCCAAACATTTCACTACCTGAGTTTGTTCCTACATCAGATTTTTGAGCAGAAGATTTATCTTTTTGATATTGGTCTAATACTAATTGCAATCCTTTTAAGGCTGAGTCACTAGCGAATTTAGCATAGCCATTATTGTCAGTAACTTGCCCGCCAAAAGCCTGAATTTTATAAGCCTGACGGGCTAATTCTGGAATTTCCCCAAAACCATATTTGTTGAGTTTACCTGTTAGTTGTTGGGAGTAAGCGCGTAATTCTGACCAAGTTGTCGGAGGATTATTTAAGCCAACATTAGCAAAAGCTTTTTTGTTATAAAACAGTGCCAAGGTGGAATAATCTTTCGGAAAACCGTAGATATGATTTTGATATTGAAAACTTTTTAATAAAGTCGGTGCAAAATCTGCGGTGTCAAATTCTGGAGTAATATAACTATCCAGTGGTTCCAACACATTCTGGCTCATCAAAAAAGGAGCCTCAAGCGCATCTAAATAGAACACATCAGGCGCAGCTTCTCCCACCAAACGAGTTTTAATTACATCCATATATTGATCAGAAATTACCTCATATTTGACCTGAATATTTGGATGTTGTTTTTCAAAATCTTGCAAAACCTGTTTCAACAATCTTTGCTCAACCGGAGAACCCCCCCAACCACTTAGTTTCACGGTGACAGGCGTTGATTTAGGCACAGTATTTGGCGATCGCAGACTAATAATAGCGATCGCTATCACTATCACTAGTCCTAAAAATTGCCACCAACTTTTTTTCATAAAAGGCAGTGCTGAGTGCTGAGTGCTGAGTAGGGAGTGAGGGAGTGCTGAGTGCTGACTATTGACTAATGACCAATGACTATTGACTATTGACTATTGACCAATTCCCTAAATCTGTGAGAGAGCGATCGCGGTAACGTCCGTAACGTTCTGGCTTGCTTTTGATTTTCACGCCCAAGTCTGGCAAAATACCAAAATTAGGTGGCATGGGTTGGAAATGTTTAGGGGAGGCGGAACTAATAAACTCTATTAATGCACCTAACATCGTGGTTCCGGGAACAGTCAAGGGTTCTTTACCCAAAGCCAACCTCGCCGCATTGGTTCCCGCTAGCCAACCGCCGGCGGCGGCGGCTGTGTAGCCTTCAGTCCCGATTAACTGTCCCGCCGCTAACAATGTGCGACGTTGCTTAAATTGCAGAGTTGGGAGCATTAACTGGGGTGCGTTGATAAAAGTGTTGCGGTGCATGACTCCCAACCTGACAAATTCCGCCTTTTCCAAGCCGGGAATCATTTGAAAGACTCGCTTTTGTTCACCCCAGCGCAAGTTAGTTTGAAATCCTACCATGTTCCACAACTGACCGGCTTTATCTTCTTGTCGCAACTGCACTACCGCGTAAGGACGTTCCCCAGTCCGGCTATCGGATAAACCCACTGGCTTGAGGGGGCCGTAGCGCATGGTATCTTCTCCCCGTTGCGCCTGTTCTTCAATGGGGAGACAAGCTTCAAAAAATTTCGCCGTTTCTCGTTCAAAATCTTTCAGTTCTGTTTGTTCTGCTTGACGAAGTGCTTCCCAGAACTGTAAATACTGTTCCTTATTCATCGGACAGTTGAGATAGGCGGCTTCACCTTTGTCATAACGTGATGCCATAAATGCCACATCACGGTTAATCGATTCTCCCACGACGATGGGGCTAGCCGCATCAAAAAAGCTCATGTATTCCATGCCCGTAAAACGGTGCAAGTCTGCTGCTAAATCGGGACTAGTTAAGGGCCCCGTGGCTAAAACTACAATACCTTCAGGAATCGCTGCTACTTCACCACGACGAAATTCCACTAAGGGATGACTTGCTAGAGTTTCTGTTAAATCTTGACCAAATTGTCCCCGATCCACTGCCAGCGCGCCACCTGCGGGGACAGCGTGTTCATCAGCTTTAGAGATGACAATAGAACCGAGTTGACGTAATTCTTCATGGAGTAATCCAGTCGCGCGATCGCTTGCCATTGCCCCAAAGGAATTACTACACACCAACTCGGCTAAATGTTCTGTATGATGGGCAGGACTGAAGCGCTTAGGCCGCATCTCATACAAAATCACTGGTATTCCAGCCTGGGCAATTTGCCATGCTGCCTCTGTCCCAGCTAGTCCACCTCCAATTACTTGTATCGGTTGTTGATTCATAATTCAATACTCGCTCTCACCCAGTTCTCGTTTGCTGGGAATGCCTAACACCAATATAGATGGTATTTCTGATCAGTGCGTAAGTTCTAGTTTAGGCAAAAATCGGCTGTAAATTTAAAATAAAACCAGGAAGGACATCTTCCCCAGATAAACTTGTCGGAGATTGCAATAACTCAGGTACTTGATGAGGACGATAAATTTCTACTTGTTTGTCTTTGGGATTAATTAACCAACCAAGTTTCAAACCATTTGCTATATATTCCCGCATCTTGGCTTGAGTATCTAGCAAATCATCAGTTTCTGACACTAATTCTACCACAAAATCAGGGCATAAAGGCAGAAATTTCTTTCTTTGTTGTGGTGTGAGATCATCCCATCTTTCCTGCTTTATCCAAGAAGCATCAGGAGAACGAGTTGCACCATTTGGTAGTTTAAAACCAGTAGAAGAGTCAAAAGCTTTGCCTAAATTATGTTGACTATTCCAAAACCATAATTGACCTAATAAATCAAAATTACGATTACCTGTTTCTCCCCCAGTAGGCGACATAATAACTAATTCTCCGTTAGCAGTTAATTCCAAACGCAAATCTTTGTTAGCAGCAATAATCTGTTCTAATTCTTCATCTGTAAATCGGAGATGAGCAGGTAAACTTAAAGTTAAAGCAGTCATAATTAAGTTACGAAAATTACTGTGTTTGCGGGGTTGAACTCTTTGTGATTCGGATCAGAAAACGTAACGCTTCGTTTACAGATGCAGAATCGGGAAATATTTCTGCAACATCAGATTCTAATTCAATAGTTAGAGAATTTGGCTGCTTTCTTCCTCGACCTCTGGCTACAACTGGTAATCTGGTAAAATCATATTCATCACGTAGTTCATCTTCATCTTCGGAATTAAATTTCTGATTCATAAGCTGTCTTTTCCTTGCGAGTTGCTTCTCTAGCACTAATCAAACGTGTTACTTGCAAACGTTCTGTATAAGCAACAACTAGTAACCTTCTTTGGACTGATTCACCCAATATGATAAAACGCCTTTCTCCAAATGAATGATCCGGATCTGCAAATGTTAAAAACAGAGGATCGTTGAATACCGTTTTTGCCTCATCAAAGGACACTCCATGTTTTGCTAGGTTTTTCTCTGCCTTGTTTTCGTCCCATTCAAACTGCATAAGTTAAATGTAGCATCACTCAATGGTAGGGAAGTTGCTACTATTTCTATATCAGGATTGAGCGATCGCCAACAATAACAATTACGAGCTAATTTTGACTAGATTCTTCCTTGCTCCTTCTGCTTACACTGCAAAAATATTAAGCTACTAGTTAAGTTTGAGAAGTGTTCCAAGTCGGCTCAACTACTTTGTTAGACTGAGAAAGTTGATCTATTAACATAAGTAGAATACTCATGCTGTCATCGGAAAAAGTCACACTTCGCCCCGCAACGAAGGCTGACGCACCACTGTTTTACAGCGTCATTGATCAAACAATGCGTGAGTTCATAATTGCGACTTGGGGCGCATGGAACGAAGAGCGTGTTCAGCAAGAGTCACTCGAAGACAGCACTTCACCAAATGCACAGGTCATCCAAGTCGGCAACATTCCAGTTGGAGTTATTTTAGTTGAACGGGAGCCAACTCACATCCAAGTTAAACAAATTTACTTGCTGCCTGAGTATCAACGCAAAGGCATCGGCAGATATCTCATTACAGGTATCATCGCAGAGGCAACTAATAGCAATCTTCCAGTTCGGCTCCACGTTCTCAAGGTCAATTCGGCGAAGAAGTTCTATGAGAAGCTTGGTTTTATAGTCACCGAAACATCGGATGAATTCTATTTCATGGCACGCATGACTACCTGAGCATTATCATGTCAAACCAATGCCTTGAGGTACTCACTCTACTGCTCGCATCCTATTGATGTGGTTTCTCTTACTGTAGCTGGACGGAGGAAAATGGCTAAGGATCATATGGAACTTAGAAGGAAAAAGTACTTTCATCTCAGTTCACAAATCGCTCAGTTGGATAATCCACAATTGCATTCTCTGTTTGACAATAGTGAGATGAATGAGTCAAGTACGGGTTGGGGGATGAATCACGTCATTGTCCTTGGAAAATCCCAAGTTTTTGTGAAACGGGTTCCGGTGACCAACATTGAATTTGATAACCAGTTCTCCACCAGAAATCTGTATGACTTACCGACTTACTGTAATTACGGCTTTGGTTCCACTGGTTTTGGTGTCTTCCGGGAACTCGTGACTCATATTAAGACAACCAACTGGGTATTGGCAGGGGAAATTGCCACCTTTCCACTAATGTACCATTATCGGATTATTCCTTCCTCTGGGCAGCGTGCCGATGTGGATAGCTTACGTCTAAAAAGTTATGTCGAGTATTGGGGTAATAGTGCAAACGCCGGTAATTATCTTTTAGATAGAGCAAAAGCCAACTATGAGTTAGTTCTGTTTCTAGAATACATACCTCATGTTCTAGAAACATGGCTGCGGGAAAACTCCAGCACACTTGAGAAAACACTAGATGAGTTACGCACAACGATTACTTTTTTGAGAACAAAAGAAATCATTCACTTCGACGCGCATTTTCGCAACATCCTCACTGACGGTGAACAGACATACTTGAGCGATTTTGGTTTGGTGCTTGACAAGAATTTTACGTTGACTAAAGAAGAAGAATCTTTTTTTGAGCAAAATAAATTTTACGACTATGGAGAAATCCTGCGGAATCTTGGTCATCTGATTCAATCATCGTATGATTTATGTTCCAAGAACGATAAACGCAGGATTATAGAAAAATATAGTATAAAAGAAGGCTTAAAACCTTATGAAATCAGGTCTATATTACTTGACAACATCGAGCAAATAAATGCTGATAGGGTAATGAAGTTAGATGATTTCTATGTTGCTAGCATTATCAAATACCGCCGCATCATTATGCTGATGCAAGACTTCTTTGCTGATATGTGGGAAAATAACAATAAAGATACGAAACTTCGTCACGCAGAACTACAAATGTTGCTCAAAGAAACGGGGTTTCTTAATGAGTAACTTCCTTCAAAAAACTGTGGCAAACTCTTTACCTTTGTCTACTCCATGTTGATAAACTGCTCTTAACCCTGCGGCTGTCGCATCTGTAAAATTGACTCCTAATTCTTTAGGATCTACATCTGGTTGAATAATGTGGATATTTGCACCTTGATAACTCTGGGAAATGGCTTCTAACTGAAACATATCTCGATAAAGTATACCTGGTTCGTTGGCGATCGCAATCACTTCTCGATATCCCGCTTCCACCATTTCTATCGCCGGACACAAGCAAGTATAAGAAGCATCAATGTAAGGTTGTCCATCTATCCAAGCGGGGATATCCCAACCATGAAGCATTCGGGAAGAAGCATAAGCGACTTGAGCAAAGTTATCAGCGTGAAGATGCTGTTTGCTACTAAACAAGGCTGACTGCAAGTGTTCATCTACCCAGCTACGATCTTTTTTCCCGGCGGCTACTAATAACCGTCGTCCTAAACGTCTGGCTGTGGGGTTTTGAGTTTCCCTAGCTGCTGCGTCGGTGATGACAGCACTAGTAGCAATGACATATTCGGGGTTTTCTGGTGCAAATAATTTTTCTAGCGGTGGAGTAAAACTTGTAATCCCTCCCAAGACTACTTTACTCATCCCAATATCAGGTTCTTGCAGCACTCTTATGCCTGCTAGCCAATAATCCACCCCTAATTCTGTGGCTTGACCAATAGTAGCCCAAGCAGCAGGCAAAACGGAAGCAGATGCAGCAGCATAGGCGCTGGCGCGAATGCCGGCTGACTCCAAAGCACTCAACACACCATGCGCGAATGCACCCTTAAAACTGCCCGATGCACAGGCGATCGCTAATGATTTATGATTTATTTTCATGGGCTTGATTTCTGTTGCGTAGTTTGACTAAAATCTGCACTCGTCGCTTGAATTCATCCAAATCTGCCGCACTAAGTTGAGTTTTCTGCCATGCGGGACGTTGTAACAGGCGTTCACACCAATTTTGCAGTTGGGGGTAATCACCAAGCGGTACACCCAAGTTAGGTAAGGTCGGTATAATTGTCCCTGCTACGATGTCTGCTAGGGTTAACTGTTCACCAGCAAAAAAAGTCTTATCCGCTAAAATATCTGCCAAAAATTTCAGTACTATATTAATATGCCGGACTGCTTGGATAAATTGCGGTGAATCGGCTTTTTCGCAAATTATGGCCACCATTTTAGGCAATAATTCATTAGCAGTTACCATTTGCACCATGCGGACTTGTGCTAATATCTGTGAATCTTCAGGTAACAGCGCAGGTTGAGGATATTTGCTTTCTAAATAATCTAAAATTGCTAATGATTCTATAATTCTCAACCCATCATCTACTATCACTGGAATATGATGAAATGGGTTAATTTCGACAAACTCTGCTTGTAGTTGATCTCCATCTAATCTCATTAAAATTGATTCAAAGGGAATCTCTTTTTCTAATAAAGTTATCCACACACGACGAGCATTAGGTGAAAGCGGAGCGTAGTAGAATTTAAGCATGATATTTTCCTGTGATTTTGCTTAAGTCTGATGAGATTGTGAATATTTTTGCTGCAACCCTGCGGGAACGGGAATCAAACGACCATTTTGCAGATTGACAAAAGCACCTTTTTGCATAGCAACTGCTGCTAATTCATTGTTAGATAAAATTTCTGCTTGCACAGTCCATTTTAATCTTCCTAAACTAGCTAACCACAACCGCCCCATTACTTGATCAATCAACTTGATAGGACGCTTATATTCAATTTCCGTCCCAGAAATTATCGGTGCGTATCCTTGCTCAATTTGTTGATTAATTGGTAAATTTTCTTCTAAAAATTTCAGGCGTAAATCCTCTAACCACTTGATATAGACAATATTACTAACAATGCCTGCAAAGTCTATATCATAAGTTTTTACAGGTATTGTCAAGATGATTTCTAATGGTCTATCTACGTTATTTGTTGTTAACATTAGCTATCCTATCACTTTCAAGACTATTCGGTCTGTTATTTTGCAAAAAAATATTGTCTAGGGTATCAAACTTCTACTTTGTAGTTCAAAGTTAACTCATCTCCGGGTAATCCTCTAATTCCCCAGTTCTGTTTTGGTGTTTCAAAAATTGTCATCTCAATATCGTCAACATCTATATGCAATTGTTGGTTGATTTCTTGAATTATTTGACGGATTAGTTGTTTTTTCGTATCTATAGAACGTCCGACAAACATAATTATTTCTATAATCACATAGTTATCTGTCCTATCTGATGGATAGTAAAAGTCAGCTTGTTCTAATGGGAAAAACCGATGAAATCTCTTTTCCGGGGCAATTTGTAGAACTTCAACTACAGCAGCATGAATAATATTTGATAGTTCTGGCTTAATCGGGTTGAGTTTTTCGGCTAACCCGTAGATTTTAATTTGTACCATGAGTTTTTAAAACATTTTCGATGTATTGATTTAGATGATTAACTGCCCTCTGCATATAAATGCCATCGCTATAAAGCTTACTCATCATAATCGCACCTTCTAAAGTGGCAGTTATAATCGTGGCAATTTCTTGTGCGTTTACATCAGTCTGGATTTCTCCCTTGTCAATTCCTGTTTGAATGATACGCTGGATTAAATTCAGCCAAGAGTCCATCGCTTTTTGAGTACGTTCTCGTAAGGCTGGGTGAGCATCATCACTTTCCACCGCCGTATTTAAAATTGGACATCCTCCAGGAACGGGTGGATTATCGACAAAACTGCCAAACACATCGATAATTGCTTGTAAACGCTCCACTGCATGACGTTTGTTGCGTAACGCAGCTCTATAATGCTTACTAATAGATGCGATCGCATAATCAAACGCCTGGAGTGCTAATTCATCTTTGCTGTGAAAATGATTGTAAATCCCTCCCTTTTGTAATCTCGTCACACGCATAATATCAGCGATCGACGCACCCGCATATCCCTGTTGGTTAAACAGTTCCGCCGCTTGTTGCAAAATTCGGGTTTTTGTCTCTTCGCCTTTAGACATTTTCTTTACCGACCGAGTAGTCTGATTTAAGATAACATGAGATACTATGGCGAGTCTAGGGGAAAATAAGTATTGTCATCAGGTTTTGAGAGATTTAACCAAACGCAAATGCAGATATTCAAAGTCATCGAAGAAGCTATCACCAAACCACCTATTCCTCATGAACCATACAAGCAATCACTAAAAGCTTGGGCTATGTATTGTCTACGAGATAGGGGTTTTAAAGTTATTTACGCTCAAAATGCCGATTTTGCGATTGAAACCAAAGGTGCAGAAAAACTATATTTTAAAGTCGCTAATAGTCCTGTTGACTCAGATGGTTCAGTTGGTTGGATAATTTGGGATAGCGTGACTAAAAGTGCTAGTCTGATTCCACCACAAAAATGAAAAATAGTGTAGGGGTTAGAGTATCGGGTATAGCAGATGTAGTAGCGCGGCAAGTCTAATTTATTGGGTTGAATAATTATAGAATACTCTCTTTTTCGGGTTTCTATATTTCTGGAACCAAACATTTTAAGCTTGCTGCACTAGTAGGACTAGTGGGTTGGGTTAAGCGCAGCGCAACCCAACATAGATACTGAAAGCTTAACTGATATCTTGGTGTTGGGTTTCCTTACGTCAAACGCTACTTCACTCAAGTCGGGAAACCCGCCCACGTGAGTAGCTCCCCAACCTACATGTACATCTACATCTTGGGTGATGAGAATTAAAGTTTTGACTAAGAACTCGGTTTCACATCAGTGATAATTATGTGTTTTTTCGAGTCAAAACTAATTAAGCCTTGCTGTTGTAATTTACCCATTAATCTTGTGATTGTTACTCTAGTAGTACAGCAAGCACTGGCAATATCTTCGTGAGTAAAGCGTACACTGACACGAAATCCTCCTGCTACTGATTCACCAATTTCTTGTTTTAAAAGCTGCAATAGATGATGTAGGCGTTCTTCTACCTTTCTTTTACCAGCAATAGCTAAGAAAGACTCAGTTTGTTGTAAGCGGTAATTAATTTTTGGTAGAAGAATATGACTTAATATGGGAGTTACGGCAATTTCTGTAAAATTAATCGAGATTAATTCAATATCAGATAAAGCTGTAGCTTGATAGATAGGTAGAGATGTCATACTAGAACTAAATACCATATCCTTTTTAGCTAAACCCATCAACACTTCTTCGCCAGTTTCACAAAAGGTACTCAGCTTGGCTAAACCTCGATGAACATACCAAATTCCTGATGGATTGAGAGGAATATTTTCACCTTTAGCATATTTACAAATTGTCCGATTTTGGCTGAGATATTTTTCATGATTAACTAAACCTAAATCTGGCTGATGACTTTGATGAATCTGACGTAATAACCATCCGAGAGAAGTAGTTTTGCTTTGTTGATTACGAACTACCGCTACAGTTAAAACTGCATTAAAAGACTCACCTTGTAATGGCTGTAGTCGCACTACTAAATCTCTCACATGATCAGATTGTAATATTTGATTTAGCTCACTACGAAGGCTTTCTCGTTCGGCAAAACTAATCAAATTAATTATTGATTTACCTATGAGATGATGCTTCGGAGCATTGCATAAATTAGCTGCCCTTAGATTGGCTTCTTGGATAATACCATCAGGATTTGTAATAAAATATCCATCTGGAGCGCATTCAAATAAATCATAGTAATGTTGACGTTCTGCTTCTAATAAATTTCGTGTTTGTAAAAGTTCCTCATTTTGGTGATAAAGTTCTTCTGCTGCTAACTGTACCAGCTTGGAAGTACTGTAAAGTTCCTTAAAAGCTTGTGGTAGTAAATCTGGAGGAATCCAAGGTAAAACACTTGCAGTTTGATACAAATCTGCTAGTTGTTTGTGTAATGTTTCTGCTCTTTGAATAAATAGTTCTATGTCCACTGTAGATTTCCATGACTTAATTGCAGAGGTTGCAGAATCAATGACAACACCTGCTAAACTGCCAATTGTGAAATTTAGAGTAAAGTGCAATTGATATCCAAAGGATATTTAAAATGTATGTTTACTCTGGAATGAAGCTAATTTTTACAACACAACACAAAACAGCTAATATATTTATCTCAATGCTTCAATTTACAATTCCCATCAGATTTTGATTTGTTAATGTCATCCCACGAATTACATAACATCAAGCAAATAACTGTATAGAAAAAATCAGATTATTACTTTTTGATAAAAATTACCTCTATCTTTAGTAGTAAAATTATTGCCATCAGCAAAATTAAAGCGTAGTATGAGGCAAAAGTCAAAAATCTTCAAACCTCTGACTAAGAATGCAAACAATAGGTTTTTTCTCCTCTGGAAAACAGTGTAAGACGATAGGCGACATTCCCCAGGAGCATCAAACCATAAAGTAGTCAATTGCTGATCAGCATAACTAGTAGTTCACAAGCTTCCTTCCACCGCTAGCATCAAGCCGATCATTCTGAGGACATAAGTTTAATTTTAAGCTGATATGTAACCACCCACACAGCTTTTTTTGATAGAAAAATGTCAATAAGGGCAAAAAAAATATATAGAGAAAAGATCATTCAACCTCTGAGAGAATCTTTGAAAAGTATCATGCGTAAGACCAAAATCTCAAAAACCTAACCCCTAACCCCTTCCCTACTAGAGAAGGGGAACAGGAATATAAGGATTTCAAAGCCTGGCGACTTTTCTAAGAGCCAGTGTGTTGCGTATGTTTCTAGTATACTTTTCGACTTTTTAAACAACCTCTAAAACCAATTTTGTTTATTCACTAAGTAGGTATCTACAAATTCTTCTGGAGTCTTGTTTAAGTAGATCATGCCTTCAATTAATCCTATAAGCTGCATAATCAACAAAGTAATTCCGTAAGAAAAAGAACCACCAACTACAGATATAACCAACATAATAAAACCTTCAGTGGTATAACCTAAAATAAATTTATGAATTCCAAACCCACCAAAAACAATTCCGCAATAACCAGCTAATAGTTGCTTGGCTGGTTGACTAGTATTGAGGTTTGCCATTTGTTTATTTCTCCTTAATAATTGAGTATAAAATTAATGTCTTTTTTAGCAATAAAACCAATGAAAAATTCAAAAATAACTTATTTCATCACAATAGGTAAACATAAGTTACCATAATCCCCGGAGATATGGCCGGAAATTATTGTATTAAATAATAGCTATATATTATTGTGATTACATAGATGAGAACACCATTATTGCAAATTATTAAAATAAATTACTCTTTCAAGAGAATTAATTCTCAATTATTGCTGAAAATGGCTGTATCATATCACTTTCTACAATTACATCAGTGTTATCTCCGGAATTTTTTAGAGATGTTTACACAGTGATTTAGTAGAGACTTACGCAAGTGTTGTATATTTTCGCATTCTTTAGCCAATAGTCAATAGTCTAAGACAGCTTGTTCTCTCCCTGCGTGTAGTGTATTTGAGATAGATACTACTATTAACAAGTCGAGCTAGCTGCTAGAACTATCTCCAGAAATTAATTCTGCGTTGCCCGAAATCCCTGTAGAGACGTTGCACTGCAACGTCTCTACATTCATTTTCACCAGATGTGTAATGAGTGGCTCTTCTGAACCCCCCACTCATTGATTTTGACTCCTGTATTCTGACTTCTGAATTCTTCTTCAATCAGTTTTTTGTCGGTAATCCCAGATGTTAAGCTACTTTGGGATTGTTAAATGACTAATTAATCACTGTAACTCAATAATACACAAAACTTATCCGAAGTTTTTGTAATCTATTTAACAATCTGACTTACTAATTACCACTACCCAAAAGAAATAAACTGAGTAGAGTGCCACTATTCCAAAGGCTATGGAGCAGCATTGGTGCGAGTAGGTTGCGCGATCGCGTGTATACTACCCCTAAAACGATCCCCAAAGCTGTAAGCGGGAGAATTTCTGATAAACTCAGGTGAGCCACAGCAAACAAAATCGCACTCAGAAGAATTGATCCCCAAACTGGTAGGTAGCGAGTTAGAGAGGGTAACAAAAAACCCCGAAAGAGTAATTCTTCAAAAATGGGGGCAGCGATCGCAGCTGTCACATAAAATATCCCCAAGGCGACAAAATCTTGACTTTCCAGTGCTAGTTGCAATAAAGGATTACTACCACCTCTTCCTTGCCATAGCTGTTGATTAATTAAGGAAACTATTACAACTATCGGTAAAGCTGCACAATAACCACCTAATCCCCACAAAAACCAACTATCCCGCAGACGGAAGCGAAACCAAAATTCTGATAATGGCAAGAAGCGCTTAATGGAAATATATAAGACTGACAATGCACCCGATGCGACTAATAGGTAACTAATCAAGACATAAACAGCCTGAAGTCTTACACCCACAATAGGACGAGGAATAGGAAGCAGTAACAGCAAAGCGGGAACAAAAATTTGCCCCATGAAGAAAAAGCCAAAGACCAAAACTTGTAAAATAGTTTCCACATCCCAAGGTGTTGACCAAGTGACATCAGCATTTTGAGACAATAAAGCAGCTTTTCCTTTCAACAAGCGTTGAGCGATGAGGAAAATTAACAATATCATCCCCACCAAAGCTGTCAAGCTAGGAACAGTAGCAATGACCGCTAACTTAAACACAGCTTGAGATGCTGCTGCTTGTTGTACAGATTGCAATTGTGTTAAAGCGTCTTGGCGTTGCTGGAGTTGGTATAACTTCACCAAAGCTGTGGAACGAAACCAACCATCTAAATTCTGTTGAATCAATTGTTGCGCATTGGGGAAAAGACGGGCGGGTTCACTCCACAGCCCACTTAAGACAGCAGCAGTTTGCTCAACTTCTGTGCTAGAGTCTGGTGTCTGTGCTTTTTGTAATTGCTGCCAAGTTTGCAGTGCTGTATCTCTTTTCCCTTGCTGCGCTTGTAAAATACCTAGCTGTAAGCCTAGTTCATCTGAGAATTTTTGCAGTTGTTGAAGAGACTGCTGCAACTGCGTTTCTTGGTTGGTACGAGCAGGAAGTGCGTCAGTTAATGGTTGAGAGGGGGCAGGATTTTCTGGTTCAGCACGCAGTTGTGTCAGTTGATTTTGAGTTTTGGTTAAATTAGTTTGTACAGATTGCAGCGCTTGTGTATATTCCTTGGTAGCATTTTCTAGAGGTTTTTCTCCCAGTATGGCTTCTCGAATTACCTGAGAACTATCATCACTGCTATCGTCTGGTTGCCAAGCTTGTGCTTGTAAGACGATATTAGTTTGGTACAATTCCAAGCGACTTTGAAACTGTGGTTCTTGCAAACTACTAAATAACGACGAAGCTGCTAGAAAAACTGCTATCGGTGTTAGTACAAAAAATAAAACCAACCGCTTAATTGTCATCTGTCCCCCTGTGACGAACCCGTGGAGAGTTGATCCCCCTTGGGAATTATCGCAAGAAAAAGTCATAGGTGGATAGATATGATCAAGATTGTGAGTTGGCGATCGCTCGTACTATGTTAAATTACAACCCGTTACACTGCTTACCTTCCGCCGAGGATCTACCAGATTCTGACGATGAACCTGTGGATAATGAACTACAAGATTTAATTCCCAGTTTGCTCAAAGCCATCTTAGCTTGGATATAACTATAGTCACTTACAGCCCAAACTCTCCCGCGTAGCTACACCAGTTACCGGATTAATTCCCTCAGCTTTTTCACACAATAAAGAGACTTGATAGCGATCAATTAAAGCGTCGGTAAAATCAGCACCTGTAATGTCAGCATCATAGAAACGACTCCGGGTTAAAGTTGCTTGTGTGAAATTAGCATTCTTTAAGTTTGCCCCATCTAGGGTAGCTCGATCTACTAAAGCCCCAGTTAAATTTGCCCCTGCTAAATTAGCTTTTAATAAAACGCCTTTAGTGAGGATAGCGTTAGTTAAATTCGCCCCTTGGAAATTTGTCCCGCGCATTTCCGCCGCGACAAAAGTTCCACCAGTCAAATCAGCGTTAGCAAAGTCCCGATTTTCGAGATTTATATTACTGTAGTTGATTGTATTAACTTGAGCCAAAGCTGGCTGAGGATTAATAATTACCCAAAACCACGCTAGGATGACAATGGCAATTAAACTAACTAATTTATCAAAAATCTTTTTCATCAGCTTACCAAATGTACTAATAGTCAAAAGCCAACAGTCAAATGTCAAAAAAATGACTAATGACTATTGACTAATGACTATTGACTATTTCCAATCTTTCCCAATTCTAATAGTTAGGTCAGATTCTAGCTCCCCTGTAGATTTAGATTCAACTATGCCTAGCCCTAATAATTTTTGTAGGTTAACGCCTGCTTGGCGATCGCCTTTTTGGATAATAATTTGGGTTTGACGTTGAGTATCAGGCCAATCTGGGGCGGTGTAAATATTTGTAAAGCCTTTCTTTTTCAAGTAAGCAATAACTTTTTCCGTTAGCTGGGGTTGATTGGAAGCATTTTGAATAGCAATTTTGAGTTGAGAAACTGGTCGAGAATCTTGTTTTAGACCAGGTACATCTACCCCAACATAGTTGTTTAATAGATTTTGTTGTCCGGTCATATTCAGCCAATAGCTATTTGGGTCTTTACTAAACTTGCTGAATGTTCCCGGTAACATGGTCATTTGGAAATTATCCCGTTCTACATTGACGGAAAAATTCACCAAAGCCATCATTTCTTCTGTCTTCAAATTTGTATCAAAATATTTCCGCATCAAGCGGGTTAATTGAGGCAATCTGGGTAAGACTGTCGGACTATTAAGCCGTTGCAGCAAGGCGGAGACTAAAGCTTGTTGTCGTTGTACTCTTGGTAGATCCCCTAACCCTTCTTCCCGGAACCGGGCAAATAGTTCTGCCTGTTCACCGTTGAGGTTTTGCCAGCCATTAACTAGACTGACTGTTGACCGATGACTGAGGTCTTGATATGCCATTGCTTGCGGGACAAAAACCTCCACTCCACCCAACTGATCAACTAATTGCTTTAAGCCACTAGTGGAAATACGGATGTAGCGGTCAATGCGAGCATTGTTTAAGGTACGGCTGACTACCCTAGCTGCCAATACTGGCCCGCCTTGGGTGTTGGCTTCAGATACCTTGGTTAATCCCTTTTCGGGGATGGCAATCATAGTGTCTCTGGGAATTGACAGCACCCGGATGGTTTTATTTTCAGGGTTGAGTCTTACCAGCAGCATAGTGTCGCTAGTGCCAGAAAAACTTTCTGGTGAACCATCAACAGCGCCTTTGACTGGCTCAATGCCCATGATGAGAATATTCATCGGCTTGGATAGCTGATACTGGGAAATCTTGCTCCACAGTTCTCCAGGTAAGGGCATTTTCTGCTCACCTTGCCCAGCCATCCCTAATTCTTCGTCGGTGCGGTCTAAATTACTCCATAGAGGAGTCCACAGCGCCAAGGTGGAGACTAATAGCCCCGATAGGACGATGCCTAAAACCACTGTCAAAATCCACAGTAGCCAGCGAGGCATAGATAAACCCAAACGTTCGTAAAGCTCGTTGGGAATTATGCTGACAGACTCCACCACATTGCGAGAAGCGTTGGCTGTCTCCTGAGTTTGTGTCTCTAGTTCTGCGGACTGATTATCTACCCGTTGAATTTGGGAAGCCCCTACTTCTAAATTTAGATCCGGTATCTGTTGCGGTGCGACCTGATTTTCTGACCATTGAAACTGTTTTATCACAATTATCTCCCCACTCGAACCACTCCCTAAAAGTTATGTTAATGCAAGCTACCAATCTTGCCAGTGTAAGACCGCACTGTACACTTGAAATGTTCTACCGTAGGTGTGATGACAACATGAGTAGTTCATTGTTCCCAGTTATCCTGGCAGGTGGTAAAGGTGAACGTTTTTGGCCTCTCAGCCGCCAAGATCGACCCAAACAATTTTTAAGTCTTGATGGTAGCTCTAGAAGTTTATTGCAATCAACCGCCGAGCGACTAATTACATTCGCTGGAGGTTGGAATGACCTATGGGTAATCACCTCTAATCAGTTAGGTCAAGGAGTGCAACAACAATTACCCGATTTACCATCGCCAAATTTGTTGATTGAACCGCAGGGGAGAGACACCGCCGCCGCCGTTGCTTGGACAAGTCTGGAAATTCAAAAGCGTTATGGAGATGACGCGATTATCGGCTTTTTTCCCTCTGACCACTGGATAGCTGATTTAGAGGCGTTTGAACGCACTTTAGACGCGGCTAGCCAATTAGCGGCAAATACAGCTGCAATTGTCACTTTGGGGATCAAACCTAGCTTTCCATCAACCGGTTACGGCTACATTGAGCAAGGCGAAAAATTTGGTAGCTTTAATGAGTTGCCAGCTTATCACGTCAACCGCTTTACTGAAAAGCCCAACCGCGAAATAGCGGAAACTTTTCTATCTACAGGACGATTTAGCTGGAATAGCGGTATGTTTGTCTTCCGGGCAGGAGTTGTTCTAGAAGAACTATATGCCCATGCACCAGAAATCATCGAACCATTAGTTAAACATGGGGTTGACATTTATCCCCAGTTACCTAAAAAAAGTATAGACTACGCCCTCATGGAAAGGACTAATCTAGCATATGTTTTACCAGCAGAATTTGGGTGGGATGATTTAGGCGATTGGAATGCGATCGAGCGTTTATTAAAAAAACCAGATGCTGCCAATGTGGAATTAGCAACCCACGTAGGTTTAGATACACAAGGGGCAATTGTTTATGCTACTAATCCAGAGGATGTAATTGTTACTATTGGTTTAGAGGATGTGGTAATTGTGCGCGATCGCAATGTCACCCTGATCGTTAATAAAGAACGTACCCAAGAAATCAAGCAAGTCCTCAAAACCCTGCAAAGCGATCCCCGATTTAATCACCTACTATAACTGTTAACTTTAATAGTTAAAACCCTTGGCAGAGGCTAAAAAGCGGCTTTTTCTATTATAACTCTAGCAGAAAGGCAAGAGGACAAGGGGACAAGGGGACAAGGAGAAAAGGAGACAAATTTTTATTCTTTCCCCCCATCCCCCCCATCCCCCCCTCTCCCCCATCCCCCCTCTCCCCACCTCCAACAATGTTCCTCACCCAAACTGTCCCCCGTCAAAGAGAAATTATTGAAGTTTTCCTCCGCAATGGTTGGGATTATATGCGGCGGCTACTCACAGGTGGTAAAGCTGATGAACCCCAGTTACCTACACCGGCGGTCTTAAAAAATATCCTGATAGATTTAGGGCCTGTTTATGTGAAACTCGGTCAGTTGATGTCTACCCGTCCTGATTTACTCAGCGCAGCTTATATTGAGGAACTTTCTACACTCCAAGATGAAGTTCCGCCTGTACCGTGGGCAGAAATTGAAATTGTCATTCGTAAACAGCTAAAACGCCCTCTGGAAGAAACTTTTAGCCGAGTCAATCCTGTACCTGTAGCGGCGGGATCAATTGCTCAAATTCATCGTGCCACATTAATGGATGGTCGGGAAGTGGCGATGAAGGTGCAAAGACCGGGGATCGATACAACAATCGCTCAAGATATTGCTTTAATTCAAGGGATTGCCGATTTGGTGGCGCGTACCGATTTTGGGCAAAATTATGAAATCAAATCTATTGCAGAAGAATTCACTAAAGCTTTAGAAGCTGAATTAGACTTTACACGAGAAGCGACATTTACCGACCAACTGCGGCGGAATTTGTCACGTAGTCGCTGGTTTGATCCCACTCAACTGGTAGTGGCAGAGATTTACTGGCAATTGACGACTCAAAAGTTACTGGTGATGGAATGGTTAGATGGAATGCCTATACTGTCAGCAAGTTTGATTAGTAACAATGGTAAAGATCCGGTAGCCGAACGTAAAGCCGTGACGACGTTGTTATTTCGGGCTTTTTTCCAGCAGTTATATGTTGATGGCTTTTTTCATGCTGATCCCCATCCGGGCAATATCTTTTATCTCAACGATGGTCGTGTTGCCCTATTAGATTGTGGCATGGTGGGGAGACTTGATCCCCGGACTCAACAGATATTAACAGAAATGCTGTTGGCGATCGTAGATTTGGATGCGGGGAGATGCGCCCAATTAACTTTGCAACTAGCAGATTCTGCTCAACCAGTGATTTTATCTCGTTTAGAGAATGACTATGACCGGATGCTCCGGAAGTATCATAATGTCAGCTTGACAGAGATGAATTTTAGTCAAGTATTTTATGAAATCTTACAAGTTGCCCGGAATAATAAAATTCGCCTCCCCAGCAATATGGGCTTGTACGCGAAAACTATAGCGAACTTGGAAGGGGTAGCCCAGACATTTAACCCAGAGGTAAATTTATTTGACGAAATTCAACCATTAATTACAGATTTGTTTCGACGGCAACTGTTGGGGGATAATCCAGTGCGATCGCTCCTCAGAACAGCCCTAGATATTAAGAGTCTGTCTTTACAATCTCCCCGGCAAATCGAACTGCTATTAGATAGGGTGACATCAGAAACCCTACGCTGGAATCTCTCACTACATGGTTTAGATGGTGTGCGGCGGACAATGGACGATGCTGCTAACCGCTTGTCTTTTAGTATTTTAGTGGGTTCACTGATTATGGGGGCAGCAATTATTTCTACCAAAGCTCAGACAAGTCAGTTGTCTTTTTTGAGTAGTTTTCTCTTTGCTGCCGCAAGCTTGTTGGGATTGTGGTTGATTATTAGTATATTGCGATCGGGTCGTTTGCGATAAACCAGATGTCTTCATACTATACTCTTTGTGACTCTGTGCCTCTGTGGTAAGAACTACCTTTAAACCACAAAGTCATAAAGAGACAAAGTTTATTGGTGGTTTTAATTTCAAAAATATATGTCAATTATTATTGCCGAGAATCTGAGTAAATCTTATCCGGTAGCAATAAAAGAACCGGGAATTCGTGGGACAATTAACCACTTTTTCCGCCGTACCTACCGTTCAATTGATGCTGTAAAAGATGTTTCTTTTGCAATTGCACCTGGGGAAGTGGTGGGGTTTTTAGGGCCGAATGGTGCTGGTAAAACTACTACTTTGAAAATGCTTACAGGATTGATTCATCCTTCTGCTGGGACGGTGAAGGTAGCTGGACACGTGCCGTTTTTGCGTCAAGAGGCTTTTTTGCAAAAAATTACCTTGGTAATGGGGCAAAAGCAACAGTTGCTATGGGACTTACCAGCTTTGGATTCTTTGAAAATTAACGCGGCTGTTTACGATATTTCTGATAAAGAATTTCACCGTCGGGTTGGGGAATTAACAGAAATGCTGGCCTTGGAAGGTAAGCTAAACCAACCAGTGCGGAAGTTATCTTTGGGTGAACGGATGAAGGCTGAACTTTTAGCAGCACTTTTACACCGTCCTCATGTATTGTTTTTAGATGAGCCGACTTTGGGGTTAGATGTGAATGCTCAAGTGGCAGTGCGTGACTTTTTGCGTGAGTATAACCAGCGTTATCAAGCCACTGTTTTATTGACTAGTCATTACATGGCTGACATCACCGCTTTATGTGAACGGGTGCTGTTAATTCACCAAGGAAAGCTAATGTATGACGGTAGTTTAGATGGACTTTTAGAAAGTTTTGCACCTTATCGGGAAGTACATTTAGAATTAGCTGAACCTTTACCGTTAGAGAAACTGCAATCCTATGGGGATGTGCAACTTTTAGAAGGACGATCTGTTTGTTTTATGGTGCAGCAGGAGGCTTTGACAAGGACTGTGACGAAGATGTTAACGGAATTGGAGGTGATAGATTTAACGGTGACTGAGCCGCCGGTGGAGGAGGTGATTGGTAGGGTTTTTCAGGCTGGTGTTGTGTAATTGGTGGTGTTTTTTTAACGCAGCGAAAAGTTCTGTAGGAGGGTTTCCCTCCGTAGGAACGCCACTTGCTATAAGCCGGGAAACCCGTCCAAAGCAGTGGCTCAACTTTTCAAGACAGAGGGACGCGGAGGTTAGCGCGGAGGTACGCGGAGTCGCTACTAAATTAGTGGAGTTATTTACTTGTTGATGGGAGAAGAAGGGGTGAATGAAGAAGATTATTAGAAAGGCTTTGACTTTGCTTTCGGTTTACTATGCTTATATGGTTGAGTATCGGGCTGAGTTGATTTTGTGGGTTTTGTCTGGTTCTTTGCCAATTATTTTGATGGGGGTGTGGATTAAGGCGGCGCAGGGTGGGAGGTTTGGTTTATCGTCTGTGGATTTTGCTCGTTACTTTTTGACAGTTTTTATTGTTAGGCAAATCTCTGTAGTTTGGGTAATTTGGGAGTTTGAAAAGGAGGTAGTCGAAGGTAAATTATCGCCGCGATTGTTGCAACCTTTAGATCCAGTGTGGCATCATGTTGCATCTCATCTTTCGGAAAGGGTGGCGCGTACACCTTTTGCTGTGTTGATTGTCGGGCTATTTTTTATTTTGTATCCTGAAGCTTTTTGGATACCAAGTGTAGGGCAATTATTTTTATTTACTTTGGCTGCGGCGTTAGCTTTTGTTTTGCGGTTTGTGATTCAGTACACTTTCGCTATGTTTGCCTTTTGGACAGAGAGGGCTAACGCTTTAGAAAACTTCTGGTTTTTATTTTATTTATTTTTATCTGGTTTGATTGCCCCTTTAGATGTATTTCCTCCCCAGGTAAAAGCGATCGTTTTATTTACACCTTTTCCATATTTAATTGATTTTCCGTCAAGTTTGTTAGTGGGTTTACCTGTAGATATTACACGCGGTTTCTTATCACTATTGGCTTGGATATTAATTTTTTTAGGTGTCAATCGTTTGCTATGGCGTGCGGGTTTAAAAAGGTATTCAGGAATGGGAGCGTAATAACAATTCAAAATTCAATTACCAATTCCCAATTCCCAATTACCCATTCCCAATTACCCATTCCCAATTACCATCAAGTTAATTATCAGTTGATGTATTCTCGGAAGACTTTTCAGTTTTCTGGGATGGTGTTTGAGATTGACTATCACTAGATGAATTCTGCTTCACTTCTACTGTAGGAACTATCACAGAAGAATCTGAATTTTTAGACTCTGTGGGGGGTACTGCTGGGATCACTACAGGTTGGGAATGCTTTTCTACTGGGGGTGAGTTTTGAATAGAAGTGGGTGGTGAGATGGTTTCTGAAGATGGTTGAGGGGTAATCTTACGAGAGGAACGGATTTCTCTAAGCTTTTCTACCAGGGATGGTGAAGGAGAATTTTTGAGTGTAGGTTGCTCAGGATTTGAGCGCTGTGAGTCTCCTGGGCTGGTTTGGGGAGATAAATCTGTGGAAGTAGTGGTGGTTTTAGCTGACTCGGTTTGTGACTCAAGGGAATTACGCCTGCGTCTCCTAGAGTTAGAAACAGGGGTGTCGCTGGGGGAGAATGTTTGAGAATTTTGTCTGGTGTTATTCCCTGATTCCTGGTTTAGAGAATCAATGGTGGTTTTTCCCCCTAAAGGTTCGATGGGACGCTTTTCAAACAGGGGTTTTGAAGATGATTTGGGTTGGAGTTGAGAAAACAAGCTGGTGGCGCTAAATCCTGCTGTGGCTGCAACTAAGGCTATACCAATACCTAATAAAACTCTGGTAGCGCTATGCTTTTGCGCCATTAAATTCAGGGTTTTGAATGGTGATGGTTTTTTCACACCAGTGGAGACTTTTGCACCTGAAGATTTTTCTTGCAGGTGTACAGATAAATCAATGGTGGGAACTGCATGAGTAGTTAAAGCTTGCGGGGGAAGGTTGAAACTACTACCCGGTAGGAGTTGTAGCCATTCAGCGACTGTTTGGGGACGGAAGCGGGATTCTACCGCCATTCCGCGCATGATGGCTTGATTGACGGCGGCGCTGAGGTGGGGTTGCAGTTCGCGGGGGGCTGGCATTTGTTCGCGATCGCGCAATAATGATGGTAAAGGCACTTGTCCTGTCAATAGAGCATACAATGTTGCGGCTAAACCATACACATCTGTGGCGGGTGTACGTGGTGCTTGAGTTAGATATTGTTCAATGGGAGAGTAGCCTTCCGAGACTAAACCTGTGTGAGTTTGTCTGACACCACTATTGAATTCGCGGGCAATGCCAAAATCAATCAGTATGACTTCCTGAGTGCCTTGACGCAGGATAATATTGTCTGGTTTCACATCTCGGTGTAGCAAACCATTGTTGTGGACTACTTGTAAAGCTGCGCCAATTTGGCGGATGTAATGAATTGCTGTTTCTTCTGGTAAGGGTATCCCTGGTAAGACATAAGCATCTCCTAAAGTGTCTCCAGGAATGTATTCCATCACCATGTAAGGTAGTCCATCTTCGACAAAAAAGTCGCTGACTCTGACAATATGAGGATGAACACAAGTAGCTAATCTTCTCGCTTCATCTTGGAATTGTTGCTCGAACTTAGCAAAATCAGTATGTTGTCGCAGTCGTTCGTTAATAGTTTTCATCACTACTTCTTGTTCTAAGTAATGATGCGTAGCTTTAAACGTGATGCCAAAACCACCGCGTCCTATTTCTTGGGTGATGGTATATTTTCCACCCTGTAAGGTTTTACCTGCTAACATAAAGAGTTTTGAGTCCTGTTTTTTGGATGAGCAGATTGCTACTTGTTGTTGATGGTTGGGAGCTGGTAAGTAAAAAAGGTTTTTATCGAGTGTTCTTATCTATTGTATTTGTCTGGGCAAAGCTGATATGCCCGACTTGAGGAATGATTTACTTTTTGGCTCTCCCGTTTCGTCTCTAGCCTCCGATTTTTGATATTAACCAGTTTTTCTTTCTCATAATACAGTAGGACAAGGTAATGCCCATCCGTGTTCAGCAATTTAAAGTTGAAAATTCAACAAACCTTGGATAGTAAGTATTTTCGGCTATCTATCATCATCCCCAATTACTCATGATCAACAATATTCTTGACTGCTCAAACAAGTCGGGGATCTAAATTCTTCGATTCTGACAAAGGAGGGAGAACTCTCAGAGTTGGAAGCAAGTTATCTTAACGCAATCTTTATACTTTCTCAATACAAGCTTTAAATTTTTAAAAGAAAATCTGCCAGAGAATCAACAAGTTAAGTAAATCGATCAACAATGCCACAATCACTTTTAATTGTCTATTTTGACTAAGCTGCTGACGAGCAACTAACAATTGCAGTAGTAGCCATAAAGAATAAAGTTGAATTGGCAGAAAAATAACAATTAAACTAATGACGGCGGCTCGAAATGCTCTGTCGGCGGTTTTATCTGCCCAGGAAGGTGTTTCTAGATCATCAGCTTCATCATCTGGTAATGATTCATCTACTGATGTTTGGACCTCGAAATTATCAGCAGTTAAAAGTGTTTTCGCTAAATCAATGTCTTGAGGATTAACTTGTAATTTAATCCAGCCTACGGCAACTGTGAGATGCCATGCTAAGTTGACCAAGGATTCATTAGCTAAGTAACATTGAATGCCTTGTGATTCTAATAATTGCTTGGCTAAATTAGCATCAATGTAATTACTAAAAGTAGCCACTGTCACCCAATTATTAACTATTTTGTTCACTGATTTAAAGAATGTAGTTTAATTTTGCTGGCTGCTTTTGTGGCTTTGGCTCTTGCTTGTTCTACAGTATCGGCTTTTGCTAAGGCGACTCCCATGCGACGATAGGGATGGGCGGTTGGTTTACCAAATAATCTGATATCTACGTCTTTCTCTGCTAATGCTTCTGCTACGCCTGTAAAGACAATTGCATCCAATTTTTCGGTGGCTAAAATCACGGCGCTGGCTGAATTTCCGAGTAGTTCGATATGAGGAATGGGTAAGCCTAAAATTGCTCTGAGGTGTAGTTCAAATTCGTTTAAATTTTGAGAAATTAATGTCACCATGCCTGTATCATGAGGACGAGGAGAAAGTTCAGAAAATATAACTTCGTCTTTGGTGATGAAGAATTCTACACCAAAAATTCCGGCTCCTCCTAGAGCATCAGTGACTTTTTTGGCAATGGTTTGTGCTTGTAATATTTGCTGTTGAGAAATAGCTGCGGGTTGCCAAGACTCTTGATAATCGCCTCTTTCTTGTCTGTGTCCAATGGGAAGACAGAAAATTGTTGGGGCATTCCATTGTTTAATGGTGAGGAGCGTAATCTCGATTTCAAAGTTGATAAATTCTTCAACTATGACTTTTTGACTGTCACCACGAGAATTAGCGATCGCATAATTCCATGCTGTCTCTACTTCTTCTTTTCCTAATACTACAGATTGCCCTTTTCCTGAAGAAGACATGACAGGTTTCACGACATTGGGAAAGCCGATCGCTTGAGAAATATCTACCAATTCTGCTAAGGTAACAGCATACCCATATTTCGCTGTTCTAATGCCTAATTCTTGATGCGCTAATTCTCGAATGCGATCGCGATTCATGGTGTAGTTTGTCGCTGCCGCCGTGGGAATAACTGTGATACCTCTTTGTGCGAATTCCTGTAATTTTTCCGTCCTAATTGCTTCAATTTCTGGTATTATCAAATCAGGTTTATGCTTAGTAACTACCGCTTCTAAATCGTCAGCACTCAGCATAGAAATTACTTCCGCACAATCAGCCACCTGCATTGCTGGTGCATTGTCATAACGGTCAACAGCGATAACATAGTTACCAAGACGTTGAGCCGCAATGACAAATTCTTTGCCCAATTCACCTGACCCCAATAACATTAGTTTTTGGGGTAGTTTAATCGTATTACTCATTAAATTTCCGAGCTAATTGTGATTTAGCAGGTTGATAATCGCTAGCATTTTAATTATCATCTGCCAAATAGTTAAACTTAGCTCCCCGGAGTTGTAAATCTTTACGTTGTTGTTTTGTCAACCCATTCCCTATGCCCAACTGACATTCATCGACCAGGGTATCTAACCAAACAGTTCCGTTCAGGGTTGCACCTCTTAAATCTGCCTTACGCAAATCGGCTTTGGTGAAATTGACAAAAATCAAGTCGGCATTTAATAAACTTGTACCTTGCAAGTTTGCTTCTGACAAATTGCCCCGAATTAAACTCACTTCGTCTAATTTCAACCCAGATAAATCGGCTCCGGAAAGATTGGGAAATTTTACCTGAGAGGGATTTTGCAGAAAGCGGATTACACAGTTGATGTTATCGTCATTCAGAGGTATTTTAGATAAGAACTGGTAACGACCTAGTCCTAATTCTTGGAGAATTTGTAGGCGTTGTGATGGACTCTGTTCTAAAAAATGAATGGCGTTAGATCGGATGTCTTGGGTATGAGGATTGATCATGATCATTTGTTGGCACTATATCTAACTATTGGATGCACGGCTAAAGTTAGCCATAGCCCGAAGAACAGCAGTAACCTGAAAACCTAATCAAATCTTCCACTCAGACAAAGAGTAGCATCTGATGTGAAACGCTGTGAAAAACTTTTGATAAACTCCACTGCTGAGTTTTTAAAGAATCGATTTTTGTCGGCAACTCCCAGACAAAATTGCTCAGACTGGGTGTCAATTAATGCCCAACTTTGTGGTATGCTCCACTCCAGAAATATCATGTTGTTTTCACCCATTCTCTGAAGACTCTATCTCCGCTAATTCTAACCAGCGCTCAGTCGCTAAATCAATTGACTGTTTGAGCGCTTCTATTTGTTCGTAGAGTTTTTGTACTTGGGTGTAACTTCCGGGTGAGACTTGGGCTAGTGCTTGCTCAGTTTGGGCTTTTTCGTCCTCTAGTTGAGCAATCTTGCCTTCTAGCTGCTCAAATTCCCGTTTCTCCCAGTTAGATAGTCTACGGCGCTTTTTGTTTTCTTGATCTTTAGTTTCCGATGTAATTTTTGCTTCTTCGGGATTTTTTGTTTTTTCTTTAGTGTTGGCTGTTGTTTGCCCTGCTTCTTCGGCTTTCTTGTAGTCTAGATACACTGAGTAATTGCCTGGATATTGTCGGACTTTCCCACCGTCTTCTAAAGCAAATATTGTATCGACTGTGCGGTCTAAAAAATAGCGATCGTGGGAGACGACAATCACACAACCAGCAAAATCTTCTAAATAATCTTCCAACACTGCTAGGGTTTGCACATCCAAATCATTTGTCGGTTCATCTAAAATCAGCACATTGGGCGCACTGATAAGGATACGCAGGAGAAACAGGCGACGCTTTTCACCACCGGATAGTTTATGAATTGGTGCATACTGCTGATTTCCGGGAAACAGAAATCGCTCTAACATTTGTGAGGCAGTAATTTTTGTGCCATCAGTGATTTTGACAAATTCCCCCTCTTCTTTAATGTAGTCAATCACGCGCTGATTTTCATCTAAAGCTGTGAGTAATTCTTCCGAATGTTGGTCAAAATAACCAATGTGTATTGTCCCACCGATCTCCACACTACCAGCATCAGGCTGGACTCGTCCAGTGATGATATTCATTAATGTGGACTTACCTGCACCGTTACCACCAATAATGCCGATGCGGTCTTCTGGACTAAATTCATAAGTAAAATCATTGATGAGAGTACGTCCGTTATATGCTTTACAAATGTTGTGCAAATCAATGACTTTTTTGCCAATGCGCCGACCGACTGTGGAGATATCAACCTTACCTTGGGCTTGTTTAAACTCAGTTTCTCGCATGGCTTGGATGCGTTGAATTCGAGCTTTTTGTTTTGTACTTCTAGCTTTTGGCCCTTTTTTGAGCCATTCTAATTCCCGCCTTAATACTCCTTGATGTTTGCGTTGGCTACTAGCGGCTGATTCTTCTGCTAGGGCTTTCTTTTCCAGGTAGTATGAGTAGTTACCGGCGTAACTATAGATATCGCCTCTGTCGATTTCGATGATGCGGTTGGTAACTTTATCCAAAAAATAGCGATCGTGGGTGATGAGGAAAAGTGCGCCCCGAAAGCGGTTAAGATAACTTTGTAACCACTCTACAGATAAAGCATCAAGATGGTTTGTTGGTTCATCCATGAGTAAAACATCTGGCTGTGAGAGTAAAGCAGTTGCTAGGGCAATACGCTTACGATAGCCTCCTGATAAACTACCAACAAGAACATCAAAATCGACAATTCCTAATTTTGTGAGGATAATTTTAGCGTTGGTTTCTAACTCCCAAGCGCCTGTTGAGTCCATACGCTGCATCACACTAGATAGGCGAGACATTAACTGGTTATCTTCTGGGTAATGAGCGAGTTTATCAGAGAGTTCTTCATACTCTCTAACTAAAGCCATTTGTTCACCACTATCAGCAAAAATCTGCTCTAACACTGTGCGATTTTCATCTAAGTCTGGTTGTTGGGGTAGGTAAACAATTTTAGCCCCAGAGCTATACAAAATTTGTCCACTATCAACTGGTTCTAGTCTGGCAATCATTTTTAAGAGGGTAGATTTACCAGAGCCATTTGTCCCGATTAAGCCGACTTTATCAGTGGTATCTAAACTAAAGCTAGCATCTTTTAAAATTTCTTTGATACCAAAGTCTTTTTTGACTGATTGTAGGGTAATAATACTCATATATTAATCTGCTTTGATTTTTGAACTGACTTGTGTGGATGGGTTATGGGTTATGGGTAATGGGTAATGGGTGATAGGATGATTGAAAATGAGTTGAAGTGATAACACATCCTATAAAACTACTAAATTAAAAACTAATAAATTAAATATTCTTGCTAGATAAATAACTTCACCTAAAGACGCAATTTGCTGTTAAGCTTTCTCACCTAGCTAGGCACAGAAAAAGCATTAAATAAATAATATTTTAGATGAGTAGAGGTGCGTTAAAGTCAGAAACGCACCTTAAATTGTTGCCCAATTTTACACAAATAGATCGAGGGGTAAATGTCCATACATTTCGTTAATGCCTCCTTCGTCGTAAGACTGACAAGATACTAAGACCCCACGATGATGTCCAGAATAGGAATCGAGATAACACAAGCCATTTTTGCCATTCAATTTGATATATACAGGCCCTTCCACTACAGGTAAATCGATGGGGACTTCGTAGCCGAAAGCGTGAGAATAGGTTCTCATAGCTAGTAAACCTTCTTTGGCTGTATCAGCGCAAATTCCTAGTATTTGATAATCAGCAAGTTTGGTAATTAAAATCAAAGCTCGACGCACTGATTCTTTTTCTGATGGTTTGAGAATTGGTGCAATATCTAGACAGTTAAATTTGTTGAGGATTTTTTTAGCCTCTGTAGTTGTGAGATGGGGATGATTGGGCATTGGCATAATTTAGAATTTAATAGGTTCTGAGGTTGTGTTGGTGTGTGATTAGGCAAATGATAGTTAATTTTGGCTGCTAGGATTTCCCAGATTAAAAATGAAGGGTACACTGTTTTGTGCATCTTTACCCATGACTAGGACTCTGGGCATTTGTGCGCCGCCAGTTTTCCATGCTTCTATGGCTTCTTTTTGCAGTACTAATTGCCCACCTTGGGCTTTGAGAGTTTCTGCTAAAAGTCTTTGTGCTTCTGCTCTCCCCTTAGCGCGGTTAATATCTGCTTGGGCTTCTTGTTCGGCTTCTCGCGCCACATAAACGGCTCTTTGCGCTCTTTGTTCAGCGATTTGTTTTTCTTCTACCGCTTTAGCAAACTCAGGGGAGAAAGTTAAATCAATTACGCTAGTGTCTAAGACAATTATTCCATATTTGTCTAAGCGATCGCCTAACGCATTGTCAAAGTCTTCTTTCAATTCGCTGCGTTTAGTAATGGCTTCTTCTACTGTTCTTTTGGCGGCGGCAATTTTGAAGGCTTCTTGGGTTTGGGGGGCAATAATTTTAGAGACAAGATTTTCTAGGGTTCCTTGTGTTCTTCTGACACCTACTATTTGACTAGCATCAAGACGAAAGTTAATCGCAAATCTGGCAGTTAAATTCTGTAAGTCCTTGGTCGAACTCTCGGCTGGGACTTCAAATTTCTGTACTGTTAAATCATACACATCTATCACCGAAATCAAAGGTGGTTTCAAATGAATCCCCTCCATTAAAGCACCATCTCTAGCTTTCCCTAAAATACTCAACACTCCTGCTTGTCCTGGGTTGATAATCATAAAGGAATTTAACCCAACAATGACAATAACTGCCAGTACAATTGCTAAAAGAGTAGTCTGCCAACTTCCCAATTGCTGATTTTTCAAGTTTGTTTCTCCTTAGTCATTAGTCATTAGTCAATGGTCAATAGTCATTAGTCATTGGTCATTAGTATTTCTTCTTCTTCCCTGCACCCCTGCACCCTTCACTCCCTCACTCACTACTCAGCACTCAGCACTCCCTCACTCCCCACTCGTTGTGGTAATATCAGGTTCACATAACTTTAGACGGCTGTGAGCATAGCATCTAAATCTCATGGGATATTAAAAAGGCGTAGACATTCTGTTCATCCTCTAGAGCGCCTGTTTGACTATGGACACCAGTATCGTCAACAGATGTGGTTGGCTACTGGTTGCTCAATTATGAATAAAATTTTTGACTTGGCTCCACCAGCTTTAATTGGTATTGCAGTAGATGTCGTAGTTAAGCAGCAGGATTCTATCATTGCTCAGTTGGGAGTGAAAGATATTTTTCGGCAATTTTTAATTGTTTCCCTGCTGACAGTCATCACTTGGATACTAGAGTCATTTTTTGAGTATCGTTATAAGTTGTTCTGGCGTAACTTAGCACAGAATATCCAGCATAACTTACGTTTGGACGCATACAAACACCTACAGGAGTTGGAACTAGCTTATTTTGAAGAACGTAGTACAGGTGGATTAATGTCTATCCTCAGTGATGATGTTAACCAATTAGAGCGTTTTTTGGATGTGGGGGCTAACGATATTATCCAGGTGGTCACAACTATTGTAGTCATTGGTGGTGCGTTCTTTGTTTTGGCTCCTAATATAGCTTGGCTAGCTATTTTGTCAGGATGTATTCTTGTTTCATGGTACAGTGGCCGAAAATTGCTGAAGCCCAGGAATTTATTACCCAGTTGCCCCAAGGTTATGAAACAATTGTGGGAGAAAGAGGACAAAAGTTATCTGGAGGACAAAGACAAAGAATTGCCATTGCCCGCGCAGTATTGAAAAATCCGCCGATTTTAATTTTAGATGAAGCGACCTCGGCAGTAGATAATGAAACAGAAGCAGCTATTGGGCGATCGCTAGAACGAATTACGGTAAATAGAACAATAATTGCGATTGCTCATCGTCTTTCCACAATTCGCAATGCCGATTGTATTTATGTCATGGAATACGGACAATTAGTCGAGTCAGGAACCCACGAAGAATTGTTAGAAAAAGATGGCATATATGCTAGTCTCTGGCGCATACAAAGTGGGTTGAGATAAGGAGTGAGGGAGTGCTGTTAGCGGTAGCGGGGCGTTTAGCCCGTGCTGAGTGCTGAGTAGAAGTCGGAAGTTGAATGACTAATGACTAATAACCAATGACTAATGACTAATGACCATTGACCATTGACTATTGACCATTGACCATTGACTAATTATGTTCTCAACCAATCAATCAGAATCAGGTGATAGTAAGTGGCGTAGCCAATTGGACAGATTTGTCAAAGCAAATCAGCGAGAATTAGCGGCGCTGGCTTGGGGGTTGTGGCTAGAATATGGTGATAGTCAAGGGACTATTGGCATTGATTTACAGCCAACACCACATTTTGTTTATTGTCCCCAAGCAGCAGTAGAACAATTAAATAGCAATGTTGATAATAGGCTACAAGAAATTGTGGGAATTATTGAGCATCATCAACCAGAAATCGAAGTATTAATGATTGCTATTGGTAACGGGGAAATTAAATTAATTCAGTTCGCACCAGAACCGACTCCACCGATTTGTTTTGCAGAAGTTGGTCAGGATGTAAGTGAGTTGTTGGAACTGCTAGCAAAGCAGATGAGTGAACAGATAAATCTGGTTTAAGAGGGTGTTTGAAAAGTCTAATTTATTACTTAGCTTGGCGACTAGAAGTTGCAGCTATACAGACAAAACCCACCTACATGGGTTGAAAATACTTGAGCTTTCATCAGTCCGCGTAGGCGGACTTTGTTTGTGTAGTAGCGAATTATATTCGCCCCATACTTTTCAAACATTCTCTAAATGAAATCTAGCATTGCTGATGTTTGTCAGCTTTTAACTAAAGTTATTCTTTGCGCTTTTTCTAAGCAAATTTGAAATTTATTTGCCAACATTTGTACGTTGGGTTCATCAAGTAAAGAAAGATGTGAACCTTGGATGTATTGGATATTTAGCTCACCAGTTATGATGTCACCCCAACCAAATTGGGGATCATATTTCACTCCCACGGCATCACTGCGATGTTCATCTTGAGTACGAAATAGAGTCACATTACCTTGGTATTTCTGAAAAGTATATTTACTCAATGCTTGAGCATTCGCACCAATGATATCTAAATATTTCTCACTTTTTGGGAGATTTACCGCAAAATTTAATACTTGCGGAGCCGCACTTAAATATTGTTTATATCCTTGCTGTAAATGGTACTTAAATACTTGAGATAAACCTACAGCTTTATCCCAAATATAGTTAGTACCTTGCTGGAATAAATGATCTAAATGTAAGGGAATGCGCTGTAAAAATGATAATCTTTGACTATAACCTGGACGACAGGTGTCAAACATCGCCACTAGTCCCAATTCTTCCCCTTGTCGATGCAATTGCTGCGCCATCTCGAAGGCTACTAAGCCACCAAAGGAATATCCTGCGAGAAAATAAGGGCCTTGGGGTTGAATAGTTTGGATTTCTTGGATATAGTGTGCTGCTATGTCTTCAATGCGAACTAAGGGTGGTTGTTGACCATCTAGTCCTTGGGGTTGAAGTCCGTACACTGGTTGTTCTAGTCCGAGATGGTTGACTAAGTGGCGGTAACAGAGAATTTCGCCACCTAGAGAGTGAATTAAAAACAAAGGTGGTTTGGAACCTTGGGGTTGCATGGCTACTAAAGATGACCACAAATGCTCCGATTTATACTTTTGTTGATGAATTAAATGGGCGATCGCTTCTACTGTACCAGATGGAAATAGCGCCGCTAAAGGTAGTTTTTGAGAAAATTTATGCTCAATTTCTGTAAATATCCGCACCGCTAACAGGGAATTCCCTCCCAAATCAAAAAAGTTGTCTTGTACACCAATGGGTTGAATACCTAAAACTGTTTCCCAAATCTGCGTTAATTGCTCCTCTAAATTATTCCGGGGAGCGATAAAATTTTCTCTTATTTCTGAGTATGTTAAATCAGGTGCTGGTAAAGCTAGACGATCTACTTTACCATTAGGTGTTAGTGGTAGATTTGCCAAAAATACAAAACTACTAGGAATCATGTAATCAGGTAATTTATGGCGTAAATAATGCCGTAGTTCTCTAGTCGTGGGAGCTGGTTGCTGTTGCGAAACAACGTAAGCTACCAAACGTTGATCATTAGGGATATCCTCACGAGCAATCACAACAACTTCTTTAACTAAACCACTTTTAAAAAGTGTCATTTCAATTTCTGCAACTTCGACTCGGAAACCTCTAATTTTTACCTGAAAATCTTTTCTCCCCATGTGAATTAGACAGCCATCAGACTCAAAGCGTCCTAAATCACCAGTCTTATAAATTCTTTCTTTCCCACCATGAGGATCTGGTAAAAATACAGCTTTTGTTTGTGCTGTTTTCTGCCAATAACCAAGAGCTAAATATTTACTTTTAACGGCAATTTCACCAATATCGCCAGCATCAACTTCTTCTCCTGCTTCATTTAAGAGGAGAATTTTCATATCTGGGACTGGGTAGCCAATGGGTATAGAGCTAGTCGTGATTTGAGTCTGGTGATCAATGATAAAATTACAGAAAGTTCCAACTTCTGATGCTCCTAAACTAGCGTACAAAATACAATCATTAGTAAAATATTTTTGATAATTATCTACATCTCTTTGTAATGTAGCTTCTCCACCCAACTTAACAAACCGAATCTTGGGGAATTGCTCTTTACCTGTGAGGGTATCGACAAAATGCCGAAACAGTGTAGCAAAGGAATGATAAATCGTAATTTCTTCTGTAACTAACCAATTAGCTAAGTTAGTTAATCCCTCTTTTTTAACATCAAACGAATATAGAGATGCTCCATTCAGCAGGGTGTAGAAAATACATAATATTCCGCCTAAAGCACTACATGAGTAGAGAAAAATTACCCGGTCGGCTGGGCTAATGAGTAAAGTATTGGTATCATTCATACAATAGTGCAAACTATGGCGATGGCTATGGACTACGCCTTTGGGTTTGCCTGTTGAACCACTTGTGTAAATTAGATAAGCTGGTGTATCAGGATTAATTTTAATATCGGGATTATCAGTAGTAATATTTTGATTAATATCGTCAATATTTAATATTCGGCATTCATTAGCGACTAATTCATCAGCTAAAGCTAAATTCTGACTATTAGTTATAATTAAACCAACTGTGGCATCTGCTAAAATGTGAGCAATTCTTTCTAATGGAAAGGAATTATCTAGGGGAACAAGGATTTTACCAGTTTTTAATACTCCCAAAATACTCGTAATAAAACTTGTGCCTTTTTCCATTAATACGGCGATGACTTGCTTATTTCCATATTGAGAAATAATGGTATTTGCTAAACGATTAGCATTTTGATTTAGTTGTGTATAAGTTAATAATTCTGTGTTGGTTTTAACAGCGATCGCCTGGGGATATTGCTTGACTATTTTTTCAAATCGACTAGTAATAGATTGATGAATCTCTGTCTTCGGAAATTCAGTAAAGCCTTGGGGAATATTCAACCAACGATTACAAACGAATCGTTGTGTTAAAGCCATCTTAGGAGCTATTTGTGAAAGATTACTCATGGATAATTAATAATGACTAAGTTTTTAAAAATACTCAATTACCAGAACATCAAAAAGTAAATACCTCATCACTTTTTCGTGTTCTAGTCATTCTATTGTCTGAGTACGGCTGGAACTATCTTTATACCAATTGTGATGTTTTCCGCAAGGAATTACCTGGATTTTTCAATGTAGAGTTGATAGCGTTTCGTGCTTTGGTGAGGTATATTTCTTTGAGGTTAGAGGCTAGAAATTAGAGCCTAGACTGTACCTCATCTGATCAAAAACTGCTATAACCCTGGTGTTAGAGAAAATGTAACGGGTAGATTTGAGCTTCAGATATATTTTGCTTTTACCTGAGCAACATTACTTTTGACTGTCACAAGGATAGATGCTACACCGTTTTCAGAAAAATTGCCAAGTAGGTGTATGATTTTTCATCAAATCTTTATTGATGCTTTATCAGCAACAACTAAAAATCTGTAATTTTTTTAACAACAAATGGATAGATTAATTTACTGCACACTCAATTGACTCGTTTTTATGTAAGTGCGTCAGTAATTATAGTGACATTTATCTACCAACGATCGCTTTCTAATTCATCAATCACTTTTTGCCAATACCACTCTTGTGACATCCCCGGATAGTAATCTTGTTTCTGCTCGATCATCCGTTGAGCAATTTCCCAATGTCCCCCAACTAAGCGCAGGAGTTTTTGACGTAATAAATTAGACTTTTGTGTTTTATATTCAGGTACAGATGATTGAATTTGCTTGAGGCTATCTAATACTTGCTGGTAATTTTCCCAGTCTGCTTGTTCACAAAAAATACTCGCAGCTTTTTGATAATCTTCCACAGCATTCTGCATTTCTTCTAAGCAGGTGTAGGCAATGCCACGATGATAGTAAGCTTGAGCATTGTTGGGTTGAATTTGTAATGCTTTGGCATAGTCTTGAATTGCACCGAGATAATTACCCATTGCTCGATAAGTGTTACCTCTGGCAATATAGACTAAAGCATCTTCGGGTTGTATCTTGATAGCTTGATGAAAATCAGCGATCGCACCTTGATAATCACCTAACAATGACCGTGCTTTACCCCGGTTACGATAGACAGCGACATCGTGAAAGTTTAATTGTAGCGCTTGGTTAAAATCAGCGATCGCTTCTCGATAATTTCCCATTTTGCAACGCACCACACCCCGACAGCAATAAGCTTGTGCATCTTGAGGATCTGCTTGTAATATCCAGTTTAAATCTGCAATTGCTTCTTTGGTGTCTCCCTGTTCGGCTTTGTCTAATAACTGGGTGAAGTATTCGTTCACTGATTTTAGCGGTACACTGGGAGAACTCACCGACTCAGTGACAGGTTTAGCTGGTGATTGTAGCTGTTTAATCCTCTGCAAACACAGACGACAATTATTTGTATCCTTTTGCTGTAAATATAATTCCGCAGCTTGTTTAAAACTAGCGATCGCATCTTGAATATACCCTTGTTTGCGTCGCACCGTCCCCCGTAGGTTATGAGCTGGTGCATAATTAATATTCCGACGAATCGCCTGTTCTATATCCTCCAATGCTCCTGGTAAATTTTTTAGTGCTACCCTAGCCAAAGCGCGACAATAGTACGCTTCCACACTCTCAGAGTTCAGCTTAAGGACTTCGGTATAATCGGCAACAGCCTGAAGAATTGCCCCTGAGTCATAATATGCCAACCCCCTTTGTAAGTAGGCTTCGGGATAGTAAGGAGTCTGTTGTATAGCATAAGTGAATTGGGCGATCGCACCAGCATAGTCTTTCTCTCTGGCTTTGGCTAATCCCTGGTTGTAAAAATCGTTATTCATAGCGTTTGATTTAAACTATGAAAATTAGAACTATCACTACAGGTATATCACTTGATTCGCCCAAAGAAACAGCCAAGCTGAAAATAGCGGTGATTTTCACCAACAAAAATTGTAGTTTGGGTTAACGCCAGGAAATCCTACACCAACATCTACATTGAGTTTTTGAGTCCATGTTTGCTTAAGCGCAGCGCCACCCAACATACATTTACTGCACTGTTTTAGCCTGACAATTTTCAACTATCATCCTAATCAGTCAACAAACTAGGAGAAGTCAAGACAAAAACATCCCTAATTCCCTGAGCTGCAACCTGCGGTTTTATCGGTGTAGTAAAGTGGAAAAAATCATGGTCATTAACTAATATCAGTTCTCCCGGATAGAGAATCTTACTAAATACAGGCTTTTCTTTTTTAGCAGTATATAAATGAGTTTCCCCACCTTGAATATTTTCTCTAGCAACAGAGTAGATACCGATAAAATCAGTACCATCTTGATGAATACCTTCCGGTGCAGGATTACCAAAGTTATCAACAGCACAAATAGTTCTGATTTGATGCACTCCGATTTCTGCCTCTGGATGTAATTTACAAGAATCACTAAATGCCAAAATTAAATGTTTAAAACTCTCAAGTTCTATGAGAGCATGATCTAATTCGGCAAACTCCCTTTTCACATCCCCTAATAATGGGTTGTAATCCTTACTTTGAAATAGATAACCATGAGGTAATTGAGTTAACTTATCCCCTGTCACTGTAAAACGAGATAGTCTTCTCAAGCGATAGCTACCTTTAATATAAGGATCAATAGGTAAATCATGAAAAAACGGCTGAAAATCTGCTGGATTAATCGAATTTACTTTTCTTAAGGTAAATAGAAAAGCATATTCTAATTCCGTCATTCCCCCGACTTTTTGCATAGGATTTCTCTCCTTGCAGATGGCAATTCTCCCGATTCTTTTCTTTGGGAGGCTTATAATACTGAGTATATGCTACTTTTTATTAAACTGTCGTTAATTTGACTACAAAAATTGACAGATTGTGATACAAGGATAACCTTTCAAAATTAGAAAAATATCACAACAGATGTATAAGTATGATTGATTGGCTCTACCGTTACCCAACCTTGCACGCTGGTATTTTACTCAAACGCTACAAACGCTTTTTTGCCGATGTGCAACTAACATCAGGTGAAATAGTTACAGCACACTGTCCCAACACAGGGCCGATGACAGGAGTTTCCACCATTGGTAGCGCCGTACAACTATCCCAAAGCACCAACCCCAACCGCAAATTAGCCTACACCCTAGAACTAATTCAGGTACATGATAACGAGCCGACTTGGGTAGGAATAAATACAGCCTTACCCAATCAAATAGTCAAACTAGCCTTAGCAAAATACCTGTTTCCCCAATTGGGTAACTACACCCACATCAAAAGCGAAGTAGTTTACGGACTAGATAAAAAAAGTCGAGTTGATTTCTTCCTCACAGGAACCGATACAGAACGTCCCATATATATAGAAGTGAAAAACACAACTTGGTGTCAAGGAACCCTAGCACTCTTCCCCGACACCGAAACAACCAGAGGACAAAAACACCTCCGAGAACTCACCGCACTGCTTCCCCAAATGCGTGCAGTCATGCTCTACTTTATCAATCGTGGTGACTGTACAGAATTTGCCCCTGGCGATAAAACAGATCCGATCTATGGTAAACTTCTGCGAGAAGCCATAGCCCTGGGTTTAGAAGTTTTACCTTGCCGTTTCGACGTTTCCCCAGAAGGCATCCGTTACTTAGGTTTAGCCAAGCTCAAAATCTAATACCGACATATCTAAACAAAAACACCAACCTCAAAAACCCTCCGCGTACCTCTGTCTTGAAAAGTTTCCTACGGAGGGAAACCCTCCTACAGAACTTTTCGCTGCGTTAAAAAAAATGATTATCCTCATCATGGGTGTATCCGGTTCTGGAAAAACCACCATTGGACAACAACTAGCCAATTCCCTCCACTGGGAATTTAGAGACGCAGACAGTTTCCATTCACCAGAAAACATTGAAAAAATGCGACATGGTATTCCTCTCAGCGATGAAGACAGAATACCTTGGTTGCAAACCTTGCACACAGCCATCAAAAATTGGTTGCAAGAAAATCAGAACGTAGTTCTAGCTTGTTCTGCACTCAAAGCCAGCTATCGCCAGTTCTTATTATTAGATAGCAATAACGTCAAACTAGTTTATCTCCAAGGCTCATTTACACTCATTCAACAACGCCTACAAGAACGCCAAAATCACTTTATGAGTGAAAAACTTCTCAAAAGTCAATTTGATACCTTGGAAGAACCAGATAATGCTATCTTGGTCGATATTTCCCAACCACCAGAGCAAATTATCACTTTTCTCAAAACATATTTTGCAACTGCAAAAATCGAATAAAAATAATAATAGCGCCAACCTAACTCTAGGCAGACGCTATCGCTTTAATTTAATTCAGGGATAAAAATAGTGTAATGAATTCCCTGATTTTTATTATTAATTGAACCGCATTTTACTTGTTATACCGTACTGCGACGAGTGATCAAATTCCACAGAAAGACGGCAACTAGTGCGCCGATAACAGCGACGAAAATACCTGGAATACTCAAAGCAGGAGCAGCTAAAGCCAATTTACCCGTACTGAAAAACACGCCCAAAGTACCACCAACGAAAGCACCAATAATTCCCAGGATGATTGTACCCAAGATACCACCGCCCTGATGACCAGGATAGATAGCTTTAGCGATCGCACCAGCAATTAAACCTAAAACAACCCAAGCAATAATGTTCATTTTCTTAAAAGTTGTAAATCTTTTTTGATTGACAAATACACAATAGCAACCTCAATACTCATGATTAATCTGCCAACAGGATTAGTTTTCCTAGCCAGAAGACATATTTAGATAGTGAGAAAAAAGCACCTAATTGTCTGGCAATTAGATGCTAATAAATTTATTGCTTGGTAATTCTAATATATAGCAATCCTCGATTATCAGCCCGTCAGGCTGCGTTAACCAGAGAAGTCGAGGAGATGGACAGATAAGATTGTCATATCTAGATTTTATTTAAAAATAGAAAAGAAGGGGGTAGAAATGTACTAAATTTTTATTTAAATTATATAATTACACTTAGCTAATGACTTGTTTAAGAATAAACGATATGACAATTCTCAACGCCCGTAATTTATCTTTAGAAGAAGTTCAACGGTTGTTTGGTTTTCAGGAACAGTACAAAGACTCATTTTCCCCTCTATTATCTCTAGAGCCTCTTTTAGAATCTGAACAGTACGAACTTTTGCAAATTAGAGATGACTTTCGACGCTATCTGACAACAGGCAAAGTATCTGAGGGACAAGTAAAGTTTCTTGTACTTGCTCCCTTACTTAGGTTAGCGGGATTCTATCGTTATCCTATTGAGATTCGTTTGGAAGAAAATATAGCTGAAATTGAAGTAGAAGATGAAGATGTCATTATTAAAGGTAGGATGGATATTTTAGCTTGTAGTAAAGCTAAACATACAATAGCTAACGCTTATTTTTGGGTATTATTAATTGAATCGAAAAATAGCCAAATTGATATATCCACAGGATTTCCTCAATTACTTACTTATGCTTATAAAGGTATAGATAATCAACAGTCAGTTTGGGGTTTAGCGACCAATGGCAGAAGTTATCAGTTTGTTTATATCGAACAAGGTAATTCTCCTATTTATCATCTCATGCCATTGCTAAACTTTATGGAACCTCCCCGTGCAGTTGAGTTGCTACAAGTTTTAAAAGCAATTTGTCAGATGTAACAAATCATAATAATTTTGCTGTTTGCGATCGCTCCACTAAACTATTCGCACATAAAATACCAGAAGCAGCCACAGCCGGCACACCAATTCCCGGCATAGTGCTATCACCGACACGATACAAACCCTGGATAGGCGTATGTGTACTAGGAAACAAACCCTTACCAGCAGCAATTGCTGGGCCATAGGTTCCTTGATATCTTCTCAGATAATGAGCGTGCGTCAACGGTGTACCAATGAGTTCCAACACTACACGTTCTCTGACATCAGGGATGACTTTCGCTAAAGCTTGATATAAAGATTCTGCTTGCGCTTTTTTCTTCACTTCATACCCATCATTCCGTTCCCAGCCAGCGTAAGCTTCCAAAGTATAAGCATGAACCACATGATGTCCCTCTAGGGCAAGACTTTGATCCCACACACTGGGAATTGAGATCATGCAAGTATTACCTGGTGTCGTGATATCTTGCTGGGAGTCATGCACTACCACATGATGTCCCGTCAAATTTTCTAACCCATCTGCTTTAATACCTAAATGTAAGTGCATGAAACTGTCTACATCTGGTGTTGCTAAAGCATCACGACGATAACTAGCAGGCAAATCTTCAGGACGTAATAAGTAATTATAAGTATCCCAAATTGTCGCGTTAGAAATGACTATAGGTGCATGGAGAACTTCCCCACTTTTTAACCTCACACCCACAGCCTTACCAGATTCCACCAAGATTTGCTCGACATGACATCCCAAGCGTAACTCACCACCCCAGCGTTCTAACCCCCGCACTAAAGCCTTAACAATAGCTGCACTACCTCCCACAGGATACTCCACCCCCACGCGGGAACGTTCACCCAACATGAAAGCCATCTCTGGGGTAATTGTGCCATGTGCTTTTAAGCCGGAGAGTAAGAAGCATTCTAAATCAATTAGTCGTCGTACCCAAGAGTCTTGAACTATAGTATCCATGACATCACCCACAGAAGACTGCACCAAAGGCAAATAAGGTAACATTTTCCCCAAAGAGGGTAAGTAACGTTGCCATAAAACTAAAATTACTTGCCAGTCTGCCCTCAGTGCTAGAGTGGGAATGCCTTTCATCGCCTCATAAAGACCTAGCAAGCGTTGTGTAAATTGCCGGAGTTCTTTTGCACCTTGAGGCAAAATTTTCTCAATTTCCTGGAGGTATTTTTCCATGTTGCTATAAACTGCAACAGTTCCTTCAGGAAAATGGTATTTTCCTAGAGGATCATAAGGTATAACTTGTAAAGATTCACCTAAAGCATCGAGAATCTGCTTGACAGGATTCAAGCTCTGTGCATCTGTCAGACCACAATAAAAGGAGGGGCCAGAATCAAATTCAAATCCTCGCCGTCTAAAGCTATGGGCTGCACCACCAGGAATTGTATGACTTTCACACACCATTACCCGCTTGCCATAACGTGCTAGCAACCCCGCAGCACATAATCCACCGATACCGCTACCGATAACAATGGTATCAAGTGGGGAGTGAGGAGTGCTGAGTGAAGAATGCTGTTCGCCCTTGGCGTTCCCGAAGGGTGCACTGAGTGAGAAGTTCATGTTTTTTTGACTATTGACTATTGACTATTGACTATTGACTATTGACTATTGACAAATGACAGAACCATTAATTGAACTCAAAGGTGTTTCTAAGTCCTTTGGTAGCAATCAGGTTTTAGACAATGTAGATTTGACGATTTATCGAGGAGAGGCTGTAGGAATTATCGGCCCTTCCGGCACTGGTAAATCGACAATTTTACGAGTAATTGCTGGTTTAATTACGCCTGATGCTGGGGAAGTTTATGTGCAAGGTGTCAAACGAGAGGGGTTAATTGAGGATGGACATGATCCGGTAGGTATTGGTATGGTGTTTCAGCAAGCCGCCTTGTTTGATTCTTTGACTGTAGAAGAGAATGTTGGGTTTTTACTTTATCAAAATTCCCAGTTAGAGCGATCGCGGATTCAAGAATTAGTCAAGGAAAAATTAGAAATGGTGGGTTTACCAGGAACCGGTCATCTCTATCCATCGGAACTTTCTGGTGGGATGCGGAAACGGGTAAGTTTTGCCCGGGCAATTATGTCTAACCCGGATAATCCCGCAGATGGGCCAGAAGTTTTACTTTACGATGAACCCACAGCTGGACTTGATCCTATCGCCTCTACAGTCATAGAAGATTTAATCCGTGGCTTGCAATGCACACAAGGCGTTTGTAGTACCTATGCCATTGTTACCCACCAAGACAGCACAATTCGCCGAACAGCTGATAGACTAGTGTTTCTTTATCACGGTAAAGTGCAGTGGCAAGGGACAGTTAGCGACGTAGACAGCACCGACCATCCATTAATCAATCAATTTATGAGTGGGAGTGTGCAAGGGCCTATTCAGGTAGTTGGTTAAGAGGAGTGCTGAGTGAGGGAGTGAGGGAGTGAGGGAGTGAGGGAGTGAGGGAGTGAGGGAGTGAGGGAGTAATGAGTGCTGAGTGATGAGGGGGAGTCAGGAGTGATGATTCTTAATTCTTAATTTTGAATTTTGAATTTTGAATTTTGAATTGATTTCCCCCATCTCCCTATCTCCCGATTTCTGCTGTAATTGTTGGGTGGAGGAAAATATGCGAGAGTTTATCACTAATCGTTTTGCATCTCGACGAACATTAAGAGAAGGATCAGTAGGATTGTTGGTGCTGTTGGGAATAGGGGCATTTGGAGTCATCCTATTGTGGTTAAATAGATATACGGCTGCGGGTAATTCTTATAAAGCGATCGTAGAATTTGCTAATGCAGGTGGTATGCAAAGAGGCGCTACAGTCCGCTATCGTGGTGTGAAAGTAGGTAGCATTTCTCGGATTCAACCAAAGGCAAATGCTATTGAAGTAGAAATCGAAATAGTTCAACCAAACCTGATCATCCCTCGTGATGTAGTGGTAGAAGCTAATCAAACAGGATTAATTAGCGAAAGTATTATAGAGATCACCCCAAAATCAACACTACCCACCGGAATAACTATCGCCCAACCTTTAGATAAAAATTGTGACTCCAGCCTAATTGTTTGTAATAATTCGCGGTTAAAAGGGCAAATAGGTATCAGCGTTGATGAACTGATTCGCAGCAGTACAGAGTTAGCGACTGTGTACAATAACCCTGAATTTTATCAAAGAGTCAATAAACTGCTAGAAACTTCTTCAGAAGCTGCCACTGGTGTTGCTGCACTCACTAAAGATATTCGCACTTTAAGCAAAAGCTTTCAAGGACAGATAGGGACATTTTCTGCCACTGCTAATTCTGTGCAACGGGCAACGAATGAACTCACCGCTTCCACCACGAAAACAGTCAATCAGTTGGGTGTCACTGCCGTTCAATTTGGGAGTACAGCAACTCAAGCAAATAAGCTGTTGAGTGATTTAGATAGTTTAGTGACAACAAATCGTTCAACGTTGGTAGGCGCTTTAAACAATATCACAGAAATTAGCAGTCAACTGCGTGTAACTGTGAGTAGCCTATCACCTAGTTTGAATCGATTAACTCAAGGAGAATTAATTAAAAATTTAGAAAGTCTCTCAGCCAATGCAGCTCAAGCCTCAGCCAATTTGCGAGACGCAACTAAAACTCTCAATGATCCGAAAAACGCTCTGCTGCTGCAACAAACCCTAGATTCAGCCAGAGTAACTTTTGAAAATACCCAAAAAATTACATCTGATTTAGATGAGTTGACTGGTGATCCTACTTTCCGGCAAAATCTCCGACAACTAGTCAATGGCTTGAGTAGCTTAGTATCCTCCACAGATCAAATGGAGCAACAAGTGAAGGTAGCAGCAACTCTAGAGTCAATGAAAGCCGCCGCCAATAAACCCAACCTCACAATACCCTCTCTCGCCGCTAACCCCTCACCCACACCAGCCATCATCGCTGATAACAAACCTCAACCCAACATCCCATCAGCTCAGGAAAAATTATTACAACAGCTACGAGAGTATGAAAAGAAGGAAGTGAGGGAGTGAGGAAGTTCTCATTACTCCGTTATCTCCTCATCCCCCTTCACTTCTGTACCTCCGACTCGTTAAACTAGCAGATAATATTTCACGTGATTTAAATAATCATGACTGTAATTAGCCAAGTTATTCTCAAAGCTGACGACGAACTGCGTTATCCCAGCAGTGGCGAACTCAAGAGCATCAGAGAATTTTTACAAACCGGTGAACAAAGAACACGGATTGCTGCTACCTTAGCAGAAAACGAAAAGAAAATAGTCCAGGAAGCAACCAAGCAACTTTGGCAAAAGCGCCCTGATTTTATTGCCCCTGGTGGTAATGCCTATGGTGAACGTCAACGTGCTTTGTGCGTCCGTGACTATGGCTGGTACTTACGCCTGATTACCTATGGTGTACTAGCTGGTGACGTAGAACCAATTGAAAAAATTGGCATCATCGGTGTGAGGGAAATGTACAATTCTTTGGGTGTTCCTGTTCCTGGAATGGTAGAAGCTATCAACGCTCTCAAAAAAGCCTCTCTTGACTTACTAAGTACAGAAGACGCAACCGAAGCAGCACCTTACTTTGATTACATTGTGCAAGCGATGTCCTAGTACAAAATATGTGCTAGCTCAAAGGATGTGCTTTTGTCTACTAAATTGAGTGTTGACTCCTAACTCATATCCATAAGATTCTCATTTGATCATAACCTCCCCACAATTGGTAGTGGCTCTGGCAAGCTCTCCGTGTCAAGTTACTAACCAACGGTGGGGAAATTTTATTTAGTCAATGGTCGTTGGTCAATAGTCATTAGTCAATGGTCATTAGTCAATGGTCATTAGTCAATGGTCATTAGTCATTAGTCATTGGTCAGTACTCTCCAACTTCCGACTTCCGACTTCCGACTTCCGACTTCCACTCAGCACTCAGCACTCCCTCCCTCACTCCCTCACTCCCCCACTCAGTACTCAGCACTCAGCACACCCTTCTCTACGAGAGGCTACGCCAACGGGAACGCCAAGGGCGAACAGCACTCAGCACTCAGCACTCACTACTCACTACTCCCTCACTTCCCATGCAAATACAAAAAGCCGACAGACTTTTACAAGGTTGTCGGCAATTAGTGTGTTCCCTATTAATGACTCGGCTAGAGTTCAGTAATAAACTAATTTTGATACTTTGCTGATTGGGTGTAAGCGATCTTAATCATGAGCCTGTGTGATTGTTATCACTTTTTTTTAACTGCTATGCTGTATCTGGTGTAAAAAATTTTTCTTCTATAAAGATAAATACATATAATCAAACAGGGAACTGTAGCTTTAGCTACAAAGTCTGTTTTGATTGTAAATTTCCGTCATCTAAAACAAAATGTATCGATATTTTATCCATCCTATAGCCGGGTTAATGTTCTTGGGATCATCCTTTGGTTGTGTTCTGCCAAAACAGTTTGAGGTTGTTCAGAGTAACACGGTTGCATCTGCGCTGAACACGAATGAGATCAGTTATAGCTCTAAATCTAATAGACCTACCACCAAAAAAGCGATAATTTCTATTGAAGGGGAAAAAACAACCATCACCCTCAAACTCTATGCAGAATACAGGAATTTATTCACCACCTACTTTCCTGACAAAGATTTTCTCCCTGAAGGCGTTAGTTCTGGTGAAGGGACAGGAGTACGTTTTATTACTAATTTTGGTGGTACTAAAAACAACAATGCTTACGTCAGCATTTCTTTTCTCAATAGTTTACAAAACTTGGGACAACTCAGACGCTTTGTCAATGGCAAATCTGGACTCATCGCCACTAATAAATGGCGGGTTGTCAATCGGACTCGCAATGCGGCTTATCCTTGGGCAAAAGAAAGGATTTCGTTTCGTCAAGGACGAGACATTACAGGTAATTTATACCTTGGTCAACAAAACGGCAAAGTGTTCTATGTAATTACTCATTATCCGCTAGAGTACGGTGACGGATTTGCACCGAGATCTGATGTAATTTTAAAGAATCTGCAAATAGGTAGTTAAAAAATGATCTGGGGAGCAGACTAGCTAGCAGGATAAGCTAGATTCAGCAGCACAACTTATTGACAACATGAGGTGACGGTGACAGTAGAACAAAAGCATAGCAACTTATTGGCGATCGCTCAAAGTCAATTAGGTCAGCTTTCCCCCGACAAGTTGGAATTGGTGGTGGCGTTTCTAGCTTACTTGCAAGAAAGAGAGAAAACCCAGGCAATAGAAGAATTATCAAGTATTCCTGACTTTACTCTCTGTGTTGGTGAAATCGAGAATAATACTTCTCATCTCATTGCTGACGATGCAGAAGTCTGGGAAGCTTATTTAAAAACTGAACAAAAATGGGAAGAGGTTTACCGTCGTCTTGCAGACTCCTAAATTCATTGCTCACCGTTCGCTTAATCGATTTTAGAAACAAAGAATTAATCAAAATGGTTAAAACTGCTCAGTAGACAGTATTAAAACTGGCACATAACTCATTGACACTAAAAATAATAACTAGTACTAATTATCTAAAATGTTACACTTAATACTGCATTTTTAAACAAAGTAAGGATATCTAATGGATACAACATATCAGAGTTCTCAATTTCCTATTGTAACTTCTACATCTAATCTATCAAAAGATGGATTAGATTGGCTTTACAATCTGTTAATCTCAAGATTTAAAAAAGACTATGTTCAAAATTTATTTCAACGTATCATAAGGAATAATGATGAATATCGTATATGTACATTGGATGATTTGATAAAAAAATATCCTGACTTTAAAGATAATCTAGATCAACTTACTAGAAGCAAGTTTAAAAATCTTGATGTAAAGCTTGAAAAACAATCTAGTTTTAATAATTCTAAAACATTTTGGAGGATCGAGTCAGGAATTACACTTTTAGTACCTTTAATAGAACATTTGATATTAGGAGGTTTGATTGCAAGTCCCACAGATGTAATTGTAGACAAGGTTACAAAAATGTTTACAAATTCTGTTTATACCAAAGACGATTGGTTTTTGAGTTATATAGATAGTCATAATACCCTTGAAAATATTCTAGTGAAAATTCCAAAAGATGAAAACTTAAAAACTATTGAGGTTGCGTATTTGTTTTTAGATATTACTGCTGAGAAACAAGATTCCTTTTTGCATAGTAAAAGTAAAACTACAATTAAGTCAGAAGTTAGGTCGCAACAATTTTCAAACGCTCAAGGTTATTTTGATTGGATTCATGATGTTTTGGTTTAAGAGGATGTTTGAAAAGTCTTCTCGTCAGTAACAAAATGTTTTAGATCCCCCTAAATCCACCTTAAAAACGGGAACTTTAATTCATTGTCCCCGCTTTTTAAGGGCGGTTAGGGGGGATAAGCTAGTACTTAAAATCACAGTCAATCACTTTTCAAACACCCTCTAATTAATTTGGTTAAATCATTCTGGTGTTGATAAATGCGCTAATCATATTTTCGATTTAGCACTTAATCAACTTGATGTTACCCAGTACTCAGATTTAATTGAGTTACAAAACAGAATAAGCCCTCTTCAAAAGTGATTTATTATTTTAAAAATAGACTAGCTCACCGTTCGCGTAATCGATTCTAGAAATAAAGAATTAATCAAAATAGCAATACTTTCAAGCATTTTTTGGGAATTAATTATTTCCGATTTGGATTTTAATCACTTGAGTTATTGCTATCACTCAAGTGATTAAAATCCACAAAAGCCAACTCCGATAGCCTTTGGTGAGGTGTAGTACCGCCAAAAGCTATCACACAGAGTATCCCCTGGGGACAAGATTCGTTGACAAAAACAACCACACGCAAAGGTCAGTAAATCGATACAATAATTTTCTGTCCTGTTGGTGCATTATTTCCATGACTGCCACATCTCCCTTTTCTCCCCAAGAAATCGCTGCTGAAGGTATCAAACCAGAAGAATATGCAGAAATTGTGCGTCGGTTAGGACGACACCCCAACAAAGCCGAACTAGGAATGTTTGGGGTGATGTGGTCAGAACATTGCTGCTATAAAAATTCTCGACCCTTACTTAAACAGTTTCCCACGACAGGCGATCGCATTCTCGTCGGGCCAGGAGAAAATGCTGGGGTTGTAGACTTGGGTGAGGGATTGCAACTAGCATTTAAAATCGAATCTCACAATCATCCCTCCGCCGTTGAACCATTTCAAGGAGCAGCCACGGGAGTTGGTGGTATCCTCAGAGATATTTTTACAATGGGGGCGCGTCCCATTGCTTTGTTAAATTCTCTGCGCTTTGGTTCTCTGGAAGATCCTAAAACTCAACGCTTGTTTACTGGGGTAGTCGCGGGAATTAGCCACTATGGTAATTGCGTTGGTGTTCCCACTGTTGGCGGTGAAGTGTATTTTGACCCGGCTTACTCTGGTAATCCCTTGGTAAATGTGATGGCGCTGGGATTGATGGAGACACCAGAAATTGTCAAATCTGGGGCTGCTGGTGTGGGTAATCCTGTGTTGTATGTGGGTTCCACTACTGGGCGCGATGGTATGGGCGGCGCTAGTTTTGCTAGTGCAGAATTAAGCGATGAATCTCTAGATGATCGACCGGCGGTGCAAGTGGGTGATCCTTTTTTAGAAAAGTCGTTAATTGAAGCTTGTTTAGAAGCGTTTAAAACAGGTGCGGTTGTGGCAGCTCAAGATATGGGTGCAGCTGGGATCACTTGTTCGACTTCGGAGATGGCGGCTAAAGGTGGTGTAGGCATTGAACTAGATTTAGATCAGATTCCAGTGCGGGAATTGGGGATGATTCCCTACGAATATTTGTTGTCGGAATCGCAAGAAAGAATGTTATTTGTGGCTCATAAGGGGCGTGAGCAAGAATTAATCGATATTTTCCACCGTTGGGGACTACAGGCTGTTGTGGCTGGGACTGTGATTGCCGAACCAATTGTGAGAATCTTTTTTGAAGGTAAGGTAGCAGCAGAGATTCCGGCTGATGCGTTGGCTGAGAACACACCACTGTATCATCGAGAGTTGTTGGCAGAACCTCCAGAATATGCCCGTCAAGCTTGGCAATGGTCGGCTGATGCTTTACCCAGTTGTACAATTGGGGGGATAGATGTTCAAGGTAGTCAGCAAAGTTGGCATGAGATTTTGTTAACTTTGCTCAATACACCAACGATCGCCTCGAAAAATTGGGTATACCGTCAGTATGATCATCAAGTGCAGAATAATACTGTTCTCTTACCCGGCGGTGCAGATGCGGCGGTAGTTAGGTTACGTCCACTAGAAGGGCAGGGAAAAATTACTCATGCTCAAAGTGCTGTCGCCGCTACAGTAGATTGCAATCCTCGTTATGTTTACCTTGATCCTTATGAGGGAGCGAAGGCTGTGGTAGCAGAAGCAGCACGCAATCTCAGTTGTGTGGGTGCAGAACCTCTGGCGGTAACAGATAACCTGAATTTTGGTAGTCCCGAAAAACCCATTGGTTATTGGCAATTGGCAGAAGCTTGTCGAGGTTTGGCGACAGGTTGTCAAGAATTAGCAACCCCGGTAACTGGTGGTAATGTCTCTTTATATAATGAAACTCTTGATTCCCAAGGCAACCCCCAGCCCATTTACCCGACTCCAGTTGTGGGGATGGTAGGGTTAATTCCTGATTTAAGCAAAATTTGTGGTCAAGGTTGGCAAGCCCCAGGAGATGTAATTTACCTGCTGGGCGCATCTACAACCACTTTGGGCGCATCTGAATATTTAGCTACCATTCACAATATTGTGGCTGGTAAACCCCCACAGGTAGATTTTGCCTTAGAACGTCGTGTCCAAAAAGTTTGTCGTGAAGGGATTCGTGCTGGTTGGGTGCATTCAGCCCATGATTGTGCTGAGGGTGGTTTAGTTATTGCCTTAGCCGAATGTTGTATTGCTGGCAAATTAGGCGCGCAAATTCATCTAGAAGTTTCGCCAACTCAGTTACAGCGCTTGGATGAAGTACTGTTTGGTGAGGGTGGAGCCAGGATTTTAGTGTCCGTCGCCTCAACCCAACAAGCAACCTGGGAATCATATTTACATGAACAGTTGGATGAAGATTGGCAAAAATTAGGCGTAGTTGGAAATACCGATACAGATTTGGGGGTTTTAACCACTGATAACCAAACTTTAATTCAAGCTAGTATCGAAGAGATCAATGATCTCTATCAAAATGCGATCGCTAGCAGATTAGGAGGCTCAAGGCTAGGGAGTGCTGAGTGAGTGAGTGAGGGAGTGAGGGAGTGAGGGACAAAAAGAGAATCTGTTGACTAATGACTATTGACCATTGACTAATGACTAATGACTAATTCAGTAGCAACTTTGAACACATTTAAGGTACTGTTTTAATAGATGGTTAAAGATTTGTTAAGCATTTCCTAACCATGCCTAGACACAATCCCAGTGACTAAATAATTGCTCATGCGTAATTCGTAATTGAGGGTATAAGCCTATCTTAAATTTATGTAATAGAAAAAAAGAAATTTATTGTTTCCATCTCACGCATAAATACGTAGAACAATAATTACGAATTACGAATTACGAATTATTTTGACTTGATACCCAAACCAGGAGCAAAGCTAGCATGATTCCCATTGATTCCGTCACTTTGGATGAATACCCCAATCAGACTAATAGTTCAGTCAATAGTCAGGAAGATCGTCCAGACAAGCCTGAAGAAGCTTGTGGAGTTTTCGGTATCTACGCCCCAGGAGAAAATGTTGCCAAATTAACCTACTTTGGATTGTACGCCCTGCAACATCGGGGACAAGAATCGGCTGGTATTGCCACTTTTGAAGGTTCACAAGTCCACTTGCACAAAGATATGGGCTTGGTGTCTCAAGTCTTTAATGAGTCTATTTTAGAAGAATTACCTGGTGACATTGGCGTTGGTCACACTCGTTATTCTACTACTGGTTCTAGCCGCAAGGTGAATGCTCAACCAGCTGTACTGGAAACTCGTCTAGGTAAGTTAGCTTTAGCACATAATGGAAATTTAGTCAATACAGTGCAATTGCGGGAAGAATTAATTAACAGCAATTGTAAACTAGTGACGACTACAGATTCAGAAATGATTGCATTTGCGATCGCTGAAGCAGTTAACGCTAGTGCAGATTGGCTAGAAGGCTCCATACAAGCATTTCATCGCTGTCAAGGAGCATTTAGTTTAGTTATTGGTACTCCTATCGGTGTGATGGGTGTACGCGATCCTAACGGTATTCGTCCCTTGGTAATTGGGACTTTACCTAGTAACCCAATCCGTTATGTTTTAGCTTCGGAAACTTGCGGCTTAGATATTATCGGTGCGGAATATCTCAGGGATGTAGAACCAGGGGAAGTAGTTTGGATTACTGAACAAGGTTTAGCTTCTTATCATTGGAGTCAAAAACCCCAGCGCAAGCTATGTATATTTGAAATGATTTACTTTGCTCGTCCCGATAGCCAAATGAACAACGAAAGTTTATACAGCTACCGGATGCGTTTAGGACGACAACTAGCAGCAGAATCCTATGTAGATGCTGATATTGTATTTGGTGTTCCTGATTCTGGGATTCCCGCCGCCATTGGATTTTCTCAAGCCTCTGGTGTTGCTTACGGTGAAGGGTTGATCAAAAATCGCTACGTCGGACGCACCTTTATTCAGCCAACCCAAACCATGCGAGAGTCGGGAATCAAGATGAAACTCAACCCCCTCAAAGATGTACTAGCGGGTAAAAGAGTAATTATCGTCGATGACTCGATTGTGCGGGGTAATACTAGCCGCAAACTAGTCAAAGCCTTGCGTGATGCGGGTGCAACAGAAGTTCACATGAGAATCTCTTCCCCACCAGTGACTCATCCTTGCTTCTATGGTATCGATACTGATAGTCAAGAGCAACTGATTGCTGCAACTAAATCAGTCGCAGAAATTGCCAAGCAGCTAGAGTTAGACAGCCTCGCTTATCTGAGTTGGGAAGGAATGCTAGCAGCAACGGGAGAAGATAAAAATAGTTTCTGTTCGGCCTGCTTTACAGGTGATTACCCCGTGACGATTCCTGAACAAGTTAAGCGTTCTAAGTTGATTTTAGAGAAGGCGGTGGTTTAGGGACTGAGGACTGGGGACTGGGGACTGGGGAGATGGGGAGAGAAGAAAAATCACAACTCAGCACTCATCACTCACTACTCCCCACCCCGCACCAAGGCTAAAATAGTTGAATACCTCACCACTATTGATGGTTTATGAACCAGCCGACGACGGAAAAATTACGCTGGAATACTGCCGACTTAGAGTTGTTTCCCGATGACGGGAAGCGCTATGAAATTATTGATGGGGAATTGTTTGTGACGAGAGCGCCTCATTGGAAACACCAAAGAGTTTGTGTCAGAATTAGTAACACTTTGGATAATTGGTCACAGATGACTGGTTTGGGGGAAACTGTAACTGCTCCAGGTATAGTTTTTGGTGATAATGATAATGTAATTCCCGATGTTGCTTGGGCTAGTAATGAGAGAATATCTCAGTCATTAGATGAGGCTGGTCATTTGACTGCTGCGCCAGAACTAGTGGTAGAGGTGTTATCTTTTGGTCATGAAAATGAGAAGCGAGATAGAGAATTGAAACTTAAGCTCTACTCATCGCAGGGAGTGAGAGAATATTGGATTGTAAATTGGCGACAGCAGCAGGTGGAAGTATATCGGCGTGAACGAGGAATTTTAAGGTTAGTTGTCACGCTGTTTAATGGTGATCAATTGAACTCACCTTTATTACCTGATTTTAATTGTGCAATCGCTTCCTTATTCATCTGAGCTATCAGCAAGCGATCGCCTCTATTGCATCTTAGCTGCTATATCCGTATCATCACTCTTTAACTGCCCATCTTCCATGTAAATAATGCGATCGGCAATATCCAGAATCCGGTTGTCGTGAGTGACTAGCAAAATTGTACAGCCTTGTTCTTTAGCTAAATTCTGCATCAGTTCCACAACATCGCGGCCTGATTTTTTGTCGAGGGCGGCTGTTGGTTCATCGGCTAAAACTATTTTAGGATGACTTACCAGGGCGCGAGCGATCGCCACTCGTTGTTTTTGTCCTCCCGACAGATTTTCGGGATAATAATTTACCCTATCCTCTAAACCAACAGTTTCTAACATAGCGATCGCTTTGGCGTTGACATCTTGATTTAAAAACTTGTCATGCAACTCTAGCGACATTCGCACATTTTCTCTAGCTGTTAAAAAAGTCATCAAGTTATGCGCCTGAAATATATAACCAATTTGGCGACGCAATTTAGTTAACTGCTGCTTTTTAGCTCCACAAATTTCTTGCCCTAAAATTTTCAAACTACCTTCCTGTGCAGAACGCAAGCCACCCATCAGGGTTAATAAAGTAGTTTTTCCTGAACCAGAAGGGCCAGTCATAATCACAATTTCACCAGCATGAATATTTAAATTAATATCAAATAACACCTGTTTACGCAGCCCACCAACACCAAAATAATGATTAAGGTTGCTGACAGAAATCACAGGTTCTAGAGTTGATATAGAATCGCTAGTTAATGGTGTAAATTCTTGTAGCATAGGTGATTAGGGAGTGGGGGAGACGAATCAATTCAAAATTCAAAATTCAAAATGAAGAAATAATGACCAATGACTAATGACTAATGACTATTGACCAATTAAAATACATCAGCAGGATCAGCAGAGCGTAGTTTTCGCATAGCGATCGCACCGGAAACGCTACACATGATAATTGTGAGAATAAAGACACTGATTGCCCGTTCTAGCTTCATGACTATGGGTAGCATGGTTGCAGCGTAGGTGACTTGATATAGCCCAAAAGATAAGATGTAAGCTGGGAGATAACCCAAAATGGCGAGTAATAATGCTTCTTGCAGTAGGGCTATTAATAGATAGCTATCGGTATAACCCATTGCTTTGAGAGTGGCGTATTCTGGTAAATGCTCAGAAACATCCGAGTAGAGAATCTGATAAACAATCACAATGCCGACAATAAAACCGACACCCACACCTAAATTAAAAATAAACCCAATACCAGTACCATTTGCCCAATATGCTTTTTCCGTCTGAGCAAACCCTTCTGGTGTCAAGACTATGACATCATTGGGTAGGTTGGCAGTTAGTTGCGATCGCACTTTTTCTGCATCTACACCCGGCTTGAGGGTAATCAACCCGACTTCTATACGATCTGCTTTGCGTTCAGGAAATATTCTTAAAAAAGTCGAATCACTGGTAATAACATTACCATCAGCAGCAAAAGAGGCTCCATTACTAAACACCCCTTTAACATTGATGCCGATACTATTTAGTTCTGTTTGGAATTTGCCTGTTTTTTTAAATATGTCCCCAACAGCACCGTATTCTGGACGACCGGCTTGATCAAATAAAACTTGATATAGCTGTTGAATTTGATATTGATTTTTTTGCACTTCCGGAAATTTGAATGCAGATTTTGCCGGATCTACACCCCAAACTAAAATGGCGCGATCTTGTCGAGTTTCCGGGTTGCGCCATTGTCCAGTACTGATGTAAAGTGGACTGACTGATTCCACACCGTCATAAGCTAAAGTCTGATATAGTCTTTCTCTAGAAAAGCTTTTCACTGAAAACAGCGTTTGGAATTGCGGATTAATCAACACTAAATCTGCTTGCAAGTTCCTATGGGGTTGAATTGCGGCATCAAACAGCGCACCTTCAAACCCCATTTGAATAAACATCAGCATATCTGCGAAGGCAATACCAGCCACCGCCACGGCGAGGCGAGTCTTTTCCTTCATTAATTGCCGCCACGCTAGCGGCGTTTTGCGAAATATTTTAGACAACATATAAGAATCCGATTTGATTACTGAAATAATTTGCGTAGGTAGGCAATAGGCAATAGGCAATAGGCAATAGGTAAGAAGTTCTTCCACTAGTACTGATTTTTTTCAATAATCAAATACTAGTCCTATATTAGTGATGAGGTTAATAGTTTAGTGTCTCAGTCTGCTGTTCTAATTGGTACTGGCGCATTAGTAGAAATAAAGGCAGTCCTAGAGACACGCCGACTAATAAATTAGAAGCAACATAAACCCAAAGGTTTGACATTTTCAGACGTGTACCTTCCCAAAAGACAAATATCCAGAGAACAATAGATGAAACAATTACATCCATGCCAAAGAAACTAGATATTCTATTAGCAAATAGCTGCTCAATAAAAAGTGGAATATTCAGACCATGCTCTAATAAAAACGGTGTGAACTGTGAATAAGGTAAAACTGTTCCTAAAATGCAAAGCAAAAGATAGATGATTTTCAACATGATTAACTCACTTTGATAATGCAATTTCTGTTTGCACTTGCAAGTTAGTCAAACCTGTGACTCGTTTGCTGTCTTCGGGGTTGAGACGAATTTTGACTTCAACGATTCGGCTATCGAGGTTTTCGCCTGGTTGGTTGCTAAAAACATTTTGTCTGTTCACTTGCAAGCCGATATGGGAAACCTTACCTCGCAATTCGCCTGTAAAAGCTTGTCCGGTAATTACTGCTGATTGTCCTAGTTTGACTTTGCCAATCTCGGTTTGATAGACTTCTGCTACTGCTAGCATTTGGGCAGTTTGGGCTAAGTCAACGATGCCGTCATCGCTAATTTTTTCGCCTACTCGTGTATGAATTTTGAGAATCTGCCCTGCTAATGGCGCTTTGATGTACGCTGCTTCCAAGTCTGTTTTGGTGCGTTGCAGTGAGGCGATCGCATTTTCTACTTCTGTTTGGGCAGCTTGCACATCTACGGGACGAACTTCGGCAATACTGGTAAGGGTGGCTTGGGCTTCGCTGATTTGTTTACTACCTGTAGTGTTAATTCGGTTGAGTGCTACTTTGGCTTCGGCTAGTTCCTTGCTGGCTGTGGAGTTAATTCTGTTCAAGATGGCTTTAGCTTCGTCTAGTTGCTGTTTGGCAGTTTCTAAACTGAGGCGTTTACCGTCAATCGCTGAACTAGAAATGGCTCCTTCTGTGTAAAGTTGTTGGTAACGTTGGTATTCTGCTTGAGCGTTATTCAGTTCTGCTTCTAGTTTCTTAATTGTCGCTTCTTGAGCAATTCTATCTCCTTCCCATTGGGCTGCTATCCGGGCAACAGTTTGCTGTTGGGCGGTTTTGTCTCCCTGGGATTGGGCTTGCAAACGTTCGACACTCGCTTGTTGGGCGCGAATTTCTCCAACTTTGGCTCCAGCTTTGACTTGATTGAGTTTGGCTTGCGCGACTTGAACTTCTTTTTGAGCTTGAAATACGGCAGTTTGCAAGCGGGCGCGGGAGTCTAAAATTGCTACTACTTCTCCAGCCTTGACGATATCACCTTCTTTAACTAAGATTTGCGCTACGCGATCGCCATCTAAGGCCAAGGGTGCAGACAAACTCATCACTTCTGTTTCCGGTTCTAGTCTGCCTAAAGCTGATACTTTTTGGGCTGTTGCTACAGTGGGTGTAGTATCAGATGCAGCCGTTTTACTAGCTTGTCCAAACTGAGAAACTGCGTAAAACGCAATTCCCGCAGTCATGGTAGTTGCGGCAATTACTAAAGCAATTAATCCTTTATTCGCAGGCTTCAATAATAAGTTTTGGCTCATAATTCCCCTCACAAATTCATGATTTAAAAATAAATTAGGTTGATTTCAATCTGGCAATACTCAATTCTCTATCACGGGTTTTCATGAATGTTTTGTGGCTAATATATTTGGTCTATTTTGCTGCAAATAAGCTGCTAGCATTTTTCCGAGTAAATCACATTGTTCAGGAAAGTCAATTGTTTCATTACACCACAACTTTTCTAAGATCAAACCATTGATTAAGCTCAACACAAAGGTCGCTATCACTGTATCTTGAATTCCTAAAAAGTCGCACACCGCCTGCTGATAACGTCTATTAACACGTTTAAATACACTGTTATTTCTGACATCATTGACATCTTGGTATTGACAATAATCAACCCAGATATATGTCCATTTAATACAGTAATCTTCGTGTCTAACTAAATATCTACCCAAGGCTGTCATTGCCTCTGCTAATGTTTTCGCTCCATCCATTTCGGCTAAAGCTGCACTGATATCTTGTTGACTAATTTCCTCCACTAATTGCTCAAATAAAGCCTCTTTACTAGGAAAGTAATGATATAGCGTCCCTGTAGAAACTTGTAAGCCTTGAGCAATCTGCCTCATGGTGATAGAGCCATAACCTTTTTGCGCGAATAAATCAAAGCATTTACTGAGCAGATCCTTCCGATATTGGTCATGGTCAACAATCTTAGGCATAATTACCGATTATTTATATCGAACGCTCGTTATTTTTAAAATATACTCGTTTCCTTCGTTAGTCAAGTAATAACTGGAAACTCGTATTAAACTTTTCAGAAAAAATAATTAGCTAGGAAAAAACCCTATTTAACTGGGGACGGAAAATTCTTAAAAAAATATTACGCTGATATACATTTCTTAATTTATTCTAGGTTTTGAATACTGTCAAGACTTAGGAAGCTACAGCAAAATCTGTATACTGTCTCATCTCCGGCTCATGGAATGCCAGCACTATGTCTTCCTTGGGGACACCTGCACGAACCAGATCAGTGGCGATACCATCTTCAGTCCAATCCTCTTCAATCCAGAACTTGCCATCACGAATGCGGACATAGACAGTCATATCACTAATGCGATCGCCATTTTGCCAACCAAGATTCATCCAAATATAATGAGCTTTTGATTCATCAACAAGCAAAAATGTCTCAATATCTGAATTTGCATGGCGATTACTCAGTTCTACATACTCAGACAAAATGCGCTTAATTAATTGAGGATAATCCGTTAATTTATCCATTGCGTAATCTCCTCGGACTCTAAATCTACAACAATGATTGGAAGTTGATGTTTATTGAGAATGAGTTGAGTTACATCCTGAGTAAAGAAACTTTTGTAGACTACTTTACTGATAGCGATATACAACTTACGGTCTACACAAAAAATCTAAGTATATGTAGTGGCGTGGCAAGCTTTAAATGTGGCGATAGATTTTTATTTTTGTAGTGGCGTGTCTAGGTTAAAATGAGGCATTATTTAAAAATCTAACATCTTATCTTAGAGGATGTTTTAAAAGTTTTGGGCGAATGTAATTCGCTACTACACAAACAAAGTCCGCCTGCGTGGACTAACGCAAAATCAAGGATTTCAAACCCACGGAGGTGGGTTTTGCCTGTATAGCCGCGATTTCTAATCGCCGGATCTGGTGTTAATTTAGACTTTTCAAACATCCTCTTATTCATCTGCGTTTATCCGCGTTTATCTGCGTTCAATTTTTTCCCAATTTATTGCAACATTTTAGCCTTGCCACGCCAATAGGGTCTGTTAACATTGAAATTATCGACACTGAAAACGGAGACTTGCCAATTATTTGTATTTTTGAGGATTATCCAGAATGATTGCTCTAGCCACAGATATTCCCGTAACCACTATTATTCCTATGCTTACCGCTATCGGTAGCCGTGACTGGGAACAGTTCAAAAATTTAGAGTCTGATTTTGTTAGACAGTATGGCGTAGAGGTATGGGAAGAATTTTTTAACTTTCGCCTTAAACCTGCATTAGACAAGGATTCCGACAAATGGCTCCTAATTCAATGGTGCAGTAAAGGTTTTACCGTCAAGACTGTGGTTGAGTAAACAACCAAAAACTAATCTAATTTCAAAGCGTTGTGTTTGCAGCACAACGCCTTTATTCTGCCATAACTGCCTACCCCACTTTCCAACTAGGCAGGAACGACAAACTTTTCACTCCCAGCTAACTCAAAAGCCGAGTGAATGACTTGTAAAGCTTGCACACCTTGCTCTTGAGAGACAACACAACTAATTTTAATTTCCGAAGTAGCAATCATTTGAATGTTGATTTGATTTTGGGCTAAGGCGGCAAACATTTTAGCAGCTACACCGGGTTGTCCTACCATCCCCGCACCAACGATACTTACCTTAGCGATCGCACTATCCAAGACAACATCACCCCAACCTAACTCTGGGGCTACTTGGGTAAGTAATTTCTGAGCAGTTTCCCCATCCATCCGAGGAACCGTAAAAGCAATATCTCGCCGGGGAACACCATCAATCACACGACAGCGTTGAGACTGAATAATCATGTCTACACTGATATTGTGTTGTGCCAATATACCAAACAACTTTGCCGCCATACCTGGACGATCTGGGACTTGGCGAATTGCTAGACGGGCTTGGTTGAGATCCAAGGCGACACCGCGAACGGGGGGGAGACTAGGCAGAGGGACGGAGGGGCGGAGGGGTAGAGGGGAATTTAAAGCTCTTTGCTCCTCTGCTCCCCTGCTCCCCTGCTCCCCTGCTTCAATTTCAAAGGCTTGACGTAGGGCTGTGACGGCGCGATCGCCATCTGTGGCATCGACTACGCAACTCACTTTGACTTCGCTGGTGGAAATCATTTGGATGTTTACGCCTGCTTCCGCTAGGGTGGCAAACATTTTAGCTGCTACCCCTGGACGACCGATCATCCCTGCGCCAGCAATACTGACTTTGGCGATGTCTTGTTCTACCATCACTTCTGCTTCGTCAGATTTGGGGTTAGATGGGTTGCGTAGGGAGGGAGCGATCGCTGTGGCTACGGCTTCTGCGCGTTTTAATATGGGTGTGGTGACAGTAAAGGCAATGTCATTACTGTTACCTTCGTGAATTGATTGGATAATTAAATCTACGTCTACATTTTGCCGAGCAATTTCGCCAAATAACTTGGCTGCCACCCCTGGTTTGTCGGGTACGCGCAACAGAGCAACCTTGGCTTGGTTGGTGTCAAATTCTACCTCATCAACTGACCGGGCTAGTTCAAGATTGACAAGCGATCGCCCTTGGGGTTTGGGTGTTGTTACCCAAGTACCAGGATCATCTGTCCAGCTAGACTTGACTACTAACGGCATCCCATAGTTACGGGCAATTTCCACTGCACGAGGATGTAACACCTTTGCCCCTAGACTTGCTAACTCCAGCATTTCATTACAAGTGATTTCACTCATCAACTGTGCTTCGGGAACGAGGCGAGGATCTGTAGTTAAAATCCCTGGTACGTCTGTATAAATTTCACAAAAATTTGCTTGTAAAGCTGCTGCCAAAGCTACAGCTGATGTATCAGAACCACCACGTCCTAGAGTGGTAATTTCTAAGTCTCCATTGCTGGATATACCTTGAAATCCAGCGACTACTACAACTTTCCCTTCGTTGATATGGCGCATCAACCGTTCAGTTTCGATGTGTAAAATTCGCGCGCGGGTATGTTCAGCTTCAGTGACAATGCCTACTTGCGCGCCTGTCATGGAAATTGCTGGTTGTCCGAGTTCCTGCAATGCCATACTGAGGAGAGCGATCGTCACTTGCTCACCTGTGGATAGTAGCATATCCATCTCCCGGCGGCAGGGATTGGTGGAAATTTCATTAGCCAGTTTGACAAGTCCATCGGTGGTTTTACCCATTGCGGAAACTACTACGACTAGTGAATTTCCTGCTTGTACCGTTTTAGAGATACGCTGTGCAACAGCTTGAATACGTTCGACTGAACCAACAGATGAACCACCGAATTTTTGAACTATGAGCGCCATAACTTTTATGCAATCAATGTGCCTAATTCTTCCAAAGCTTCCGCCGGGTTAAGAAGTTTTGAAGGCTTATCAGTAATCTAGTGTACTAAACATTGAGGAGGATGCTTGATTATGTCTAGTTCAAAATTTATGATCCAAGCATCCCAATACAGTTTGGTTAAAGAGCAATACGGTTCAGTTAAGGAAATTTATCTGTTAAGGTAGGCAGGGGGAGTAGAGGGTGCAGGGGTGAAAAGAAGTTTCTTCACCGTTAGGGTCATTGTATCCATAGAAATTAATTGCACCATCTGAGTCCTAAACCCATTTATCTTTTTGGTTAATTTGATCCGCCATCCACACTCAAAAGTAGACGCTTTCACAACATATCTTATTGATTGATTCGGGTCATTTCAAATAATTGTTGGGCATTATTGCCGAGAAAGGAATCAAACAGGACTGATTTGCCTGGTTCTAATTCAATAAAATAACGCTGGGCAATTTCGTAATAAGCATAAGTCCAAGGAATCTGAATTTCTGCACCACTAATGTCATCAATGACTGTGACTAACTCTTTAATTGCCTGAGTAGCTGTTTGACGTAATCCACAGTAAAAATCACCTTCAATTTCTGCTTTCATCGGTACACCCAAATTAGCTAAACCAAGCGCAGTTGTATCGATGTCTGGATATTGGGGAGTGTTGTGGCGATTCACATAACCGGTGAAATGGTTTACAGCATAACCGTGCAACAATACCCATGCACCATATTGAGTCACTTGATTTACTGTTTCTACAACAGAACGTCGAGGTGGTAACCAAGGGCGAGTAAAAACTTTTTGTAGTTGTTGAACTATGACATCATCGCTTTTTGTGGCTTGTACTAGTGAGGTGGAAGAAACTGGTAATTGATCTTGAATTGAAGATACTGTTTGATAAATTAGTTGAGCAATTTGCTCAGGTAATTCATCGACAATCAACTCACTAATAAACAACTTGGGTAAATCAAATTCTGCTTGTTGTGGATGATGATAATGACAAGCATAAAGATGGGTTTGCGGAAAAGTATATTCTCCAGCAACGACATAACCCAAAGCTTCAGCTATTTGTCCTATGTAGTCAATTCCTAGATTTACTTGACCATGTGGACTATCAACTGACAAACGCAATGACCGAAAGGCGATATGATCGTTAGCAACAGTCCCTCCCCCCGCCGTAATCATCTGTTGATAGGTGCGGGCATAAGTCACTCTGGCACTGTATTCTTGCCAAAGTAGGGAAAAAAGATTTTGTGCGATGTTAGTCATCTGTTGTACTAGTTGTCTAAAATAGCTGCAATAATCTGGAGCGCGATTTGTATTTGTTCATTGTTAATAACTAAGGGTGGACAGAAACGAATTGCGGCTTTACCACAACCTAGTAGTAACAGACCTCGTAAAAAAGCTGCTTGAATCAGGCGATCGCGTAATGTAGAATCCAGATGACCGTCTTCATCCAACAAGTCCACAGCTACCATCAACCCTTTACCTCTAGGTAGAGACATTCTGGGATATTTTTCATGTAATTTAGTCAACCCAGCTTGTAAAACTTCTCCCATTGCTGTAGCATTTGTCATTAAGCCACTGTCTAATAGTTGCAAAGTAGCAAGACTAGCAGCACAAGCCACAGGATTACCGCCGAATGTGGTAGCGTGGGAACCAGGCGGCCAAGTCATTAACTCAGGTCGGGCTAAAATAGCCCCCAAAGGCAGACCACTAGCCAGACCTTTAGCAGTGGTAATGATATCGGGCATAACACTCCAATGTTCAATGGCAAATAGACGACCTGTACGTCCCATGCCAGATTGCACTTCATCCACTATCATTAAGATGCCGTAGCGATCGCAGATATTGCGAATTCTCTGTAAGAAACCATCTTCCGGTACAATATAACCACCTTCACCTTGAATCGGTTCGACGATAATTGCTGCTACTTCATGGGGAGGAATGATTGTGTTAAACAGATGATTTTCTAAATAATCTAGGCTAGCGTTTGTACCGTAAGGGATATGAGTTACGCCTGGTAGTAATGGCCCAAAATTAGCTCGTTGTACAGTTTTAGAACCAGTCAAAGACATAGCGCCATAAGTCCGCCCGTGGAATGCGCCTAAAAAAGCGATGAGCAGCGATCGCTTGGTGTAATATCGAGCTAGTTTGATCGCTCCTTCGTTTGATTCAGCCCCGGAGTTAGTGAAAAATACCTTAGCACCATCAATCAAAGGGGCGCGGTTAGCTAACTGTTCTGCTAATTCCACCAGTGGTTCATAATAAAAATCCGTCCCCGACATATGTAATAGCCGCGCTGATTGGACTTGAATTGCCTTAACTACTTCTGGGTGGGCGTGTCCAGTAGCAGTCACAGCAATACCTGCGGTCATATCTAAAAACACGTTACCATCTACATCTTCCACCATACAACCCTCACCACGGGCGACAACCAAGGGATAATCACGGGTATAAGAAGGAGATGTGACGGTGCGATCGCGTTGTACAATAGCCTTGGCACGAGGGCCTGGTATTGATGTCACTAAACGAGGTATATGAGGTAAATCTTGATTAATCGGGATAGTTAACATTTTGTTTGAGTTTTTCTAAATACGGACGCTACTGCAAAAGCCGGGAACATCCCAACTCAACTTTTGTCACCAGTTTAGTCATGAGTGTGCAGGTTATAATGCCAAGTTAGGCTGAGTTTCTTGCCATAACTGGCAGAGGTTTGATGCCCTGTTCAGTGCGCCAAAAGCGCATAATCAAATTAGTATTGCAAAGTTTGTTGCCAATTTATGAGTATCCTATTCAGCCAAAAAATCAGACTCACATTAGGTGCTGCTGCATTGTTGCTTGTAGGTATAGGTAGTAGCCATCTATATAATAATCATTCCCCAAATAAACAGCTAGTCCAACAGCAAATCAATTCTCCTCAAAATCAATTCCAGATTGCCCAAGCAGCTAGTCTCACTACCCCACTAAACGCTAATTTCTGGCAAAAAACCACTATTACACCAGCAGTAATCTCTGCTAAAGCTAATTTAGCTCAAAATTTACCTCCCAAACCCATCAGTTTTCCCATCATTGATGAGTGGAAAAAGTATAAATTTAGTGTTAGTGGTAATCAAATTTTAGCAACATCACAACTACCAACCAATAAAATTAATTTTAATCAGTCTGACTTATTAACCGTACTGATCAACACTAGAAAATACTTTCAAGAACACGCTACCGAAGACCCAGATATCTTACGTACTGGTTTGTTAAGTACACAAAAAGTCACCACCGCAGATATTTTCAGAACTCTAGATTTTATGATTGATGTCCTCAGAGAGGATATTGCCAATAATCGCATCACTCGCTTACAAAATCCCAACTTTATCAACAGAAATTTTCGGGTGATCCGATGGACAGCATACAACCCAGAAAACAACGAACAAAAGCAACTGAGAATTACAAAATATGCCGTTTTTACACATCCTGGTTCTCGTAAACGCACTTCAACCTACAACACACCAATTTATAGCCTCAAAGATAACTTAGTAGCGGATAAATTTTACACCAGATATACAAAACAGGATGTATTAGCTGGTATTTACGAACCAGGAGGTAGAGAATACGGCAAAGTTGAACCTCTAGCTTATTTAACACGCACTGGTTTAGAAGAAGCATTAATGCAGGGAACGGTCTTGGTAAATTTTACAGATGGTTCTCAAGCATTTTTTAATGTAGATAAAAATAATGGCATGTCTTATGTCCGGGGTTTAAAGGCAACAGCACAAAGGCGTTATTGGTATTTTAGACAGGTTGATGCGATTAAAGGCTATGGCTACAAAATAGATAGCAAAATTTCGATTAAACCAGGCGTTACTTTTGCTGGAGATGTGTTAAATATTGGCTTAGGTCGAGTAGTTGTGATTGAGCATAATCAAGGTGGACGTAGGCAATTGCAAATGGGAGTCATTGCCGATACAGGCGGAGCATTTTTACCCAATTTACATCAACTTGATTTCTTAGCTGGAATTTTTCCCAGTCAAAAAGCTTTTGGGCAATATATTAGTCAGCTACCTGAGTATGCTACAGCCTATTTTTTAGTGAAGAAGTGAAAATCTATTGCCTATTGCCTATTGCCTATTGCCTATTGCCTATTGCCTATTCCCTTTAAATTGGTGCAGCCGACTCGAAAACAGATGATCTAGGATTGTCATAGGACTCTGTTCTGACGCGCTTAAATTGTAGATAATATTACTGAAGCAGCTATCCGCCAAAGCCATGACTCAAGCCATACCCAAGCTAGTAACTTTCCAGGAATTTGTCGATTGGCTACCCGAAAACCCCGGAGTACGCTACGAACTACATAACGGAGACATTGTGGAAATGGCACAACCAGTAGGCGACCATGAAGAAGTTAAGAGCTTTCTCTGTATCGAAATTCCCGTAGAAATCAAACGTTTAGGATTACCATATGGTATCCCCAACCAAGTGATAGTTAGACCTCCAGAAAAGGATTCTGGTTACTTTCCTGATGTATTGGTATTAAATCGGGCAAATCTGGTCAATGAAACATTATGGAAAAAAGCATCTACCCTCAGTTTAGGAGCATCCATCCCTTTGGTGATTGAGATTGTCTCAACCAACTGGCGAGATGATTACTACGTGAAATATGCTGATTACGAGGAGATGGGTATCCCTGAATACTGGATTATAGATTATGCCGCTTTAGGTGGACGTAATTTTATCGGCAACCCCAAACAACCGACCGTTTCTGTGTGTAACTTAGTTGATGGAGAATATCAAGTCAGCAAATTTCGAGATAGCGATCGCATTATCTCCCAAACGCTTCCCGAATTAAATCTTACAGCTAGTCAAATTTTTGCCGCAGGTTTAGCGTAGTCAAAAAGTGACTTTAAATTACTATCCTGAGTTTTAAGTATTAGTTTGGCGATCGCCTAAATTTTACAATTACCCTGATTAAACCAGAACCGATGAGCCGTGAGGAGAAAAATTCTATACCTACTAACTCTTACTCCCCCACACTTGCGGGTGTGCGGGTTTTAATAGTAGACGATGAACCAGATATCCGAGACTTAATCACCTTTATCCTAGAAGATTATGATGTGGCAGTCACGGCAGTATCATCAGCACAAGAAGCATTAGAAACCTTATCTCTATCACTCCCAGATATTCTCATCAGCGATATTGGGATGCCAGAGGTAGATGGTTATATGCTGATGCGCCAACTCAGACAGCAACCACCACAACAGGGAGGAAATCTACCAGCGATCGCCCTCACCGCTTATGCTGGAGAAATCAATCAGCAACAGGCAATCAACGCTGGCTTTCAACTGCACATATCCAAACCCGTAGATCCTGATGCTTTAATTGAGGCAATTAGTAGTTTGCTCAACTCTAGCAAAAATTAAAGTGATTAGCTGGGTAATGGCTAATTGGTAATTGAGAGAAAATTCTTACCTAATACCCAATACCCAATACCCAATACCCAATACCCATCACTCATGAAATTAATTTCCGAACCATCAATTCCTGTAAAAATTCACAAGATGAAGGAGAGAGTGCGATGGCAGCATCCTAGCATCGTCCAGCGCGGCATCGACCAAACCAGTCTAGTAATTGATGATGGCCGAGACGAAAATCCAGAATTTTCGTTTATGGTCATTGGTGATAGTGGTACAAAGTCACACTACGGTTCTCATCCCCAAAGGCAGGTGGCAGAACTAATGCTGGCACATAAAGATCAGTGCCGCTTTGTGTTACACACTGGAGATGTCATTTATGTGGTAGGTTCCCATGAGTATTACCCAGCTAACTTTATCGAACCTTACCGGGAGTTTTTAGTGGGTGGCGAGAACCCGCACAAAATTGCTAGCGATCGCATGACGTTTAATCTACCCTTTTTACCAGTATTAGGCAACCATGATTACTATGATGTCCCTTTAATGTATCGCTTGCTGACCGGAAGTACGTTACGCTTACGACGAATGCTACGCTACAAAGATTTTGAGATCGGTTGGCACGGTTCTAATCAAGGTGATGCTTACGCCAAAGCATTTATTGATTATCTCGCAGCCTTTAACACCCCAGAAGCATTACATCGTCATTTAGACCAGCACTACACAGCTAAAACAGATACAGGTCGCTGTCTACGTTACTTACCTGGAGAATTCACCCGCGTCCCCAACCGTTATTATACTTTCCGTTACGGTGGTATTGATTTTTTTGCCCTTGATTCTAACACTTGGAATACACCCTCACCTTTACCCACAACCCCAGCCGGAGACATTTACCGCCGGGAATTACAACAGCGTCGCCAAGAAATAGATCAAGAAGAAAGACAAATCTTAGGAGAATGCGACACCCTCAACCCAGATCATCCAGATGATGCCGAACAACTTGATGACCTCAGCGCCAAATTAGACCAAATCAATGAAGTCAAAATCGATATCGAAAAGCAATTAGCATCCCACAACACACCAAATATAGATTTTGAACAACTAGACTGGCTGCGAAGTCGGCTGATTGCATCGTGGAACACTACAGAAGTACGCGGCAGAATTATTTTTTTCCACCATCCCCCCTACGTGACTGAGGCGACAAAATGGAATCAAGCACAAACTTTAGCAGTTCGTCATCGTTTGCGCTGGGTATTTAACCAAGTTGCCGAAACCCTCGGTTCTCTGGTTAAAGAACGTCCCATAGTTGATTTAATTTTCAACGGTCATGCCCACTGTCTAGAATATCTCCGTACAGTTGATACAGGTTATGCTGACTCACATCTCAACTGCATTATTTCTGGTGGTAGTGGTCGTCGTCCTCGTCGTCAACGACCAGAAGGAACAGAATTAATGGAGATTTTTCATGATCATTCTGGACGTTCTGTGCGAAAAGTTGCCGATTCACTGCTGTATGTGGGACGTAGTGACCAAAATTCACCCAAGCGATTACCCTATTCTGCTGTACGGATTGATGTACAAGCCGGAAATCCACCCCAGTTTATTGTCAGACCTTTGGTTGCAGAACGAGTAGAAGAACAATGGCACAAGCACGAGTTAGCACCATTGGTAATTTGAAGAAGAATTCAGAAGTCAGAAACAATCCCATAGCTGCCAAAAAAGCCAAACAACAAAAAACCAGGGTTTAACCCCTGGTGTTATCAGCAATTATCACAAACTTTTTACCAGCTTTAGTCTTTAGCAGTGGCACAAAAACTGATATGGTACACTGTACCTTTAGCTGGATGTGTCTGCACTTCTTTGAGTACAGTTTTTCCAGTCCATTCTAGTTCAGGAATGTTGAGTTCAATTTCTGTTTTGTTAACAGCAGCAGCTTTGAGTAGACGTTCCACAACTTTGGCATCAACTACCAAAGAAATTGATTCTCTACCTTTGTGTCCGTACAAGTTAGCAGGGATAAGTCCAGAACGGCGCAGCGCATTGGGTTTGCTGCCTTCTGGTCGAGTTTTAGATTCGACTGTCAGAGACATATGTTTTTGTTAGTTGTTAGTTGTCAATGTTCAATGGTCAATGGTCAATGGTCAATGGTCAATGGTCAATGGTAGTTGCTATAAACTCTTGACTCTTGACTCTTGATTTTTGACTCTTGATTAAGCACTCAGCAAAGAAGCAGGAGTACCATTAGGGTGTAACAAAGCGCGTTTTGGCCCGTGAATGGGGTCTTCAACAATTATGGTTTGATCGCGGCTAGCGCCTAAAGAGACGATCGCAATCGGGACTTCCATTAATTCCGCCAGAAATTTTAGGTAGTCCAGTGCTTGCTGGGGCAAGTCTTCCAGGTTGCGGCATTCGGTTGTTGGCACTTGCCATCCTGGTAAGGTTTTATAAATGGGACGACACCGGGCAAATTGACGGGCGCTGGTGGGAAAATGATCACAGCGTTCGCCATCTATTTCGTAGGCGACACAGACTTGAATTTCTGCCAACTCGTCAAGGACATCTAATTTGGTGATAGCCATACAATCCATACCGTTGATTCTCACGGCATAACGACCGATAACAGCATCAAACCAACCACAGCGTCGTTTACGTCCCGTGGTTGTACCAAATTCAGCCCCGCGATCGCACAGTAATTCGCCCAACTCCCCATCCAGTTCGGTAGGAAATGGCCCTTCTCCCACTCGCGTTGTGTAAGCTTTGGACACACCAATTACCCGGTCTATCATTGTCGGGCCTAGACCTGTTCCTACGCAAGCCCCCCCGGCTACTGGATTCGAGGAGGTGACATAAGGATAGGTTCCATGATCTAGATCCAGGAGTGTACCTTGTGCGCCTTCAAATAAAATATTGCGCCGCCGTTGAATGGCATCATATATTTTTAACGATGTATCAACTACGTGAGGCCGCAAGCGTTCTGCATACCCTAGATACTCACTGATGACTTGTTCAGTATCTAGAGGAGGCAAATTATACAGCTTCTCTAAAATAACGTTCTTATAGTTAATCGTCCATTCCAGTTGCTCGCGTAGCGCTGTTGCATCCATCAAGTCTAATACCCTAATCCCTGTACGCTCAGATTTGTCGGCGTAAGTAGGGCCAATCCCTCGACCAGTGGTTCCAATTTTATGGCTGCCGCGTCGCTCTTCTGAGGCCTTGTCAATGAGCCGATGATATGGCATTGTGACATGGGCTGTTTCAGAAATGAGCAGATTTTTAGTAGAAATATTTAAACTTTCTAATTGGTCGAGTTCTTTTATTAAAACTTGTGGGTCAATGACTGTCCCACAACCGATCATACATTCTGTTTCTGGGTACAAAATACCAGAGGGAATTAAATGTAGTTTAAAAGTCTGATCCTTAACTACAATTGTGTGTCCAGCATTGACACCCCCTTGATAACGTACCACTACGTCTGCGGAGCGGCTGAGTAAGTCAGTTATTTTACCTTTTCCTTCATCGCCCCATTGAGCGCCTATGACAATGACGTTAGCCAAGTGTTTATTTTATTGAGGTAAAGTTTCCACAAAGAACCATTATCAACATAATATGTGTTGTTTGTCAATACATAAATTTTTAGCATTGGCCCTGCCAGTGATCAATCCCTCTGTGTCTTTGTGCCTCTGTGGTTAGATAAAGTACTTTTTTACCACAAAGGCACAGCGAAAAGTCGGAGCGGAGGTTTCCTCCGTAGACGCTTTGCGGCTTGCCGCAGGCATCTGAACTTTTCAAGACAGAGACACAAAGTTAAGAGTTGCAGAGGAGTTTCTCAAGTGCAATTTTTGCAAAAAAGTAGTTTAAATAACAGTTGCTTACTAGAGAAATTTGCTATTAAACTCTTTTTTAAGATAAAAAGTATTAAAAAGTATCTTTAATGCTGTTATTGTGTCTGTGGCGTAGTAAATAATTACAGATAACGAAAAATCGCTGTGATTAATAAACTACAGAAACCTCTGGGTTAATTTTAAGTTATAGAATTTTGAGTTTGACTTAATTGGAGTTATTAGCCTACGACATGAAGGGCGATCGCACCATGAAATTTTCTGTCATCCACAAGCTGAGAATATTATTTATTCTGGCACTAGCAGTCTTATTGACGAATGCTGGAGTTTGCTACAGCCATACCATGAAGTTATTTCACAATCAGCAATGGATGACATCTTCCCATACAGTGATTACTCAAATTGAAACTATACTAACAACGTTTCAAGATACTGAAATCAATCAGCAAAATTATTTGTTAACCAAAAATTTAGATGCACTAAAAGACTATAAAACTTCTAGCCAAAGCACTTTAGATAATATTCAACGGCTGCGTCAAATTACCATAAATCAAAATCTATCCCACAAATGGATTTTCTTACTAGAACAAAAGATTAGAGCAAGATTTGCACAATTAACGCAAGAATTTTCTCTTAGTCAAAATCCCAGTTTCACAGCACAACCGAGGCCAGAAATCCCACAGCTAATTAGCGAACGATTAACTAATGAGCGAAATTCCTTGCAAGAACTGATACAACAATCACAAATAAGTTACCAGAAAACACTCACTACATTTTCTCTAGCTGTTTTTGTGAATGTACTGTTGCTGTTTTTTCTTTATAAATTACTACAGCGTTATATTGTCAAACTTCAGCAGACAGAAACTACTCTTCGCCAAAATGAGCATCGTTTACGAGCAATTTTTGATGCAGAACTAGGGTGTATTCAACTAATTGCTAGGGATGGAACACTCTTAGAAATTAATGCTTCTGGATTAGCTATGATGGAAGTGGAAAGTACTGAGGCTGTTATTGGTAAGTCTATTAATTGGGTAATTGCCCCAGAGTATCAGCAGGCTTTTGCAGCTTTACATCAAAGTGTTTGTCAAGGTAATAAAGAAACTTTAGAGTACGAGATTGTAGGATTTAAAGGTACTCGTCGCTGGTGGGAAACTCATGCTGTGCCAATAGTTGATGAGTCTGATGGCACATTTTTACATTTAGCAGTGGCGCGGGATATCACTAAGCGCAAGCAAGCAGAACAGAAAATCCGTGAACAGAGAGTGCTATTAGATGTCGCCACTGATGCCATTTTAGTCAGAAATATTCACAATCAAATTTTGTTCTGGAATAAAGGTGCAGAACGTTTGTATGGCTGGAAGATGGAAGAGGCTTTAGGTAAAAATGTCGGGGAACTCCTGCATCACATCAATTCCCCCCAGCAACAAGAAGCACTACTAACTGTGATAGATAAAGGTGAGTGGCAAGGTGAATTACATCAACTAACTAAAGATGAGCAGAAAGTTATTGTAGAAAGTCGCTGGAAGCTAGTCAAAGACAAAGATGGCCAGCCAAAATCAATTTTGAGCGTGAATACAGAAATCACATCCAAAAAACAGCTAGAAGCACAACTATTGCGATCGCAGCGTCTAGAAAGTATTGGTACAATGGCAAGTGGCATTGCTCACGATCTTAACAATATCCTCGCGCCAATTTTAATGTCGGTGCAGCTCTTACAGATGAAGTTGCATGACCCGCAAATGCAAAAGGTACTGAATACTTTAGAGAATAACGTCAAACGCGGGGCAAATTTACTCAAGCAGGTATTATCGTTTGCACGGGGTATTGAAGGGAAAAAGACAATTGTCCAAATCAGACAATTACTGATAGAAGTTGAGCAAATTGTCCAGCAAACATTTCCTAAGTCAATTATCTGCCATACCAATATCCCAGAAAATCTTTGGCACGTGTCGGGAGATACAACTCAGCTACATCAGGTGTTGATGAATCTTGTACTCAACGCCCGTGATGCCATGCCTCATGGTGGTACATTGAACATCAGCGCCGAAAATGTGGTGCTGGCTCCTGAAGGTGGTGCTTATATTGTCATATATGTAGAGGATACTGGTTTAGGCATTCCATCCAAAATTCAACAACAGATTTTTGAACCATTTTTTTCGACAAAAGACATCGGCAAAGGTACAGGTTTAGGACTATCTACGGCTTTAAGTATTATTAATAACCACGGTGGTTTTATCAACGTCAAGAGTGAGGAAAGTCAAGGTACGCAATTTCAGGTGTATTTACCTGCTTTGCTATCTAACACTCAGTTAGTTAATTCTGAGGAGACAGAATTACTTACGGGTAACGGTGAAGAAATTTTAGTAGTAGATGATGAAGCTATTATCCGGGAAATTACTAAGTCATCTCTAGAAGCATATAATTATCGAGTACTCACAGCTAGCGATGGTGAAGAAGCAATATCTATTTATACACAATATCAACAAAAAATTAGTGTTGTCTTGTTAGATATGATGATGCCGACAATGGATGGAGCGATCGCTATTCGTCAACTCAAAAATATCAATCCCGATGTCAAAATTATTGCCATTAGTGGATTGTTATCCGAACCTGATGCCGGGGTAATTTTGAGTATGGGTGTCAAAGCATTTTTGTCTAAACCCTGCACTGCCAAAGAGTTAGCTCAAACAATTAATGCGGTAAATGTTAGTGGCTAGTGGGCAGTTGTGTGTTGTCATTTGTTTGTATAAATAAAGATTGACCACTGACTACCAATAAAATAAACACACTTTCACTACTAACTACAGATCAATCACTATTAACAAAATAAACAAAGAATTCTTAGAAAATACATGATTTTACTTTGGTGTTTTTGTTAATATTAATGAAATTTTTATAAAAAAGTAGCACTATGGCTTTATATGCAGAATTGCATAGACACTTGGGTGGTTCCGTTGTTCCCCGTGTCTTGTGGCGCTATTTCGAGCGTCATTCATCAGAGTTAATTTCTCGGTTTGCGGAGTATGCAGAATTTGAAGATTTTTACACCCGTCCCCGCAATACCTTAGATGAGTACCTAGAACTACACACTTTAGTGGAAAGTGTGCAGACAGTAGATACCCTACCTTACTTTATTTATCGTTTGGTCAGGGGTGCGTATATTTTTGAAAACTTGGCTTATCTGGAACTGCGCTACACCCCTTACTTACGTACACCAGCACATCTGAGTCAGTCCGAGAGAATTGACAAGATGGCAGAAATCGTCGGGGTGGTAGGACAAGCCAGCAGCCTCAGAGAATATCCCATTGTGACTAGTCAAATCTTGTGTATGCACACACGCCTACCCTATGAGGTAAATAAGGCGATCGTTGATTTAGCCGCGCAAAACAAACATTTTGTCTGTGGAATAGATGTAGCTGGGGGTGATAGTCATTATGCCGATCGCCTGCCAGAATGGATTAGTTTATATGAATATGCGCGATCGCTGGGAATTAACACCACCGGACATTTTTACGAAACCACAGCTGGCTGTTACCCAGAAATGCTCCCATACCTGATGCGGATTGGTCATGGTATCCAAATTCCCCTACTATATCCAGAATTACTGGCAGATGTAGCTAAACGTGGTCAGTGTTTGGAAGTCTGTCCGACAACCTATATCAAAACTGGCACTTTACAAGATATCCGTCAACTCAAGTTAGTTTTTGACCGTTGTTTTGATGCTGGAGTAGATATCGCCATTTGTACCGATAACGCCGGGTTGCATAATGTCCGTCTACCTTTCGAGTATGAAAATCTCCTGACTTACGACATTATCAACTTTGAACAGTTGCAAGCCTGTCAGGATGCAGCCTTCCGCCATGCTTTTGCTTGGCCTTATGGTCAACGTCCTGCATCTTTGTTGAACGGATTGCTAAAGCCAGAAACTACCAGGGCTTTAGCAAGTAACTAAATTAACGTGAATTCCACAGACCTCATACCAATTCACAAAAATCCTGATATGTGTAGCTTACTCGTGGGTATTGTCCCCCACCATGAAAATGGACTATAATATCCAGTCCTCTTGAGAGGACTTTAGCTATGAGACAGGGATTGTAAATCCCTGTCAGACTGACAGACGGGCGGTTTCACATTTGGCGCAATTCATCTCATCATCTCCCTCTGGGTGAGCGATAGGCTTCTACTGCTTAAGCTAAACTCGTCCTCGGAGAAACTGAGCCATTTCATTAGGAGTTGGTGACATTTCCAACGCAGTTTCTTCCGTAATCCGACCTTCTTGATAAAGATTGAGCAACGACTGATTCATCGTAATCATGCCATCAAAGCTCGCTTGCTTCATCAATTCGGTAATTTCATCGTACTTACCGTCTTTAATCCACTCTTTGATTGCTTCCGTATTAATCAGGATATCGTGGAAAGCCGCCCGCTTACCATCAGTAGTCCGGCACAAGCCTTGAGCGATTACTGCCACTAACGACTCAGCCAAAGCTACCCGCATCGCATCTTGTTCCTCACCTGAGTACAAATTGAGAATCCGTTCAATAGTCTTCACCGCACTATTAGTATGCAGAGTTCCCATAACTAAGTGACCAGTTTGTGCCGCCTTCAGGGCAGTGTTTACCGTCTCCTTATCCCGCATTTCCCCCACCAGAATCAAGTCTGGATCTTCCCGCAAAGCCGCTTTCAGCGCATTATCAAATTTACGGGTGTGCATTCCCACTTCCCGTTGCTTAATCAGAGACTTGCGACTTTGGTGAACAAATTCCACTGGATCTTCAATAGTGATGATGTGTTTAGGCATCTCTCGATTAATATAATCAATCATTGCCGCCATCGTCGTCGATTTACCAGAACCAGTAGGGCCAGTCACCAAAATTAAACCCTTATGGTAGTGACAAATATCTCGAAATATTGGTGGTAATCGCAACTGATCAATCGACAATATTTTCAGAGGAATCAACCGCAACACCATCGAATAACCCTTGAGAGAGTCAAAAATATTAATCCGGACACGTGCAAATTCGTACTGAGTCGCCCCATCGAATTCTAAGTGTTCCTGGAAGCGCTGGATTTCCGCCTCCGTCATAATTTCCCGCATCCAACTCATAAAAATTGCTTTGTCCGTTTCGGGATAGTCGGTGGGATTAATTTCACCTCGGTTACGGAAGCGGGGTATTTCACCTACACCCAAGTGAATATCCGAATATCCATTATCAAAAGCTTCTTTAATAATCTGTGCCAAAGTCAAATTGGGACTGCTGGTAGATGCCGTTATTGGTGGCGGAGTTCCAGGACGATGAGCTGGCGGAGGCGGTGGTACTGGTTGATTCGGACTTCTATTGACTGACATATCCAACGTTTGTGTCTGTTGGCGTTGGGTTACTAACGTTGGTGGGGGTGGCGGTGGTACTGGTGGTACATTCCGAGCAACAACAGGATTAGAACTAGATGGATGGGAGGATTCTGTCATATATCTTTATGATTAAGCTGTTATCAGAGTGAAAAAACAATAGAACTGATTTAGTGGTTCAGAAAACGCCAAGAGACGGAATTACAAGTGTTTACCTAAATGAAACGGCAAAGTAACATTTCGTTACAATTAGACCGAGTTTGTCGTATCTTTTTTTACTCTTAAAAAATTCCAAAAAACTCATCCTCATATAAACTGGTTTAACTCAACGCTTCAGAATTAACATCAGTAAATATATAGTCAATTAACAGTATTTTTTTATGCAATAAACTCTTTATAAGAAGTTTCTATTCATTTAAATGAGAGGATTTCTACTGACTCACCCTCAACTGGCTAGCAACTAACAGCAAAATCATCTCTAGATATTTTGTTGAGCTTAGTTAGAGAATTATGAGAGACTCAGGCATTTCAGATAAGAAATGTTAAGCAGAGGCTAAACAAAAGGCTTGCCATGAACTTTTAGTAGAAGGGCTTTTGTCTTCTACTCCTCTAGACAGATAACAAAAGCTAGATTCAGGTGGAAACGTAAATTCAACTTTACATTCATCATTGAAAAAAATTAATTGTAAAGTTTAATAAATAAATGCTCATTTTCACAGATGAGTTTTATATACTGAAACTTCATTAAAGTATTCAGTTTGTAAGCAAAAAGCGAAACATTACTGAATTAGTAAATTGCTGTGTATTTTAGGAGGAAAAGTCATGGTTTCGGCTCAAAGCTCTAATCTCGGAAAGACCTACTCCTGGTTGGTTATCAAAAGCTTTTTAATATGGACTTTTACGTTGGCAGTGTGCTTGTTAGTTGTCGGTTTTCCACTAGTTGTATTGATGGCTACGGTTGGATGTCTATTGTCGATTGTGTTGCAATCTGTCATGCCTGTTAGTGCAGTTTTGCTAGTAGCAGGTGGCTTAATTATGTTCAATGTCATGGCCGTTTTAATCGGTGCTGGTGTGTTAACTGCTAAAGGTGTACACCCTACAGATATGCAATGGTTAAGCTGGTTGCACGGTGAAGAAGACCAAATGCAAAAAACCGTCTATGCCTCTTGTCCTCTAACTTGCGACATCAAGCTATAGTTACTAACCGCAAAATTCGACAACAGTACATCTGCCCGGTCAAGCCGGGTTTTTTCATGGCTAAATGAGAGGGGTAATGGGTAATGGGTAAGAGTTTTACCAATGACTAATGACTAATGACCATTGACTAATGACTAATGACCAATGACTATTGACTATTGACTAATGACCAATGACCAATACCTTCAATAAACTTGCACCATTTATTCAAGAATATATTTATCATCATCAATGGACTGAATTAAGACCAGTGCAAACAGCAGCTTGTCAAGTGATATTTGACAGCGATGCTCATTTATTAATTGCTGCCGCCACGGCTGCGGGGAAAACAGAAGCAGCATTTTTACCTGTTTTGACACTATTGCACCAAAACCCAACTACTAGTATTGGTGCGTTATATATCAGCCCCATCAAAGCCTTAATTAATGACCAATTTGCACGCCTTAACGACATACTCAAATCAGCCAATATTCCTGTTTACCATTGGCATGGTGATGTTGCTCAAAGTCGGAAAAAGAAACTTTTACAAAATCCTCAAGGCATTCTGCAAATTACACCAGAATCCTTAGAAAGTTTATTGGTGAATAGACATAAAGAAATATTGCGTTTATTTGGAGATTTAAAATTTGTCATCATTGATGAGATTCACGCCTTTATGGGTTCGGAACGCGGTTGTCAAATTATTTGTCAATTGCAGCGTTTAGCAAACTTGACACAAACACAACCCCGCCGCATTGGTTTATCAGCAACTTTAGGTGATTACTCAATGGCGGAAGATTGGCTGCGTTCAGGAACAGATAAACAAGTAGTGACACCTCAAGTCGAAGCTGGAAAACGCCAAATTAAATTAGCTGTAGAACACTTTTATATTGCTGATGATGTTGATGAGTCAGAGATAACAGCTTACGAACAATATATTTTTAATTTGAGCGTATCTCGTAAATGTTTAATCTTTGCTAATAATCGCACACAAACTGAATCAATAATTGCCTCTTTGCGAAAAATTGCCACTCAAAAAGCCTTACCAGATATCTATCACGTCCATCATGGCAGTATATCAGCTAGTTTGCGACAAGCGGCTGAAAATGCTATGCGAGAACCAAATACTCCGGCAGTGACTGCGGCAACACTGACACTAGAATTAGGTATTGATATTGGGCATTTAGAGCGAGTCATTCAGTTAGAATCACCTTTATCTGTAGCGAGTTTTTTACAACGTTTGGGACGGGCAGGAAGAAGAGGTGAAGCTGCGGATATGCGCTTTGTTTGTGCTGAAGATGAACTTGCAACTGAAGCATCGTTACCAGAACAAATTCCTTGGCAGCTTCTACAATGTATAGCTATTATTCAACTTTATTTAGAAGAACGTTGGATTGAACCCATTCAGCCAATTAAATATCCGTTTAGCTTGCTATATCACCAGACAATGAGTATTTTAGTAGCAAATGCAGAGATTTCTCCTGCTGCTCTAGCTAGACAGGTTTTAAGTTTACCTCCATTTGCGGCTATTACTCAAGCAGATTTTAAGTTATTACTGCGTTATTTAATTGATATTGGTCATATTCAACATACTGAACAAAATAAATTAATTTTAGGTTTGGCGGGAGAACGAATCGTTGGTAAGTTTCAGTTTTATGCTGTCTTTGCTGATCATCAAGAATATAGTGTGAAGCAAGGTACAAAAGAAATTGGCAGTGTGATTACCTTACCTACTGTGGGTAATCAATTTGCTTTGGCGGGTATAACTTGGGAAGTGGTGGAAGTTGACTTTAAAAAAAGAGTTATTTTTGTCAAACAGGTAGAAGGTAAAGCCACTAGTTATTGGCGTGGTGGTAGTGGTCAGATTCACACTAAAGTTTTGCAAAGAATGCGCCGGGTTTTATGGGAAGACGTGGAGTATAGTTACTTGCAAAAAAATGCTCAACGACGTTTAAAACTTGTTCGTGAACTTGCACAGCAAGCAGGATTACATGAGCAAAATATTGTGCAATTAGAGCAGGGTAGATGTTGTATTTTCCCTTGGATGGGGACGATCGCCTATCGTACCCTAGAAAGGTTACTCAATACCTTTTGTCGTGAATCGTTGGCAATTAGTAGTATTGGTGGTGTCAATCCTTATTATTTTCATATTAAGTTAGGTAAAGATAAATTTACTTATCTTCAGAAAGAAATTGTTTCTTTATGTGAGCAGAGAATTATGCCGGAAGATTTAGTCAGTTCTGCGGAAGCACCCCAAATGCAGAAGTATGACGAATTTATTCCCCACTCGCTTTTAAGAAGGGCGTTTGCTTATGATTACTTGGATATGGATGAACTGAGGCAGATAGTCAGCCAGTGGTAGTTATTACAGATTCTTTTGTGTCTTTGTGTCTCTGTGGTGAGAAAATTTATTTAACCACAAAAGCACAGAGACACAAAGTTTAAGTCAATAGATTAGGGACAAAATAGAGTGTCACGGGTATCTCGTCCTGTAGTCGGATTTGTACCTTGGGCAACTTTACACAATTTTTTCTGCTCATCTGGACGTAACAGGACATCGGTAAAATCTGCACCGTCAATAATTGCACCATCAAACTTAGCATTGGCTGCAAAAGCACCTTCCAAGATGGCATTTGTTAAATTGCTTTTGATGAGACGAGCAGAGTCTAAAGTGGAGTTTGTCAAATTTGCACCTTCTAGATTTGCTGATTCTAAGTTGGCAGCAAAGAAACTCACACCCTGTAAATTAGATTTACTAAAGTTACTCTGGCGGAGGTTGGCTTTAGTAAAGCTAGAGTCTGTTAAATCACGTCCTGAAAAATCAGCTTCTACTAAAATTTCTTTGTTGTACTCAAGTGCTAAAGCTGGGGGAGTAAAACCGGCAATTGTCGTGATGCCCAATACTACCCAAAGCAATAGACTGAGTAAATTAACCCAAATTCGCTGAGATTTTTGATGCTCTAACCCAAACAGAGTTTTGATAGGTTTGAGCAGAGAACCGAACAAGCGATCGCTTAATTTAGAATTCATGCTATTTTTAGCCAATGGCGAACCCTCCTCCATCACATTATCCCGATATTGGTGATTTAGGTGAAGACCTCGTAGCCCAATGGTTACAATCTACAGGCTGGATAATTTTACACCGTCGTTTTGGTTGCCGTTGGGGAGAAATCGATATCATCGCCCAATCTAGTGAACCTATACTGGCATTTGTGGAGGTAAAAACCCGTAGCCCTGGTAGTTGGGATGACGGCGGGAGAAACGCAATTACTCAAATCAAACAAGCCAAAATTGGCAAAACAGCAGGAATATTTTTAGCTAAATACCCAAAAAAAGCTGAGTACCCTTGCCGTTTTGATGTGGCTATTGTCTCTTGTCAGATAATTTCTCAACAGTCGCAAAAGCTTTCAGCTATCCAGAAGCCTATGGCTAGCTCCTCAGTTGCCGGATACCAATTACATTTACAAGAATATATCCCGGCAGCTTTTGACTGGGCTATGGAGTAAAGCTGATTGGTAACTGGCTATGAATGGGATGTCCCTATCTTCAATTACCAATTACCAATTCCAGTATTCAGTATCATGGATTTTACGCCAGTGTTTCGGGACAGTAACCCAGTCCTCGAACAAACTGTTGACGGAAAGCTTCTATTTCTTCCCTTTCTGGGCTACCATGTGAAACGATCGCCACTTGATAGCGACGCATCACATCCACAGGACATTGTCCTGCTTCTAGACTCCACAATGCCATTTGCACCCGCATCGGTGGCTCATAGCTAATACCTAATTCATTGAGAAAAGCTCGAAAGTCACCATCTGTTTGTGGTGAGACATGACTTCTGAGTTTGATCCTAACCACCCAACCATCAATTTGATGAATCACGGTGACAAACGAAACGGGTATGTGGGGACTAGCGTGCAAATATTGCACAACTCTCAAAGTGAGACTGGCATTTGCCAGGTAGTACAAGTATTCCATGATGGTGCTAGGGATCAAAGCCAATCTTACATTTCTATCTTCCTCAATAGATTGTGATCCCGGTAGGGTAAAAGCCCCCGTTTTTGGATGGGGAAGTTTACCCATTTTTTATCTATTTGTTTACGTGTTACCTAATAGTGTCAATCTTATAATCTGGATGAAAAATTTGGTGCTTTTGCCAAAAAAACTCAAACAAACTTATTCTCAGCATTGGAAATTTCAATGGAGCAACAGATATCATCATTAGAACTCAACCAAACCTCTAGTCAGGCAGCAACCGATACAAATTTAGATTGTTCATTAGCTGGGTATGATTACCAATTACCTCCAGAACTGATTGCTCAAAATCCCGTAGTTCCCAGAGATAGTTCTCGCTTGTTGGTAGTTAATTCTCAAAATACTGGGAATGAAACACCGCCCCTACATCACATTTTTCATGATTTACCTGATATTCTCCGTCCTGGGGACTTGTTAATTATGAATAATACAAAAGTCATCCCGGCACGCCTTTATGGACGTAAATCATCTGGTGCAGAAGTCGAAATTTTATTATTAGAAGAGCGCAAGTTTAACTGTTGGTTAGCTTTAGTAAAGCCGGGGAAACGGTTTAAAAAAGGTACAAAGATTATTTTTTCAGGTGGGAAATTGGGAATTAGGAATTGGGGATTGGGGATTGAAGAGGAAGAAAATAACCGATTACCCATTACCCATTACCCATTACCCAGTACCCACCTAACCGCCACCGTCTTAGAAACAGACGCAGCCACAGGAGGGCGTTTGCTGGAGTTTGATTTACCAGAGGGGCAGTCTTTAGTACAACTTTTAGATAAATTTGGGGAAATACCCTTACCACCATACATCACTGCATCCCAAGCGGCGGACGAACAGTATCAAACTGTGTACGCTGAACAACCAGGAGCGATCGCCGCACCCACGGCTGGGTTACACTTTACTCCAGAGTTGCTAGATAAATTGCGCGATCGCGACATTAATCAAGCTCATGTTACACTTCACGTGGGTGTGGGAACCTTTCGCCCGGTGGAAGTGGAAAATGTCACCAGTCACCAAATGCACGAGGAATGGATTGAAGTTCCCTCTGCCACAGTAGAACAAATCCGCGCTACCAAAGCAGCTGGGGGCAGAATTATCGCCGTGGGAACCACAGTAGTCCGCGCCTTGGAAGGAGCAGCCCAATCGGGAGAATTACAAGCTTTTTGTGGGAAAACTAACCTATTTATCTATCCTGGCTACCAATGGCGAGTTGTAGAGGGGTTAATTACCAATTTTCACCTACCACGTTCCAGTTTACTGATGTTAGTCAGTGCATTGATTGGTAGAAAACAACTGTTAGATATATACCAAGAAGCAATCGCTGCTCAATATCGTTTCTATTCTTTTGGTGATGCTATGTTGATTTTGCCCAAGGAGTAGTGAGTGCTGAGTGAGGGAGTGCTGAGTGCTGAGTGCTGAGTGAGGGAGTGAGGGAGTGAGGGAGTGAAAGGTGCAGGGGTGCAGAAGTGTGAACAGTGAACGTTTATTAACTGGTAACTGATAACTGTTAACTGGTAACTGATTTGGTAGGGGAAGCACGGGAGAAGAAGAAATGCTAATGACCAATGACTATTGACTATTGACTATTGACTATTGACCATTGACCATTGACCATTGACCAACAAGTCCTCGGTATAAACTTTTTAATTGTGAATTTTGAATTCTGTATTGGGTACTCTGACTTATAGGGGTCTAACAATTAATATAGATATTTCACCATGTATAAACAACATCAAATTAAACAGTGGTTTTACGGTTTGTCGTCAATCACATCCCGGCAAGTTCTGGATTGGCAAAAGCCGTATTTGCGGCTTGTATGTGCAGCCTCTGCGTTTTTGGTGTTGGCTGCACCGACAAATGTGCATTCACCAGATGCAAAAGTACTAGTGCAAAGTCCCATTTCTCAGGATTTGACAACAGCTAGCTTTTATCAACAGGGAGTCACACGCTATAATCGTGGTGATTGGGAAGGTGCAGAATATGCTTTTCGCCAAGCACTACAGCGTGAACCTAGATTGGCGATGGCGAGAAATTATCTGGGTAATGTCTTCTTGATGCAAAACCGCTTAGATTTGGCAGTGCAAGAATACAACCAAGCAATAAAACTTAATCCTAATATTGGTGATGCTTATTACAACTTAGGGTTAGCACTGCACAAACAAGAACAAACAGAAGCGGCAATCACAGCTTATCGTCAAGCCTTGGTTTTAGATCCGACAAGGGTGGCTGCTAACTATAACTTAGGTTTAGCATTATACCAACAAGGACAGATTCCCGAAGCGATCGCTGCTTATCAACAAGCAATCAATTATGACTCTGGCAATACCAACGCCTATTATAATCTAGCGATCGCCCTGCAAGAATCAGGAAAACTAGAAGAAGCGATCGCTGCTTATCAGCAAGTATTAAAATTAGACCCAAAAAATACTACAGCTTACAGTAACTTGGGTAGCCTCATGGCAATACAAGGACAAACTTCTGAGGCTATTGCTGTTTATATCCAAGCTGTCCGTCAAAATCCCAAAAATGCTACAGCCTACTATAACTTAGGAGTAACCTTATATAACCAAGGTGACTGGAAAAAAGCGAGTGCAGCATTCAAACGCGCCCATGAAGAATACAAAGCACAAGGAAATCTCGAACCCATTGCCAAGATTGAGCAATTAATGCAGCAGTCTGATCAAAAAATTGCTGAACAAAAACTTCAACAAAGGCAAGCATCCACTCCCAAGCCTACACCAAACCCTACGAATAACCCACAAGCCAGCACTACTACAGAAGGTGTGCCTATCTCAGCCGAAAAACCATTATTTCAACCAGTATTTCCTGGCTCAACACCAGATAAAGTTGAAGGTAACGGAAAAAGCTAAAAATTGATTAGCCCTTTTGGCTTTTCTCTCTGTGCCTCTGTGGCTTTGTGGTTAAATAAATTATTTTTCACCACAGAGACACGTTCGCAAAGCGTCTCGCAGAGAAGACACAGAGGAATTCATTTCTGTTTCCGAATTGTCCCTTGCCAACTAATAGTTTGTTGAGCAGAACGTCCTTCTAGAGAACGTGTAGCTACAATTTCTATCTCAACATTGACACCGGGTTTAAGAGCTTCTGAAGGAATTTTTAGCTTACCTAATGCTAGGATAAAACGGTTATAGTCACGGGTGATAAATTCGCCAGGGATATCTCCTTCAAATACAGTTTTATAATCAGAGAAACCACTAAAGTTATCTCTTGCACGCAACTTAGCTCGAAATTGAGTTTGAATAGCATCAGATTTCGCTGCTAAATCGACTATTTTTAAGTTCAGATTTTCTCCAGCATCAGCAAATTCTGACACTGCTAATCGTGTAACATCTTTTTTAGCGATCGCGTAATTCACAGTGAAAGTTGTCAAGTTACCTTCACTACTGCTACTACCACCCACCCATAAATCATCAGCAAAAGTCACATCTACTTGCTGATTATCATTTAAACTCACTGTGACAGGTTGATTAGTAAAACTGGTAATAGGTTGCTTTTCCTGCCAGACTATTTGCCAAGTTTTCTCTAGTCGTGCGGCAAATTCTCGATACTCGTCAGCAACAATAGAACCAGGAGCAACTAAAGAAACTGCACCTTGACGAATATGCCATTTGTTTTTTGAGAGATTTAACTTTTTACCTGCAATTTCAGCCAAATTTATCGTCACATTTGGAGTCTCTGGTGCTAAAGGTTCCTTCCCGTTAACAATACTCAAAACACCTAAACGTCCTTCTTTACCATTCCCGCCATCACTCCCGTCACGCCCATCTTCGCCGTCATAACATCTGTAGCGTTTTTTTGTACACTTATAATCAGAGTTTCCGGGAGTTCCCTTACAAGTTTCTATCTCCCAGTTGCGCCGCCGACAATTACAACCGACTGCGCCACTACCACCCCTTCCTCCTCGGCCAAAGTCTCCTGGGGTTGCACGGACAAAAATTTTCCGCAAGTCAGCCAAATTTGTATAGTAAACAGTCAAGGAACCACCATTGCCACCATTGCCACCTCTACCACCATTTCCGCCTGCACCACCATTAGGTGCGTGAATGTCGTAGTTTGGATTACGAGGTTGATTGCCACAATAAGGTCTTTCACCGCGATCGCCATCTTCACCATCTTCGCCATTTTCACCCGATAAATCAAGATTGACTGGTGAATCTTTGACAACAATTGTTTGGTTTTCGCCGTCACGGCCGTTTCTACCACTTCTTCCACTAATACCATTGCTACCTGATGTACCATATCTCTCACTAGCAACTGCGGAACATATAACTGAACCAGAAGCAGGTAAAAGGCTAGTGAATAGGCAAAAAGTTAACAGTAGTGGTAATTTACTCCTCAAGCTTTGGTGCATTTTTTTAATTAGTAATTAGTAATTCGTAATTAATAGCCACAAGATCAAGACTTTAAATTAAGTGTAAATTTACAAAAAAAAGTGGTTCTGTTGAATACAGAACCACTCCAGTTTTACAAAACTTAAACTAATTAACGAGCCGCGCCTTGAGCAGTAGCAGCGTCAATTGGTTTCATTAAGTATAGTTTGACTAACTGCCAACCAGTAGAAACTAACACAGGCAGTTTTTGGAAGATTTGCAAGAATTTAGGAGTGTTGGAGTTAGCGATCGCACTCAGTTTTTCGTTATTCTGAACACATATATCCAAGCGTTCATAAAATTCTGGGTTATCTACATCCAGAATTACAGGGAAAACTCTACCTGCGGTTGCATTGGTCTCCTTAATCACATAGATGTCGTATTCCCGTGCATCTAGACCAATGGAGGCGTAGAAATCTTTACGCTGGATGTCGTTGAGATACATGGTGACAAACACCGACAACAAGAAGAAGCGACTCCATAGTTTTGCCTTCCAATCATTCAGCATTTGTGGCTGAGATTTCATGATGGCATCAAAGAAATCACCGTGACGGTTTTCATCCTGACACCAGTTTTCAAAGAACCGGAAAATTGGGTAAATCCGGTCTTCGGGATGTGCTGCTAAATGACGATAAATAGTGATGTAGCGCCAGTAGCCAATCTTTTCAGAAAGGTATGTAGCGTAGAAAATGAATTTTGGTTTAAAGAAGGTGTAATTACGACTCTTGGTTAAAAATCCTAAGTCCAGAGACAGGTTAAAGTCTGACATCGCTTTGTTCAAGAAGCCTGCATGGCGCGCTTCATCCCGTGACATTAGGTTAAAGCACTCTGCCAAAACTGGGCTTTTATCTTTCAAACGGCGACCAAGTTCTTTGTAAAGCAAAAAGCCGGAGAATTCAGCCGTACAAGACCGTTCGAGAAATTCTACAAACAAGCGGCGAGTTTCCCCGTCAATGTGATCCCAGGATTGTTCAAACTCAGCATCCCGGACAAAATGATGACGGTTATAGTCAGCACGAAATTCTTCTAGAATGGCTCTCAACTCGTCTTCATTGACGGAGATGTCCATCCGTGCCATTTCATCGAAATCAGTGGTGTAAAACCGGGGTGATAACAGAGTTTCTTTTGCCGGGACTTTAATTCCTGGCCGTATTTCTTCAAAGCCTGGCTTTTTTAGGGAATCTACCATGTCCTAACTGCAATGAGTGTTTTTACTATCTTGAGTACACCTGGAGAACGGAAGTTTATCCTCTCATCAGGCGCAACAACCGACAATAATTAATTTGTATAAAATTCAGTCTACCAAGGTGCAGAGGTAAACTGGTAAGTGAAACGTTAAGAGTTGCAACAATACTGCAACATTTAAAGAATTGAGACTGGGGAATCTGTAGCTAGCATGAAGAGGCTAGAGGCTAGATGACAACTCAGCACTCCTCACTTATGTAAATCCAAGGGATAGACCACAACATGACTGTTAATAATCAGCAAAAAGACCGTCTGCTTGTCTCTTACATTTTAAGTGCGGCGTGGTTTTTAGGTCTAGGAGGACTGCATCGGCTATATAACGGCAAAATTGGCACTGGGTTGCTCTGGCTATTCACCGGAGGTGTTTTTGGTGTAGGACAATTTGTGGATTTGTTCTTGATGCCGGGGATGGTAGATGAATATGAACAGCAACTGAGAATTAAAGCTGGTGTCTCACCTTTGGGTGTACCTTTAAATCAACCTGTGACAAATGCCCAAGTTCACCGCCCGACAGGTAATCAATTGATGATAAAACTGCTGGAAGCCGCAGAAAGTAAAGGTGGTTACTTAACGGTAACTCAAGGTGTTAAAGCTACAGGTGCAGACTTTGCCCAAGTGGAAAGCACACTCAAAGAAATGCTGAAGTCAGGTTATGTCAAGATAGACAACGACCCCGTTACAGGAGCCGTCACCTATCATTTTCACGAACTTGACTAAATTAATTTCTGCCTAGCCATTTTTGACCGTTCAAGCGATACACTAGCCGTGATACCAACATTTCTAGGGTAATTTTGCGCTCATCGATCAAAAACGATTCTAGAGTGCTGGGTTTTCCACCTTCGTTACAGGAAAAACCTTTTTTCCCCTGGATATCCTCATCGGGAAAATATACGTTAAATCGACGCTGACCGTTGCGCCAACTACCAATTACTTGCCAGCATTCCTCAGATGAAGATGTCAAGCCGGAGATAGGAAACTTCTGTTTGGCGAAAGCCAGCTGTAAATCTTGCACACCTTCCGCCGCAATTGCCTTTTGCAAAGCCGGCAAGTAGTCTTGTTCCATGAACTCGACAAATGGCTTGCTTTCCACCGTGGGGGCTTTCTCTTTTTTGGCTGCTGGCGCTGCGGCTGGTTTTTCTGTTTGGGTTGCAGCGTTGGTAGCAGGGGTACTTGTCACTACTGGTTCGCTAGCTTGATCTTGATTGGTTTGGTCTGCCATTGCTCAGGTTAATCCTTTGTCTATCTGGAAAATAGAGGCTAGAGACTAGGAAGCTTAAGGCTAGGCAAGAGAGTTTTGCTGCTCTCATTGTCAGCTTTTGCTCTTAGGGTTTTAGCTTGTAGAGCGATCGCTCACTTTTTAGTAATAAGTTACCTTCATTTTGACATAGGAGAGCTGGTCAATAGTCATTAGTAAAATAGATAAAAATCAATGGTCAATAGTGAAAAATCTAATCTCTGGTTCACTGAGTATTATTTATTGAGCTAAGAGGCTTGATTAATACTAGGATAATCTAGGCGATCGCTCCTTTAATATCCCTAAGTAATTCATCAATTCTCTGTTTAGTGGTATTCCAAGAACACATAAAACGGACTCCCCCGACACCAATAAATGTGTAAAATTGCCAATCTCTAGATTTTAAATGTTGAATAACTTGCTCCGGTAGTTTGACAAACACCGCATTAGCTTCACGAGGAAACATGATTTCTGCATTTTCTATATTGAGTAACTCATTTTCTAAATAAGCCGCATATTGGTTAGCATGGCGAGCATTTTTTAACCATGCACCAGTTTCTAATAAACCTAACCAAGGTGCAGATATAAAGCGCATTTTTGATGCTAACTGTCCTGCTTGTTTACAGCGATAATCAAAATCTTCTGCCAATGATTTATTAAAGAAAATAATAGCTTCCCCTAACGCCATACCGTTTTTTGTCCCACAAAAACACAACACATCTACGCCGCTTTTCCAAGTCATTTCTGCTGGGGTTTTATTCATAGCTGCAACTGCATTAGCAAAACGTGCGCCGTCCATGTGAATTTTGAGATTATATTTTTGAGCAACTTCTTGAATATCTAATAGTTCTGCTATGGAATATAAAGTTCCTAATTCAGTTGCTTGGGTAATACTAATAACTTTAGGTTTAGGATAATGAATATCAGCCCGTTTTGTGACCATCTCTGCTATCACTTGTGCTGTTAACTTCCCATTTTTTCCTGGAGCTAATAACAACTTAGAACCATTTGAAGCAAATTCTGGCGCGCCACATTCATCTGTTTCAATATGTGCTGTTTCATGACAAATAACGCTATGATATGACTGACAAAGAGCCGCTAAAGATAGTGAATTAGCAGCTGTACCATTAAAAGTAAAAAAAACTTCGCAATCAATTTCAAACAGTTCTCGAAAATAATCTGTTGCTTTTTGTGTCCATTCATCATTTCCGTAAGCTGGCGCACTACCTTGATTAGCTTTAATCATGTAATCCATTGCTTCGGGACAAATACCAGAATAGTTATCACTGGCAAACTGTTCTAAATTGTTAATCATGACTTCTACTTGAATGTAATTTGCTACAATAGGGTAATATTTTCAACTGTTTAAAAGCTAGTGCAAAATCTCGTAACGCAAAAAGTGTTTTAGGTAAACCTAGATAAAATACTCTTGATAGAGAGGTTGGTAATGCAGTTGACGATAACTGACAACAAATTACAAATAGAGTTTACATGGCAAGAACAATTTCTGGCTGTTTGCTTCCAAAAACTTTGGCAAATACCATTAGCAAATATTAAACAAGCAACTACAACCAAACCTCAAAGCAACTGGAAAGAATTACGCTCTCCTGGTAGTTTTATTCCTGGTGTGATTAAAGCTGGAACTTACTACACTGACAGAGGCAAAGAGTTTTGGTATGTCAATCAGGATGATAATTATTTAACTATTGAGTTAGAAAATGAAGTTTATAAAAGAATTATTTTGACTACTGATAATAATATTTACTGGCAAGAACAACTGATGACTCAAGTTAATTAATTAGTCGCACAGAATTTATACTGAATTCTGGCTCCTGACTCCTGAATTCTGTTTAATAACTTTCTCCCCTGTAATGAGGGGAAAAAGTGCCGATAGATTTTTTGATTTAGACTAATCTAACTGAGATTTGCCAGTTTTAACCACCAGCCACAGCCGGGACAATACTCACTTCATCACCGTCTTTTAGAGATGTAGCTGTACCATCTAAAAAGCGGATGTCTTCGCTATTGACATACAAATTCAGAAAGCGCCTTGGTTCTCCTTTATCATCACATAATCGTGACTTGATACCAGGAAAGGTTTTTTCTAGAGAATCTAAGAGTTCTGCAATAGTCGTACCACTAGAATCGAGTGCGGCTTGATTGTTGGTGAAATTTTGCAGAGCAGTAGGGACTAAAACTTTTACAGCCATAATTAAATAATATTGGTCAGTGGTGAGTTGTCAGTTGTTAATGGTCGGTTGCTAATGACCATTGACTATTGACTGTTGACTAAACAAGGACTTGTTGCCATTCCAAGCGGTCTAAAGTACGCGATCGCTCTAATGCACGCTCAAAACTATCAAGTTTAGCATCAATGGTCAAAGGTTCACCAATGTAGCCTTGTACTGCTTCTTGGGTTTTCAAACCATTTCCCGTGATGTAAACCACAGTAGTTTCATCTGGGTCAATTTTGCCAGCTTCTACCAGTTTCTTCAGGACAGCGACAGTTGTACCACCAGCTGTTTCAGTGAAGATGCCTTCGGTTTCTGCCAACAGTTTGATGCCTTCAATAATTTCAGCATCATTGACTGATTCAATATTACCGCCTGTTTTCTTCGCTATTTCGACAGCGTAGACACCATCTGCCGGATTGCCGATCGCAATTGATTTAGCAATTGTATTCGGTTTTACTGGTTTAATAAAGTCGCGGTCTTCTCTAAAGGCTTGGGCAATGGGGGAACAGCCTTCAGCTTGTGCGCCACTAAAGCGGACGTTTTTACCTTCTACTAAGCCAACTTCCGTAAATTCTTTAAAACCTTTATATATCTTGGTAAACAGTGAGCCAGAAGCCAAGGGGGCAACTATATGATCTGGTAGTTCCCATCCCAGTTGTTCTGCCACTTCAAACCCTAAAGTCTTGGAACCTTCCGAGTAGTAAGGCCGCAAGTTGATATTGACAAAACCCCAGCCGTATGTATTGGCGACTTCCGAACACAGGCGATTGACTTGATCGTAGTTGCCTTTCACCGCCATGAGTGTAGGACTGTAGATTAAGCTACCCAGGATTTTTCCAGCTTCTAAGTCAGCCGGGATGAACACACAACAGTCTAGACCGGCATTAGCTGCGATCGCTGCTGTGGAGTTTGCCAAGTTACCGGTGCTAGCACAAGATACTGTAGTGAAACCCAACTCACGCGCACGAGAAAGAGCAACGGACACCACCCGATCCTTGAAACTCAGGGTGGGCATATTGACGGCATCATTTTTAATATAAAGCTTGTTTAGACCCAGGCGACGGGCAAGACGATGGGAACGTACCAGGGGAGTCATACCTGTTCCCACATCTATAACATTGTCAGTTGCGACGGGCAAAAAGGGACGGTAACGCCAAATTGAATTAGGGCCAGCTTGAATTTTTTCACGGGTGACAGACAGACGCAAGGCACTATAGTCATACTTCACTTCCAATGGGCCAAAACAGAACTCACACACATGAGAGGCTTTGAGTTCGTATTCTGCACCACATTCTTTACACTGCAAAGATTTGAGAATGTTGGTGTTTGCTTGGGTTGGTGTGGATGTGGCCTGAGTCATAAACTAGCTTTCCCTGTTTGTCCGTCAACTGCGAATGATAGTAGCACGGGTAAAAACACTAGTCAAACATACCCGACTAAAATTGTCGGCTTTAAATCCATAAGTTATTTGCTTGCAGCTAGAGTATATATAAATACTATTAATTGTGTAATTAAAACTAGATATACGGATTAGTCGGCATTAATTTTCGGAAATTAACTAGACAAAATATACTCTTGTGTAATAACAGACTTTTATTGTCCGTACTTACTTAAATAAAATTACGCAAATAATTTTTTGCTAAAAATCTTAATACTCGTATTTCAACTGTTTCGAGATGCCATGTCTTTGATTTAAGGTTCTAGTGTTGAGACATCATATTATTTCTTGTAATCAATTTGACATCAGTAAATAAAACTGAATATCTCAAAAACTGATTACACAAAATACTGTTTTTATATTGTTCGCAAGCGTTATTCCAAACTGATTTAGATTGTTTTGGAATAATTTTGTTGTCTGAAAAATAATTGCCAGATAAATCGATATTTTTAAAAAATTATAGATATATTGTGCATTTATTTTTACCGGAGATACTCAGCAGTACCCTACTAAAAAACTACATCTCTAGAATGAATTTTCAGATTAAAACCAACAAAACTCGTAAGTCTAGACTGTATGGTGCTTTAATCACAACAGCATTTTTAACTAACGGTCTTTTCCCATTCATCACTCCTGTATTAGCTCAAACTGCACCAACTGCTGCTAATACACCTATAAATAACCAAGCAACAGCCACTTACGAAGATCCAAACAATCCCGCAGATCCAAATAATCCAAATGATCCTAAAAGAATCACGACTACTTCCAACACAGTTACCGTCACAATCGCTGAAGTAGCGGGTATCTTGGTACAAGCTGGGACAGTGAACGATGTTAATGGTGGTACAGTCCAAGTCGGTGATGCACTGGAATATAACTTCACTGTCACCAACATAGGGAACGATCCTACACGCTTCAAAATACCGGAAGCAGTCACTATCACAGGTAACGGAACCTTAGTTGCTAACAGCTTAGAATATCAACAACCTGGTACTACTACTTGGTTACCAGTTCCCAGTGGCGGGGTAACGACAAACTCTGTCCCTGTCAATGGTGTTGTACCTGTGCGAGTCAGAGTTACTGTTAATTCTGGTGCTGCCAGTGGTGATAATATCTCAGTTACCTTGGGTCAAACAACTCCGGCTAACACTGCCAGCAACTCTCCCCGCAACGATGCTGCATCAAGCAATGATAATCTTGATGTCTACACTGTTGACAACATTAATGGCTCACCAAATGAAGTTGATGGTACACCTGCTAACCTAGTGGTAGAAGGTAGTGCAACAGCGACAAAAACCGTTGATCCAAAGTCCTATTCTCTAGCCACCTTACTGAAAACTCGTGGTGTTTACAACAATAACAATACAGCCGGGGATATTACAGATGATACTGTATCCTACAATTTGAGTTTACGAGTTGAACCCACCGATGTCACAGGAAAAGGTATCGTTCCCGCACCTCTAGCCGGCTCTACCGTACCTGGGCTTACTGGCTCGTATATTTTAGTATCTGATGCCATTCCTACAGGAACCCAACTAGCAGCAGCACCGACTGCACCTAGCGGTTGGACAGTAGTTTACTCCACAACTGCTGTCACCACAACTGCTAACGCTGCCACTTGGACAACTAGCCAACCAGGAGACTTAACTACAGTTACGCGGATTGGTTTTGTTAAACTCACAACTGACGGTGATACTAGTACTTATCTACCTTTAACTACTGGTGCAGTCCAACCGACCCAATTCGCTATCCAGTTAAAAGTTAAAACAGGACAAACCGCGCCTCTCACCATCGCCAACATCGCTCAAGTATTTGGTAAAACACCAACGACAAACGCTCCTGTAATTGATGAATCAGGTGATCAAAATCCCAGCAACTTTGATGGGAATACAGGAAATATGACACCTCCCCCAACAACAGACACCAATGGGGATAATGTACCTGATCAATTACCTACTACTGTGGATGATGGTTTTATCAACAACCCAGGAACACCAGAAACAGGTGTTGATACTAATGGTGACAACACTGGTGCAGGCACAGGTGGTGAGGCTAACACCTTTACAATCAATACAGCCTCAGTATTGAACGGGCCAAATGGTGTACCGAATGCCGTGGGGCCGACAAATAATAATGATGACTTTACTAATAAGTCTACTGCTGTACCGGCTGGCACGACTCCTGGTTCCACATTTGACCCAGGAGTAGTCACGTTTACCAACACCGTTAGAAATGATAGTACTCAAGCGAGCAATATTTCTCTAGTACCCACACCACCTGCTCCCACTGGTGATTTACCCAATGGTACAGAGGTGACAATCACTTATAATGCTCAGTCCATAACTTACGTTTGGAATGGGACAGTTTTCCAATACAAAGACCCTGGTACTAATGCTCTCAGCGCCATAGATCAGGTAACAAAATACATTACTATCCCCAATATTGCAGCAGGTACAGATGTGTCATACACCGTAGCTGTTAATTTACCAGGCACTACACCTTTATCTACAGATATCAATAGAGGCTTCCCAGTACCAGTTACCGCTTTTGTGGATGATGCTACGCCTGGATTGGGTACAGAAACTGTGAGGAATACAACTATAGATCGTGTATATACTGGGTTCTTGAAATTAGTCAAATTCTCAGCTATTGAACAAGGAACAGGGCCAGCCGTTGGTACAGGTCAAGAGAATTTTGCCAGTACACCTGCTGCTCCAGGTGGTGTTGACCCTGATCCTAATACTCCTGATGTGGATAGAAAACCTGCACCGGGAAATATTATTGTTTATCAAATCCGCTACAAGAATATTTCTGAACCATCTGTGGGTACAGGTAACGTAATTTTGAACGCGGCTAATGTGGTGATTACGGAAGACGGGACTGCTAGTCCTAGCAACTGGGCGAAAGATAATGATGGTAATAATGTGATTGATACCAGTCATGTTAGCGGTTCATCTGTGGATTCTGGCAGTTCAACAATTACATTCTTTAGTGGTAATCCGGCTAATACTCTTCTTAGTGGTGAGCAGACTGGTACTACAGTGAGTACTGATGTCACTAAATATATAGACACTGTTACTGGTCAAGTTGCGCCGGGTGTGCAGAGAACCTTTACCTTTAAGCGCAAAGTTAACTAAAACTTTTTTACCCTCTCCATTGTTGGAGGGGGTATTAGTTTCTCTAAACGGGGAAAGATAAGTCATATCAATTCAAAATTTGAGGTGATTAAGAAATGAAGAGTGTTGTTATTGTTACCGTAGGAGTCTTGGCGATCGCTGCTACTAGTTATGTACCAGGGGTTGTTTCTGGCAGGGCTGTTGCTCAGAATAATCGTAGTCAACCACAATTGCAATTGCGTCTAGAAGCGGAAAAACAAGTCTTACAAAAAGATAATCAGGGTAAGCAAAAGGTTTCATGGCAAGCACTGACAGGTAAAGCAGTAGTCAAACCAGGTGATGTATTAAGGTATACATTGAATGGAGAAAATAAGAGCGATCGCCCAATTAATAATCTCGTACTCAATCAACCCATCCCCAAAGGAATGGTTTATGTATTGAAATCTGCCAACACTACAAACCAAAACAGTAAGATTACTTATAGCATCGACGGCGGACGTAGTTTTGCAGAAAATCCCACCGTTAAAGTTACTCTCCCCAATGGCACAGTTGATATTAAACCAGCACCAGCTAACGCTTATACTCACATTCGCTTACAACTTCCATCACTAGCAGCGAAGACGATAGTTAAGGCGACATATCAAACTCAGATTCGTTAGCAGCTAGAGAAGAGAGTTTTTTCTATGATTGGTTGACTAGTTTTGTGCTGTTTTTGGGAAAAATTTACCTAGTAGTCAGCCTTTATTCATTTTCATAACAAGTGTGTTCCTCAATAGAGGAATTATTTTTAATTCATTTAACTGCTCATTACTTATCACTTTTACATAAATGCTGCTTTTACATAAATCAGGGTATTTCCGAGGAGATAATTTCTGTGACTCTTCCTCGTAAACAAAAACAAATTAATTTTGGTAATAACTGGTATAAACAGCTAACAGCAACTGTTCTCTTGGGCAGTTTTTTACAAACTACTGTATCCATGCCAGCAACAGCACAAGCTGTCAATATTGTAAATCAAGCTAACTATACTTATAAAGATTCTACTAGCGACAATCAATATCAGGGAACCAGTAGTCAAATTAATCTCAATCCTAATCCTTTGGTTGACCCACTAGGTAGGATTTTAGGTTGTGCTGGTGCGCTGTTACCAGACTATACAGGGTTTTCTGTTGGTGTGTATGAACCTAATCCGAATGATCCAACTGGCACAGAATTAGGGGGATTAGTTTCTTTAACACGGACGGAATTACCTGATATTCCTAACAATAATATTCCCGGTGGTAAAAGTCCTAATACTGAGAATAGTAACCCATATTTCATTACAAATAATCCGGCTGGTGTTTATAATTTTCTCCTTGACCCAAATAGAGGTCAAACTAATCCGGGTAAAATATACATTTTTGTAGTCAATCCTCCGGCGAATTCTGTTTATCAACAACGACGGATTAAGATTGAGATTCTCAATAGCACAGATAATAATCTCGTGCGTTATCTGGCTACTTCTTTAGATGGTCAACCAATCAGTACGAAAGGGGAAACTAGAATAGAGGGTACTGTAGTTTTAGTCCCGAATGCAGAAGTAGTGGGACTGGATTTACTAGCATTTGAATTTACTACGAATATGTGTCAAGCAAATCAGGTGCAGATTGTCAAAACAGGCGATCGCGCGGCGGCTGAACCTGGAGATACAGTTATCTATCGCTTGTCGGTAAAAAATTTATCAGATGTTGCCTTAAATAATGTGGTTATCACTGATAATCTTCCCTTGGGCTTTAACTTGATTCCTAAGTCTGTACGAGGGGAAATAAACGGTCAAGCAGTAGCGATTACACCAGCGAATAACGGCAACACAATTACCTTCCCTACAGGTGTGAATCTTCCTGTCGGGCAAGTGCTGACACTAGTTTATGCAGCTCAACTTACCCCTGATTCTCTGCGGGGAACTGGTCGCAATAGTGCGATCGTTAATGCGGAACGCTCTGATAATCGATTTAGTACCAAAGACGGCCCAGCAACCCACCAACTAAGAATTGGTCAAGGTATAGTTTCTGACTGTGGCACAATTATCGGTCGCGTGTTTATTGACAAAAACTTTGATGGTGAACAGCAAACAGGTGAACCAGGAATACCCAATGCAGTCATTTTCTTAGAAGACGGGAACCGCATCACCACTGATCCCAAAGGTTTGTTCTCCCTAGCCAATGTCTTACCAGGAAGCCACGCAGGAGTATTAGACCTGACTAGCGTCCCTGGTTACAAACTAGCTCCCAATAAGAAATTCCGCGAACGCAATAGCCAATCTCGCCTAGTGCGCCTAGAACCTGGGGGGTTGGTACGGATGAATTTTGCAGTCACTCCCATCTCAGAGGAGGTAGTTAAGCCATGAGAACCTTAAACATTCTAAATCTGAGATTGATCAGAGCGATCGCTGGAACATTAATCTGCGTTTTATATCCAGCTAGCGTTCATGCTGAGGTGAAAGAAAACTCCTCAAATATCACGCCTACAAGGAGAGAGGCTGCTTCTTTCCCAGACCATAATCTATCAACTGACCAACTCCTTGCAACAACTCCATCTGCGACTCCCATCCCACCTTTTTCGCTAGCAGATGAGATGACATTACCCAGAGGGTTGAGTAGAGTTGCCGAATTACCGCCAACGGAAACACCAGTAGCAACAGATAAGGGCGATGAACGCAGGGAAACAACTTCTTCTGTCTCCACAACCATAAAAATTTTGACCCCCACGGCTAACAGTGTTATCGATATCCCTGCAACTGAGGCGACAGTACAATTTCCGGCTGGTAGTCAAGTGGAACTGCGGGTAAATGGAGTTTTGGTAGATTCTGCCTTGGTGGGAAAAACTGAAACTGATGCTAACACTAACCTAGTAACGCAGACATGGTATGGTATCTCGCTCAAGGCTGGTGAGAATACTTTGACTGCACAGATCATCGGTGGGACAGAACCACCAGTGAGTGTGCGCGTTGTTGTCAGAGGAAAACCGCAAAAACTGACGCTAGAAACTGTAGAAGCGCGTATCCCTGCTGATGCACGTTCCACAGCTACTATCAACGGTCAACTTTTGGATGAAGGTGGTAATCGCTCTAATCAAGATGCTGTTGTCACAATTATCCCCACGGCGGGGGAATTAGTGGGAACTGACTTGAAGCCTGAACAACCAGGGTTTCAGGTAGAAGCCAAAGGGGGACAGTTTACAGCAATTTTGCGATCGGATTTGAAAGCACAAACTGTGCGAATTCGCGCCTTAGCTGATGATTTAGAAGCCTTTACCCAACTGCAATTTGAGACATCATTACGTCCTAGCTTAGTCTCTGGGGTGGTAGATTTGCGTTTAGGTGCGAGAGGGACAAACTATTACGGTAGTTTTCGAGACTTTCTCCGCCCAGACAAAGATACTAGCACCCAGTTTGACTTTAACTCAGCCATTTTTGCCACAGGTACATTCGGTGACTGGCTATTTACTGGCGCATATAACAGTTCTCGCAGCCTGAATGAAGATTGTAACTGTGATAATCGCCTGTTTCGCTCATATCAATTTAGTGAACAAAACTACCCTGTTTATGGTGATAGTTCCACATCATATGTAGTTACACCTTCTATTGACAGCTTATATCTGCGATTTGAGCGTTCTACTGGTATTCCTGGTGCTGCGCCTGATTATGCGATGTGGGGTGACTACAATACAGAAGAATTTTCCCGTTCTTCCCAGCAGTTTACCGCCATTAGTCGGCAACTCCACGGCTTTAAAGCCAACTACAACTTAGGGAATCTGCAAATTACAGGCTTCTATGGTAATAATTTAGAGGCTTTTCAACGAGATGCGATCGCCCCTGATGGGACTAGCGGTTTTTACTTCCTGTCTCGGCGGTTAGTAGTTCCTGGTAGTGAAAATGTTTTTATTGAATTAGAAGAACTGAATCGTCCGGGTACAGTCCTGCAACGCCAACAGCTAAACCGTGGCCCAGACTATGAAATCGATTACGATCGCGGTACTTTAATCTTCCGTGAACCAATTCTGCGTACTGATGTTGATCAAAATGGACAAGTTTTAGTCCGGCGGATTATCGTCAGCTATCAATACGATAGCAACAACACCGACAGCAACATCTATGCAGGACGCTTACAATACAACTTTTCTCGCTTGCTAAATCAAGAAAGTTGGTTAGGTGCAACCTACTTGAGAGAAAACCAAGGATTACGTGGTTTTGAACTCTATGGCGCAGATGCCATGATTTCTCTAGGTTCTGAGAATCAGATAATAGCAGAATATGCCCATTCCACCAACGATTCCGATATTATGGGGCGAGTAAGTGGCGAAGCTTATCGTTTAGAAGCCCAAGCTCAGATTTTTAAAGGTCTACAAGGTCGGGCTTATTACAGATATGCGGATACAGGCTTTGCTAATAACGCTACTATTAGTTTTGTTCCTGGTCAAACTCGCTATGGGGCGCAACTCACAGGAAAAGTTTCTACAACCACAAATGTCCGAGTGCAATACGACCATGAAGACAATTTTGGCATTGCACCCCAACCCTTAGATACCTTTGAAGAGCTATTTTCTCCCCGTTCGCAAGCAATACCCGGTAGTCAAGTCGATAATTCCCTCTCCACCCTATCGGCGGGAATTCAACAACGCATAGGTAAAGCCACTGTCAATGTTGATTGGATTCATCGCCACCGAGAAGACAGAATTGCCACCAACCCTTTAGAGAGTACATCAGATCAATTACGCTCTCGGTTCACATATCCCCTAACAGATAATCTCACCTTCCAAGCCCAAAACGAACTCACCTTATCTTCCCAAAAAGATACAGTCTACCCAGACCGGACAATTTTAGGGCTAAATTGGGCTGTCGTTCCTGGTGTAAATATCAATCTTGCTCAACAATACTACACTGCTGGTCAGTTGGCTGGTAATTCTATTACGAGCTTAAGCGTCAACGGTGAACACAAACTTGGCTCTGATACAACTTTGACTGGTCGTTACTCTATTCTCAGTGGTGCTAACGAACTGACGACCCAAGGAGCTATAGGTCTAAATAATCGCTGGATGATTGCATCTGGTTTGCGGCTAAATCTGGCTTATGAACACGTCTTTGGTAGCTTCTTCCAACGCACAGGTACAGGTCAACAATTTGCTCAACCATTTGCTCCTGGTCAAAGTGCTTCCTCGATTGGATTTAGTGGAGGTGATAGCTATAGTGTGGGGTTGGAATACTCAGATAATCCTGAGTTTCAAGCCAGTGCGCGTTACGAACATCGCACTTCGTCTGGTGGTTCCAATACAGTTATATCAGCCGCAGCTTTGGGTAAAATTTCCCCAGCACTCACAGCCTTAGTCCGATATCAACAAGCCAATTCTTCCAATCAAAAACTGACTGGTTTAGGCGATACAGCTAACTTAAAATTGGGTTTAGCTTTCCGTGACCCCAACAACGATAAATTTAATGCTTTATTGCGTTATGAATATCGGCAAAATCCCTCGACCATTCCCGATACCATCCTGTTAGGAAGTGGTACAGGTTCCCAAGATCATACCTTTGCTTTAGAAGCTATCTATGCGCCTAACTGGCAATGGGAATTTTACGGTAAATATGCTCTGCGTAATAGTACATCTTATTTAGCTAATGATTTAGTGGGTACTAGTACTGTAAATCTGGGACAATTACGAGCTACCTATCGCTTGGGATATAGCTGGGATTTAGTAGGTGAAGCTCGTTTGATTAATCAATCGACTTACACAGAGACAGGTTTCCTTGTGGAAGCTGGTTATTACCTCAGTCCTAATCTCCGCCTAGCTGCTGGTTATGTATTTGGTCGAGTCGATGATCGAGATTTTTCTGGAACACGTTCGGCTGGAGGGCCTTATTTGGGTTTGACATTGAAACTCAACGAATTATTTGATGGGTTTGGATTGCAAAAACCTGTACCACGTCAACCGTAGGGAGAGGTGGCAATGAAATATTTATTTAACTATTTAAAAGCGATCGCTACAGTAAATCTCGATGAAACTGTGGGCAACCTAACAAAAAAAACTATGCTAAAGTCTCTATCAAACAACCGTAAAAAAATATACTTAAGTAGCTTTGCTTGCTTATTTTACATCCTCGCACAAGATATAAAACCCAGTTGGGCAGAAGGTAGTAAACAGTTAGTTGCTGATGGTGGTGATAGACCTTATTTAGAATGGCTAGACCCCAATGCTTATACAACTGCGGGGATTGTGAGGCAGAATAAACTCAAGGTTTATGTGGAAACTGGGGAAACCGTATATTTAGGTTCTAGCGTCTTTAATGCCAATAATAATCTCGTTGATCCAGATATAATTTACCGCAGTCCTTTTAATGGTCAAAATGGTAATTGTAATGTCCTCAAGGTCGCCAATGTCGTCAACGGCGATTTTGGTCACATTGATACAATAGATAAAGAGAAGTTAGGTCCTGCTCCCTTAGCTGCTGGTGGTTACAATCCTTGTAGTTTTGTGGCTACAGAAACTGGTATTTATGAAGTAGAATTTCGTTCTGCTAGGCCCCTGACTAACCCTAGAGGTGATGTAAATCCGCCGCCTATATCTGCTACTTCACAATTTGCTACAAATGAAGAGCAAAGGGGAGGAATAGCAGCTTGGGATGTGACAGTGGCAAAAAATGGTGTCGCTCAACCTGGAAGACTATTTACTAACTATATAGCCCTGAATTTGGGTAATAATGGTAGGTCTTTGAAGTCTAAACTCTACATTCAAACGAAAGATGGATATCGCTATCAAACAGATATGAATGGAGTTGACCCATTTGGTTTTTTGTTCTTTGCTAATAGCAGAGGATTTATTGACCAGAATAATAACTCCACACTCTATCGCTCTGCTAACTCTCCAGCAAATTCTCTGAGTACATTAGATTTTTCTGGTAATGTACGAGTTCAACGTCCCGATATTGCTGATACAACTACCGATATCACCCATTTAGTTTTCTTTAATCGTCCAGCGACAGCAACATTGAATGCTTTAGGAATTCCCTTAACCCCAATAACCCCACCAATACCCAGCAATTTTATTTTCACTGGTGGAACTGGCGGTAGTGGGAATCAAACTTATATTGGTGTGGGAGGTAAGTTTAGTTTTAATGTTGGTTCTAGCGGTAGTTATCAAATTATTATCGATACTAACAATGATGGGATTTTTGACCCTAGTTTAGATCGGGTATTACAAAATCCCATGCTATCTGGTTTTAATGTAGTGTCTTGGGATGGGAAAGATGCTGCTGGAGTAAATTTACAACCCTTACCTAATAATGCTGCATACAGCGCCCAAATTACTACAAGAGTAGGTGAATATCATTTTCCGCTGTTGGATGCGGAAAATAATCCTTCAGGGTTTAGAATCACGATGGAAAACCCACCAGCAGCTTTTCCTCCTCTCAAAGACTTAAATAACAACAATATTGGAGCATCAACAATCTATTACAATGACTCTAATTACAGCACTAAGAATGGTACAACTACCGTAGAAGTGAAGTTAGACGGTACAGGAGCAACTAATCCTCGAAATGCAGCACGAGGAATCAACAGTGCTTCAGGTAAGCATGAATTTAGTCAAGACTATGGCGATTATAAAGGTATAGATACTTGGACTTATTTTCCCAGCCAAGCAGTTATCACACCTTTAGTCATTACTACAGATAAGCAAGCAAATGTTAAAGGAACTAAATCTGTTCGCTTTTCGATAGATAACGATGGTGCAGGTACAGTAAATGTTGGCGATTCTGTTGAATATACTATTACCTATTCCAACCTAACTCCCGACGGCAATACTAACGCAATTAATTTTATTATTAATGACACTTTGCCGTCACAGTTAACTTTTGTGAGTGCGGCAATTACAAGTGCGACTTCAGGTAATAACATTACACTTAATCCTAGTTATAGTGGCTCTGGTGCTTTGACTAATTCTGGAACCTTGCGAGTAGGTGACACAATTACTATGAAAATTACAGCAAAAATTAATAACGCTAATGGTGGTAATCCAATTAGCAATCAAGCCAATGCGAATTTTACCACTGCTGATAGTGCGGGAACAGTTGGTACAGTTTACACAGATGCAGATTCGGCAGGAGCTAGTAGTAATCCGCCAACTGTGGGGAATTCTTTTGCTCAAACTGCTGATGATGGCACAAATATAGGTAATGATCCTAGTAAAACAAATGATGATGACCCTACATTATTGACAGTTTCTACTGTTGTGCCTAATCCGCCAAAATTAGTGTTGGTGAAACGAATTACTCGGATTAATAATCAAGATTTAACTAATAATGTTAATGGTAGTAGTGCTGTAGCTATTACTGCTGCTAATTATGTAGCGGCTCCTCGTGATGTTGATGATGATGATCCTAAGTGGCCTGCTAATTATTTGCGGGGCATGATCAATGCTGGTAATGTCAAACCTGGAGATGATTTAGAATACACAATTTACTTTCTTTCTAGTGGTCAAAGTAATGCGAATAATGTAAAACTCTGCGACTTAATACCAGCAAATACTACTTTTATATCTACAGCTTTTAATGGTTTAAGTCCTAATGATGGTGTCAGTGGTGCAGATCAGGGAATTGCTTTAGCTGTTGGTGCTACTAATCCTACAGTTTATTTTAGTAATGCAGCAGATAGCGATCGCGCTACTTTTTACCCAGCCAATTCTCCCACCACACCCAGTTTTTGTCCCAACAGTAACACAAATGGAGCGATCGCCGTAGAAATTACTCGCGCTACTGTTTTCCCCAACATCCCCCCCGCCAGCAGTAGCGGTACACCAACCAGTTCTTATGGATTTGTACGCTTTCGCGTCAAGGTGAAGTGAACAATTAATTCAAAATTCAAAATACCCTTCGGGAAGGCTCACGCCTACAAAATTCAAAATGAGACAAGGAGACAAGGGGACAAGGGGACAAGGAGAAAATACTTATATAGATTCTTTCCCCCATCTCCTCATCCCCCCATCTCCCCATCTGTTTCTTACTAACCCCCACTCACCGGGGGAATTAAGACAACTTCATCGCCATCTTTTAAAAGGGTGTCGGGTTCGACAAAAATTAAGTTAATCCCAAAGCGGGTGATATCACGCCATTTAGATAGTTCTGGGTGTTCACTAATTAGGCGATCGCATACTGCACTAACAGGTGTACCATTGGGTAATTCCATGACCAGTTCTGGAACTCCATAGGCTTCTTGATAGGCAGCAAATAATTTGATGGTAATGGTAATTGCAGAATTAGGCATATAGGTTTTGTCCTCGATTGTACAGTGCGAGGATTTTTTAAAAACGCAGATTTACAGAAAATTTTTCACAATTGCGGATCATGATGGATGTGGAAACTTTAAAGCAGCAAGTTAGATGCTGACCTTTAAATATTGACTCTATCTATGGACATATACGATTTCTTAAAATTTATTTAATTTTTGCGGAAAATGCAACCACAATTTAATTTTTTTCAGTAACGCGGGAAACTCATGCAACTCAGTAGCTTTCCCGCCTACCCATAATTAATTTTTTGCCTATAGGAATCATATTTGATTTCTGTTGGCGTAGCCTGCGCTTACACATACAAAACTCAGTACACCTTTATTCTTTCTTCCCAGTACCCAGTACCCAGTCCCCAGTCCCTTACCTCTACGAGTGATTTAGAAATCAAATCGGATTACCATATTACCTATTCTTAATAGTTGCTAAGATTGAAGCACCAGAATTTTTAGGGTGCGAATATGAGTATATTCCTCATTGCTGTGATTGATGGTAAGAAAGCACGTTTTTTAACTTTAGAACCATCTGCATTACCTGAATATCAATCAAGCCCCAATTTAACTGAGCATGAAGTTTTGTTAAATTCGGCAAAAGAACTTTCTGGACAAGAATTGTGGGCGAGTACAAAGACAGGACGCAATCGTGGTGTGGCAGGTCAAGCTCATAGTTATGATGACCATAGAGATAATCATATGCTTGAATTTGAGCGCCGCTTTGCTCACACAGTTAGTAACAAGATTATTAACTTAACTCAAGTTAAGCGAGTGCAACAATTGTTATTGATTGCTGAGTCACAAATCTTAGGATTAATGAGAGAATCGCTTGCGTCTGTATTACCTAAAAATATTCATGTTAATGAGTTGGCTAAAAATCTCTGTCATCTAAAACCGCATGAATTACATGAGTATCTAGCTCATAAACAACTCTTACCAGCCAGCAAACGCATTTCTGGTTAGATATAAGATTTCTCCGTTAAGTTTGGGATAGGAAATTAAGCTAGTGTACTTCATAGTAGTAGTAAGGTTTTTATACTTTTTTAAAAGTACGCTAAAAAATATTACCTAAACTTAACTCGTACTCTTGTGTATTCATTTTTGCGAGATAATCAAAATACAAGGCAGTGGCGATGCAACTAAAAGTTGATCTTTAGTTACATAATATAATTCAATGTCTTGTAGCAACCTAAAAAGGCGATGCAGGGGGGTGTAAAATGACTCACGATTTTCCTATAGATGATTTTAGTAACTACTTAATAGTGAAAATCAGTATGCTGATTGTGCTATTGCTATTATTGTTAGCAATTTCCGCAGCCCCAGCGATTTAAAGATGAGTTAGTTACTATCGCAAAATCTCCTAACTTGCGTCTTCCCAGTCGCAGAGTAGTTCAGGTGCTTGTTTGATTTTTTGTGGTTTGCGGAGTGGGACTCTGGGAGTGCCAATATCCACAGAATGAAAAGATTGTTGTCTTTTCTTGGGAGATTTTTGATCTTGCTTGGGGGAAAGAATCTGTGTGGTTGTCATGGTAAATCAACTTTTACTATAAACTGAGCATTTAGTTTATATCATCAATTGCTCAACGGCAAATTTCGCAGCTAGAATATGACAAAATATTAGCGATCGCCTAGTGACATTCCTCACATCTCCTCAACGCTATTCCAGGATCAACAGCAAGTTTCTGTTGTCTATGACACAAGATTATCCTCCGAAAGAGAGAATTTCTCGCGTCATAAAAACTGCTGCACCTACAATCATCAATATTAATGTCACTTTTCCCCCAATAACTAGAGCGTTTCTCAGTTAAGTGAGGTACATATTTTTAGTCACCTGACCAATGACTAATGACCAATGACTACTGATAAAATTTTAATTAATAGCAAAAAATAAAACTTTTAACTAACTCAGTCTAAAGCTTTTTTGCTTTAAATACGAAGAATAAATATAAGGATTTTGACTGTGAATTTGTCATCATTAGGTTTTTTTCGCAGTTTACGAAAAGATAATCAGCAATTTGCTGTCATTGGTTTAGGTCGTTTTGGTCGTTCAGTCTGTTATACCTTACATAAGTTAGGCTACCAAGTCCTCGGAACTGATATTGATGAAAAACGAGTATCAGTAGCGTTAACAGAAGAAATAGTTGGTCATGCTTTGCAATTAGACTCAACCGAAGCTGCTGCACTCAAGGAAGCAGGAATCTTTGAATTTGATACGGTAATTATTGCCATTGGTAATTATGTCCAAGAAAGCATTATTACTACTTTGAATGTGAAAGAAGGTGGTGTACCTCATGTGGTCGCTAAAGCTTCTAGTGAAGTTCATCAAAAGTTATTGAAGCGAGTAGGGGCAGATCATGTTGTTTTTCCTGAATATGAAGCCGGTTGTGCGCTAGCACGAACACTGACTAAACCATCTATTTTAGATAGATTTGACCTCGACCCAGATAATAGTATTGTTGAGTTAATCGTACCTGATGAATTTCATGGCAAAACGATCGCTGAACTACAATTACGCAACCGTTATGGTCTGAATTTGTTAGCTGTCAGCCATGATGGTAAATTTCAAATTAATCCTGAACCCACCAAACGTTTAGAACGTGGTACAGCAATGGTAGTTATCGGTTGTAATAAGGATATTAATCGTTTACCAATTTAGCTAATTGACCAAAACTAGTGTGTAGGGTGCAGTCTTAGATTCCCCTACATCTCACCTTCCGCACTCCCAAGTGTCACAATAAGATGTGCCTGGGTAACGTCTTAATTAACTAGGGATAAAGAACATGAATATCCAACTTCAAGCTGAATATGAGCAATTTATACAAACCAGAATTGCTACAGGTAGGTATGAAAATGCTGAAGATGTCATTGTTAAAGCGTTAAAACTGCTGGAGGAATGGGAGAAGGGTTATCACGAATGGGAAGAAGATATTAAGAAAAAAATAGCGGCTGGATTGGCTTCTATCGAACGTGGAGACGTAGTAGATGGTGAAGTGGTGATGACAAGACTGGAGGAGAAATTACGCAAGGCCCGTGAGACTCAAGGATAATGGAATACTTTTAACTCAACTGGGCTACGAGTTGATTCTCCAACAAAGTATCATTGGTTAACAAATCTTCAACGGTGATGCGTAAAAAGCGTTGCTCATCGACTTGAAATAAGATTTTAATACGATCGCTTCCTGGATATCCTGGTGGTGTGAGTTGGGCTATAGTTCTCGCACCTGCTGTATCATTTAAGGGTTTAACGCTGGTGACTCCAGTTTCCAGGCGGCGTGTAATTAAGCGATCGCCATCAAAATAAACTTCTGTGCCGCCTGTTTGTGCGCCTAATTCCCCTAAAATTAACTCAATGCTGGGTTGATTCTCTAAAGAAGCACCCAGAACTAATTCTACTGGCTGATTCATGGGATATGGTTGTCCTTCCCGAATAATGGGATGCCAACTATGGCGTTGGTTGCGTCGATCCCAATAGCGCACACCGTAGCTATGGTAAAGAAAGTCTTTGATTTCCACCCCTTGAGATAGTTGCAATGCACCTTGAGCGATCGCTTCAAATGGGCGATCAGAGCGAATTTTCTCTGGTGTAAAATATTGTTTTACCCATGTTTGCACTGCGGGTAGTTGCACAGTTCCACCTACTAATAAAACGGCGTTAATATCAGCAATTTCTATCCCTTGGCGGCGTGCTTGTTGCAGTAAATTAGACATCGACTCATCTAGTTGCTCAAAAAATCCATGTTCTTTGAGGATTTGTTCTAAATGATCACGGGTTAACTCTAGTTCATAGCTGTCAAAATTTTCATCATCAAAATACACTTCACTGGCTTGGGTTTGAGTAGAGAGTTGAATTTTTATCCGTTCTGCAAGTCTGGTGATGATAGGACTGATCGCTAGTCCTTGGGTTTTGGTAAAGTAATCTACTAACCAATTATCAATATCTGTACCGCCTAAATTCTGCCCAGCTTTTGCCAATACACGGGCAGTTTTAACTTTTTGTTTGGAATCTTCCGCCAGTGATTTACTGCCCCATTTCAGCAAGAATCCTACAGGTTTACTGTTTGCTTGAGTACTTTTATTTAACTGCACAAGAGATAAATCTAATGTTCCACCACCAAAGTCAATTACTAAGAGAATTTCTTCTTCAGCTAAACCGTATCCTAAAGCTGCGGCTGTAGGTTCATCTAACATCCGCACTTGTTCAACGGGGAGTGCTTGACAAACTTTACCCAACCAGTAGCGATAATTTTCAAAGCTATCAACAGGTACGGTTAAGATGAGTGAGTCCAAGCCACCTTCTAGCGGTGCTAATTGTTCAATGACTCGCGTGAGAAACCATTGGCCAATTTGCTCAAAACTCATCAGTTTTCCATCTATTTCTGGAAGAAAACCTTGGATACCTGCCCCAATCCCTCGTTTGAAGCTACGGAAGAAGCGGGTATCACCTTTAAGATCAAGACCGCGATCGCGCACTTGTTGCCCTACAATCACCTTACCTTGGTTGGCATCTTCCACATAAACCAAACTGGGAATTAGTGGAGGGTTGAGGCTTTGTTGAATTGATAAACCAGGAAGATTGAGAGTTTGGGGTTGTTGGGTGACTGGGTTCCAACGGGTAATAACTGTGTTACTAGTACCGAAATCGATTGCGATCGCCATAAGCAATTCAAAATTCAAAATTAAAAATGAAATAAGCCTCTTATCATCAGCGTTCTAGCTCTTAAGATTCAGCGACTTAACAGCGCTTTGGCTTAGTCTCAATTATCTCAAGCAGAGGCACAGATTATGTTTTTCGTGAAACTATTGTCCCATAAGCCACCATGAGCGCAAATGGGCGATCGCTACTTCTTTTTGTTTGGCTTCAACTTCTATCCACGGTGCTTGATAGTAAACACTGGGCATATCAGTAATTAAATTACTGTGTTTTCTGTCGTTAAATGCTTGTTCGCCGTTGGAAATATGGACTAGTTGCCATTCTGGTTTTTCCCAAGTTGTTTGTGCTGCATGAAACATAGCTGCAACACTGGGATGATCATAGCTGTCTAGATTTTCATGACAAATATGATGATGGGCATCGAAAACCATTGGTATATTAGCCTGTTGGCAGACTGTGAAAATTTCCTCGGCACTGTAGGCGTATTCGTCGTTTTCTAGTGTGAGACGATTCCTGATAGCTGCTGGCAAATCAGAGATCACAGAAATTAATTGTTGGCTGCGTTGAGATTTGCCACCATGAATATTCATCAATGACCAAGGTGAACGAGGCAAGCCGAGTAAATCAAGGGTAAGGGCGTGTCGTTCTAAAATTTTGATACTATTTTGCACTACTTCGGCCGAGTCAGAACTGAGGACTACATATTGATCTGGGTGTAGTACGATTCTGATATTGAGGGATTGCGATCGCTCTCCTATCTTACTTAAATCAGCACTCATTTCTGTTAGTATGTTTGTCCCGATTTGGTCTTCGAGATCACTGAGGGGAAATAAGGCTGAGGAGAGGCGATACAAGCGGATATTATTGTTGTGGCAAAAAGACAAGGCATCATGCAAGCGCTGCAAGTTATGCTGGTAAAGTTCTCTCAGGGCTGTTTGGCGATCGTCCACAGAGAGTTTTAAATAGCGTGTGCGTGTCATAGTCCGAAAACGGACTTGTTGATCAAATGTAATGCAAACCAGCCCTAACTCTGGCGGAACGTTTGTTTGTAACTGTGCGGTGTTAAGCAGGTGAACTAACTGGATTGCAGCCATTGATTTATCTATATATTCATTACCTCTTGACTTTATTTAACTGAATTATCGTTGTGTGTGAGGAGTATCTCAAGCTTGATTTTGCCAGCATTTAAGTATCTATAGGTATGAAAATTCCTATATTTTTGTTTGTGTTGATGCCCTCATAAACAATACATCTATCTTGAGTAATAAATAAAATTTATATAAATGAATATTCATCTAGCTAAATAAAATTTTTTCATAATAACTAACACACCCTTTATGTAGAAGTTCGTCAATCTCAGCTTTCAAGGTGACAAAAGACGATAAATCAAAAGCAGGAATGTCAAGATAAGCAGATGTACCTTTTGGTAGTACTGTCAAGTCAATTAAATATTTATTAATATAGGTATAAATCCATCGTCAGGAGTCAAAAAAATTCAGATAGCAGGCGTTTTCCACAATCACCAGATTTTTCACCAGCAGAACAGAAGATTATGAAAGACCAACAACAGTCAGACTCTAAAGAATTCGTGGGTAATCTCAAGAATGGCATTTGGTTGTTTGGCCTCTCTTCTTGGGTATTTGGCATTACAGACCGCAGTATTGCTTCCTTCGCCGATGGCTATCTTTCAGCTTTAGATTTAACGCAACTATTTACAGCAGCAACATTCTTTGTTGCTTGGCTATTTCTAAAGCCGACATCTAAGGTTTAAGCAGTTGATTCAGGTAGAACTTTTGGCTATGGCGTGAGTTTGACGAGTCCTTTGTCACCTCACCCTCAACCCTTCTCCTTGCAGGAGAAGAGAGAAAAACCTTGATTTTTCGTTGCCTCTGCTGCCAGGAGAGCAAAAAATTTTACAGGCAAATCAGTTTGTAGCGTTTCTCAGTTAAGTGAGGTACAGATTTTTAGTTAACAGAGGCTACCAGCATTTCTCATACCATTTCACGTGAATCATGATACACATGAATTATGTAGAGACATTGCAATGCAACGTCTCTACTGTTTCTGACATGATTCACCAATATCTCACTTAACCCGCCCCTACGACCTCTGGACTAGACATTGGTGTAGTGTGTTATGTTACTTACGCTTACTTGAATAAATGTAGCTTATGTATCAGCATATTATTACTAATCAAAGTAAGTCTGTGTCTGGAACATAGGTCAAATCATCGTCGTCACTTATGAGACGACCTGTAACATATTAAAGTAAGTGATTTAAAATATACAATCATTTAACAAAGCTTAAAGTTGCTTTATTATAATATTTACCAAAGGTGTGAGTTGAGTTTTGGAATTTTATTAACGATGCCTACTGCTACATCTACTGTTTCGGAACGTAACTGCCAAGCTGACTTGGCTCGGAATCTGAGCAAGTGCTACTACCAAAATGACCAGCAAGCCAAACTCATGGATTTGCAGGCAGAAATAGATTCTTTGTTACAACAATTGCAAAATCTCAAAGATGAGCGTTTAGCAACCACCACTCAAGAACAATAGCTTTGCTTGTTGGCGATCGCCTTTCCTATTGACACTATGTCAGTTTTGTGAAACCAAGGGATGAATCTTTAACTCAAAAACTTGGCGATCGCTGTAATGATTTGATAAAGATTTTGTGAAAATCTGTATAAACTAATTTAACATTTCTCAGAAAAATTTTAAATGGGGAGGGGAAAAAATATTTCCCTCCCATTTTTGTCAAAATTAATCATCTTCGCTGGGAGTGACGGGTGATTCAATAATGTTGCTACCACTGTAATCTTCGGGGTTGTCTTGAGTTGTCGCTATATCGGGGTTGAGTTGTTTGATTAAACCTTGGATGTAGTTTAGGGTGGCTGTGGTGGTTTTTGGTTGCCCATTTAACCAAGCACTAGCCTTGGCTTCTCCTTGCTGGGCAGTTAAAATCAAAGCTCCCCAAGCTTGTACTTCTTGTCTATTAGGGTTAACTTTGAGAGCAGCTACGATCCGCCGCCATAATCGACCTTGATCTATTTTTAATAAAGCAGCAATTTCTTGAGCGTTCTGAGGTGAGGCATTAAACACCTGTAAAGCTTTTTCCCAACGCCCATCAATTAATTCGGCTAAGACTTGTTGACTGGGACTTGCCCATGTTTTTTCGGCTTGGGCTTTGGTTTGTTGGGCGTGTAGGTGAATCAGATCAAGTTGAGCTTGCACTGCTTGTGGTAGATGACCTTGACGCTGTTGTTTGATGAATTGTAACGATTCCTCAGCTGGTGACCACAATCCACTACGACCAATTAACAAGGCATTTTCATAACCAGGATCTTTCCAGTTGGTTGGTTGGAGAGAGATGGCTTCTAGTTGGATGGGGTTAAGGTATAAATTGACAGCTTTGACTTGATAAACCTGTAACTGTGGTTCTAAAGCTACTGTTTGATCGATAATTAATTCTGGAGTTCTATCACCAGTTACCTGTTGCCATTTCGGTATGTGTCCACTGGGGCTTGCCCAAGACAACATTGGTTGCAGGTTCGTCCGTTCTCGATTGTAGTAGATAACTTGACCGTAGGCGATCGCGTTCCGCACTTGGTTTTCTTGTTGACGCTGCCCTTTTAAATAAAACCATACTCCCGGTGCTGATGTCTTCGTTTCAAAGCGTTTAACTTCGCTCAAAGGTAGGAGGTTGCTGACATCTTGATGTGCTGAGGTATCATCAGCCAAAGTCAAAGATTCCTCTACGCCACTTATCGGTAGATTATTAGCTAAACGATAAAATTTTTCTGGTTGTGCTTCATATTTTAAGTTTTCTAATTGATAAACTCTCAGTTCTACCACTTCTCGACAATCAGCTTCACAGTTGGGACGCTGGCGCATGATTGGTAAAAGAAATGACTTACCCTCATCATCTAAAGGGAGAGAGTCGCCGGGGATTTGTTGTTTTTGACTCAAGTTGACTTGGATTTGTGAGAGAGTTTGAGGGGGTTCGCCTTGACTAGGGGGAATTTGCGCCCATGCCGGTAAAAAATTATTCAGCCAGATAACTTGTTCGGGATTCAAGATAAACAGAACACTAAGCCAGGTAAAAGTGAGAACTAAGCCAGCACCAGTGAGTAAAATAGCGATCGCTACAATTGAAGACAAAGAACGTTGATGTTTCCGCCTACGTCTAGTTCTGGTATGGCTGGCTGGTTTAGTCTGCAAATCAGGTTCATTATCGCTAGAAGATTTTGTCTTCGGCTTGCGCGAGCGATGTGCCATGTTTAGTTCTCAGCTAATCTAACGAGTATTGTGTGTTTATTGTTTCTTTTATACTCGCGCTTTGATGAGTTGCCTATAAATCACTAATCTGGCGTAAATATTTGTAATTATCTGCGGATCTGAGGACTACGGAACTTCTTGTGAGAGATTAGAAGACAGTTGCGATTGTAACTCCTGTATTTGTTCTATATTTAAACCCGTGATTTGTGCGATGTCTTCCACAATCATTCCTCTTCGCAGTAAATTTAATGCAATCTCTTCTCTGGTTTTTTGTGCAGCTTTTCGTTCCCAACTTGTTACCATTTCCATATATACCTCCTCATTTGTTAGTCCCATTTTATCGGCTGTGGCTTTAAAGGCTTCTTCCTCGGCAGCATTCAGTTCCAGGTACACATCCACAAACCCTGAAATCAATTGCATTCGGGCAGGATCTAATTTTAATGTAGTCAGCAACCGCAAACATTCAGCTTTTACCTGTGGACGTTCTTGCCTCTTAATATTCATCTTCGCCATCAATGCTGCGGCAACTGGATTTGGCTGAGTGATAAAATCTCGCCAACTTAAGCGATTTAATTGAATCGCGGCAAACTGAAATTCCAACACATTTAAATCGGGAAATGTAACACGATAATTTTGTGGTTCAGCGCGTTTGGGTTCGTCAAAAGAAAAATGACAACTGGGTAAATTGGTAAATCATATTTTTCATGCAAGCGGGCAAAATACCTAAACATCCGTTTGGCAAAAGCTGTCTTAGTGTAAGACTGATTTTCAACATGAATTAAAAAATAAGTTTCCTGCTCTTGATAACGCACCTGCGCCAGCAAATCAATTTCTTTTTTTTCCCCAGAAGTAACATCAGTAAACACTTCCTGGGGTAAAAATTGAATAGAATCGCGGTCTATTTGGCTAGCTACTTGAGGTAGAAATAAATCTAGAAACTCAATAAAAAATGTAGAAAGCAATTCTTTAAACAGCCGATCATGGTCTATCATACCCTTTACCTTCCATCTTTAATAAGCGAAGCACAAACCTGCCAAAGAATCCAAATCTGCTCAAATTCATTTTCTAAATTTCGTAGCTGCTGCAACATCAGCTTGGACTATCCATATTTACTTCAATCACTTCTTATACCATTTCATGAAAAACATGATGCAAATGCAAATCTTGAAACCTGTACCAATTCTCACTTTCTTAATTTTGAATTTTGAGTTGGTATTAACCCATTCCTTATTCCAATTGCACACAAGCATGAACTAAAGGTAACAAAGGCCCTAATTGTTCTTGTCCACTCACCGCCAAATCACTGTGACAAAGATAAATTTTGCCTGATACACGAGATAGCAAGTCAGCTAAAATTCTCTGGAGTCTTTCTTGTTCGGCTAATTTTTCATCTTCTGCTGTCCAAGGTTTTCCCAATCTGTTTTGTAAGAAAAATGGCGCACCGAATAAGGTAGCTGCACCACCTTTTGCCCACAACGGTGAACCAGCATCTAACCAAAAATGCCATCGATGAAATCTTCTACTAGAACGATATTGAAAGATAGTTGCTAAGGTGACGGCTTTTCTCGCAGTCCCAATGGGACGTAGGGGATAAGGGTTAGCAGTAATAGTACCCCGGCGTAAAAGCTGGATAAATTCGGTGATGGGAGGGGGAGAGGGGGAGAAAGAATCTATATAAGTACTCTCCTCTTGTCCCCTTGTCCCCTTGTCTTCTAATCCCCAACTTTGTTTTAATCTTGTGTCAATTTCCCAATAATGCTGGGCAGTTTCTAGTAATTCTCGCAATGCGGCTAATTGATCGTAAGGGAGGTTGCTGCCTTTCCACAAGAAGTCTTGAATCGCTCTATCTAGGAGGGAAATAGGGCTGGGAATGAGACGTAGTTCGTGTTGCGATCGCTGTTTTTCTAGCCATTGTAATATTTCACTATAGGCTGTTGTAGCTGCATAGCCAATGCGATCCCAACGTTCAAAGGTTGTCACTGGTAATAAGTTGGGGTGTTCGGGATGAGGGACGAAGCAGTAATCAGCGATTAATCCTGCCCTAACTGGGTCAATTCTACTGGAGAGTGGTGAGGGGGTTTCTGGGGTTTGTGGTTGTTTGCTCAAAACTACTAGCATTTCTGCGACAGCATCCCGATCTACTAAGCGTCCTAAACCGGGATAGACTAGCGCCAGCAAGGTGAGTAATGCTCTGACTACTGGCGAACTAATCAGGGGACGTTGATCATTGAGTGATTCAACGGGGATATTTTGCTTGGTAAGGATTTCTGTTAGTGTATAACGAGCGATCGCATCTAAACCAGGGGCAATAATTGCTACTTGTTCTGCTGCTACCTCTCCTGATTGGATGGCGTTGGCAATGACTTCTGCTGTTTGCCGCAATAATTGGGCGCGGGATGTGGTTTGAATTGATTGTACACTTAGGGGTAAACTCGACAACAGCATCGGTTCAGTGATAGACTCCACCATTGGTGTTGCCAGTCTATCTGCTAGAGAATCTGGTGCAAATTCTGCTAGGTTCTCGACTCGACACTCTCTAGCTAATCCTGCCAGATAATCAGGATCTGCTCCCAATCCCAACCTCACTCTACCATCAGGATTGTAACTGAAAGCGCCAACTGCACCCTGAGCTAATAACAACTCAAATAAATGGCGTACGACTCCCGGATATTCATCAACATCATCTGCCAACACTGCTTGATAGCGGTTAGCTAAATGCTGCTGGTAACTCTCATGAGTTAATAAGTGCTGAGTGTAGAGTTCGGTGATAATGCCATAGGTGAGTAATCCTCTCTCTAAGCACCAATTTCGCCAATCTAGTAATAAAGATGCTAAAAATTCGGGTTCCAAAGTCACAGGATTATCTTGTAAACCCAATTGCAAAATCTCGGCAATACCTTCGCAAGGTGTACCACTATAAGCCGCTAGCTGCATCAAGTCTAAAATTCGCCTAACTAGACGATTCTCATTTACCCCTACACGTCGTAAGATTTCTGCATCTAATTGCGATCGCCAGAGTTTTGTGGCTAGTTCTTGCTCTGTTTCTGGACGTAATCTTACCGGAAATTGTGCTTTTAAATTCAACAATTGAATCAGCAAAGGCCAAAATAAGATAACGTCATCTTGAAAAAAACCTAGTGGAGTTTTCACCCGCACTGGATACTTACCTTGTGTATTGGTAACAATTTTATCACCTAATTCTCGCCGATTATCATCATTAGCAGCCAGAACTAAAACTCCTGGTTTCGCTTGTTGAATATCAAAAGTAGTAGGCGTGTAAGTAGTTGCTTTCAGATTAGCTCTTTTAGTATAAAATAATTCATGAATTTGTTTCTCATCTTGTAACCAACCACAAAAATATTCCACCAAGCGAGTCGTCTTACCACTACGACTACTACCAACAACCCAAATAGAATGAGAAACCACAAAATGCTCCTTAACAGATTTGTTATTATAATTCTTGCGTTAATTTAAGGTTAAGGGCTACCAATTAATCAACAATTCTGGATAATTGCCTCCGATGAGAAATTCCCTGTTTGACCAAAAAATTTATCCTTTTCTCCTGTCTGCTTACCGATGGTATTTAAGAACTCCAGAACGTTCTTTAGAAGAAGCTTATACGGCTGCATTGAAAATTAAAGCTATAGAAGATGAGCATTTTAATAGTAGCAAAATCGACTTTAATTCAGCCATTTATAGCAGCAGCGTGATGGATTATTTTGCCTCTGACTTGGCTAAACAATTAAAAATAGCCAGAATGCGGTTGACTGAATTTCGATTTAGTCGTTGGTTTTCTAACGAATCTCATCAAAAAGCTGCTCATAAAGCCGGTATAGAATATCCTAGCCCTGCCATAATTCTAGAAAAATTAAGATTTATCGATGAAATTATCTCAAAATATACAGATGTTGACAGTGAATCTATTTCACCATCCATCGTTCAACAATCACCAATTATTTCTCCTGATTCAGTCACATCTACAAATAACTCATTAACCTATAATTCTTCACCAAGTAACTCTAACAAGAACAGCCTAGTTGAACGTATCTACACCCCCACATCCTTACCCCAATTAGCTAAATCGAAAACAGAACCCAATAAAAAACCCCGTGGGAAAGCCAACACAACAGGTATCCTCCCTCGTTCAATTTTAAGCACTATTGGCCGTCTACAAATTGAATTAGATCCCAATGCAGAACAAGATGTTGTCAACAACTTCCGCCAAGCTCAAAAAAGAACAATTATATCTATTAGATTTATATTATTACTCATAATTATACCTCTTTTAACACATCAATTATCCAAAGCACTCATAGTTGGACCAATTGTAGAAAACTTGAAAGTATCTCAGCCAGATAATATCTTTCTGAACTCGGAAATGGAAGAAGAAGCCCTAGTCCGACTGCAACGATTTGAAGAGAGAATCAAATTTGAAAACCTGATTAGTAATGCACCACCACTTTCATCTGAAGAAATCGAAACTAAGATGCAAGCAAAAGCTCAAGAAGTAGCGAAAGAGTTTCGTGGGGAGAGTTCTAATGCTATCAAAAATGTTTTTGCTGATATTTTTTCTGTTGCTGCATTCATTTGGTTACTTTTGGTGAGCAAATCTTCTATCGCCGTTATCAAAGAATTTTTTGATAATGTCGTCTATGGATTGAGTGACAGTGCCAAGGCATTTATTATTATTTTGTTTACTGATGTCTTTGTCGGCTTTCACTCTCCCCACGGTTGGGAGGTAATTCTAGAAGGTATATCTCGTCACTGGGGACTCCCAGCAAATAGAGACTTTATTTTCTTATTTATTGCTACTTTCCCTGTAATTTTAGACACAATCTTTAAATATTGGATTTTCCGCTACCTTAATCGGATATCACCTTCCGCAGTGGCAACATACAGAAATATGAATGAGTAATGGTGACATTTTTAGTAGTCAGTATAGCAGTCAGATTTGATTTGTAGAAATTGACACGCTGAGATATCCGACTTCTGAAAAAGTCGGTTTTTTTGTTCTGCTCAGAGTAAAAACACCAGCTTAAAATTGGGAACTGGAAATTATGATTAATCGTCGTCTCGGCTTAATATGTGGTTTCTAAGTTTTAGATTTTTACCGAAATGACGATTTTGCAAGTTGTATGTAAATAGGACTTAATTTCGCATATTGTTGTTTTGCCTCTGCTAGCAAGTAAACAAGTTACTTGATTGACAAAAATGCAGTTATAGGCATAGCAAGCAAATGTAGTTTTACTAGCTTTTCGTACTACATTGCTCATTTTATGAGGGAAACTAAAGGTGCTGAAAATTTTAGTTGATGCTGATTTAATTTTAAACGCTGTGATGAATCGCACTGATTTGACAGAGGATGTTAGAGAATTACTAGAAAAATCACATCCATCAATTCAAATTCACCTGACAAATGTTGGCTTGCAAAAAATTTCTACTTACGCTTACTGTTTAGGACAACATCAAATTCCTGAGATGATAGCTGATTGGTTGCAACAGAAAATGCAAATCTGTGCTGTTGACAAAAATCTACTGCAACAAGCCCGCTATTCACCCCTGAAAGATTTTGAATCTGCTGTAGAGCTAGTATGTCTTAGGCATTATAAATTAGATGCAATTATTACTCATCAGCAAGAAGATTTTATCGAAGCTGCTAATCAGTTTTGTATTTGGTCATTTTCTGACTTGTGGTTACGAGCTTATTTAGAAATTCAATTGCAAGCAACTAATCATATCTAGTACAGCTACACCAAAGTCAATAGTCAAAAGATTTATATACTTAGTTTTTTAACTGTTGAAAAGCGTAGTCTTATTTCCCCTATTCTGTATTAGTTAGTGTCTAATGATATCTTTCACTACAGTAAAATCCAAGATATCAGCATCTCATCTGATTTTTACCAGAACGCAGTACACATAGATGTAACCTATTGCCGATTATCCAGTACCTATGACTCATGACCTTGGCTTTGCAGAAGTAGGTTATTTTTAATATAAGTAGAATTAATTTAACAGAATGTTATTTTTAGATTAAAAAAACCAAACTAAATTTTTTAAGTGATCTGATAGTGTAGGTTTTCTTTGGTGCTAGGATCTACGACTATAAGTAGGATCACATTTTAAAGTGCTGTAGCTGTGAAACAAAAGCCAAAACCAAGAATTGCTTTGCTGCGTGAGAAAGCAGGGTTAACGCAGTTGGAACTGTCGCGTCTTGTCGGTGTAACTGAAAGCACTATCCAAAACTGGGAAAGTGGGCGCACTGGGACAGACCATATTGAAAGAATAATTAGATTTTGCAAAGCTTTGAATTGTCAAGTAGAAGACTTAATTGAGTACACAAATCAATCTTTATCTGAGTCTGTACCTCAACCCACTTCCTTGAATGAAATACATGATATTTTGGGGACTGAAGAAACAGCTTCAGCCGATAGTTCTGAAGCTGAATTAAGCGCACAACCAGAGGCGAAAAGTACCTAAGAAAATGGGTAACAGGTACTCTGGCAACACAATTAAATTAGTATTACCTATAACTGCTGCCATAAAGCATCAATAGTGACAAATTTGTAGCCTTGTTGTAGTAGTTGCGGGATGAGTATTTTAATTGTTGCAGCTACATCTTGTCCACCACAAACACCATCGTGTAAAACAATTAGTGAGCCGTTTTGTACTTGCTTTTGTACTCGCTGGACTACCTTAATTACCCCTGGCCTAACCCAGTCTTCTGGGACGACACTCCACATGACTGGACGATATTGCCATTGCTGAAATAAATCTAAAATTTTAGGTGTAAACAAACCATTAGGAGGTCTGACATCACGCACTTTTTCTGGTAGTAAATTACAAGCATTGTAGATGGCTATTTGGGTTTTTTCTAAACTTTCTTTCAGGGCTGTTGCTGATAGCATAGGGAAAGAGCGATGATCGTAACCATGCAAGCCTATCCAGTGACCACGATCGCTAATAGCTTTGGCAATTTCTGGTGAACGGTTGACACAAGCACCTAACCAAAAGAAGCTGGCTGTAATGTTGTAGTGGTCTAGAACTTCTAAGACTTGAGGTGTGTACTGGGGATGGGGGCCATCATCAAAGGTAAGCGCGATCGCTTTCGATGTGCGATCGCCATGCCAAAGGCAGTTAGGGAAAGTTGGTTGGAGTAAGCGATAGATAATAGGCAACAGAGGTGCTAATTGCATTTTTTATCTGTGTTATTTACAAATCCTCTCGTCCCTAGCTAGTTTAACAATTAAAAATATCAAATATCAGACAGTAGATGTATTTAGAAATCTGGCTGGATAGATAGGTAATAGGTAACAAGTAACAGGATAAGAAAAAATCAGTATGGATAAGTACCTAAACAAAATTAATTACACATATCGTCTTCCTGTAACCTGTAACCTGTAACCTGTTCCCTCTCTTCACAAATGAATTTAATTTTGTGCGACTACTTATTGGTGTTGGGTTTCCCAAAGCCTCAACCCAACCTACTGCTAGTCCTAATATCTTGATATTAGGTTATGCCATTTTAATATAGAATACGCTATGAGTTGCTAAAAAAGCCCGACAAATATCAAAATCATGGAATTACAGACAGCACCTAATTAAACTAACAATCTTACGTTTAATATAGATGTTAAATTTTGACAGATTTTTTCTCTACCAATTTTGTCACACGAGCTAAATTTGGCAACGTTTTACCTAATAGCTCAAAAAATAAGTTTTCATATTGATCTATTGCTTGTTCAAAAGAAAAATTTTCTTCTGCAAACTGTCTACCTTTATCACCTAACTTGGTCGCTAATGCTGGATTATTATATATCTCCAGCACTGCTGCGGCTAAGGCTTCTGGTGATTCTGGCTCGACAATTAAACCACCGCCACTTGCGCCAATCACTTTAGCTGCTGTACCAATAGCAGGAACCGAGGCGACAACTGGCCTTCCAGAAGCTAATACTAGTGGGATCTTAGAAGGCATATTAAAGGCAATCACGTTACTTTTTTGGACAATCAATCCTACATCTGCCGTTGCTAACATTTGTGGCAATTGTTCTCGTGGTTGCAATGGCAAAAGTAATACATTATCGGCTCCACAGGATAAGCAGTATTTCTGCAATCTGGCTAAAGCTGTGGATTCGCCAACAATGACAAAACTAATATCGGGAATGTGGCGCAAGTATGATGCTGCTGCGATGACTGTTTCTAAACCTTGGGTAAGTGCGATGTTACCGGAGTACATCACGACAAATTTACCGTTTAATTGATGAGTAGTTCGCCAGGGATTGTTCTTCGTTAAAGGGCGAATAAAATCTACATTAACCCAATTAGGAATACAGGCAATCTTTTTGGGATTGACTCCTTTATTGATAAGATTTTCTCGGAAACCATCAGCAATTACGCTAATTTTTGTCGCATTTTTATAGGCAAATTTTTCTATAATTTCACAAAACCGAATCATTAATTTATTAGTCATTAAGCCCACACGGACTGCAGCTTCGGGGAGAATGTCTTGTACATTGAGTACTACAGGACATTTGTAAAACCACCCCAGTAAGGTTGCAGGTAATGACACTAGTAATGGTGGTACTGTTAGGAGAATTACATCCGGTTTTTTGCCGTTAAAGGCTTGTGGCAAGCTAGTAAATATAAAACTTAATTCTAATAGCAGTCTGTCAAGTAGATTTGGTTTAGATTTAATTCTGAGGTAACTACGCTGGATTGTTACCCCATTTTTTTGTTCTGTAACATACCATTTACCCTTGTATCCATCGTAAATTTCCCGTTGGGGGTAGTTTGGCATTCCTGTAATTACCCGCACTTGATGACCTTTTTTTACCAAACCCTCTGCCAGTTCAGTCATCAGAGGTGCGATGCCTATTGGCTCTGGATAATAGTTATAAGAATAAATCAGGATGTGCATGATCTGTTCATAAAATTTGTAGAGCTATTTTCAAATCATTTAGCGTGTTGCAACATTAACCAAGTATCAGTAGAAGACTTAATACTATGCAGTTAGTGATAGATTTTATATCAAAATGCTGACAACATACACCATTGATTTATATGTGCTGTATTGTGGTAACACATAACAGTAAGTAGATTATTTCATGTATGCAATTTCAAAACATAGTGTTGATGTACTCTACTTTTGAATTATTAAAACAACAGATTTCCTTGGGTGTTTTTATTGATGCTTTCAGTGGTTTAAACTATATTGTAGCTTTATGTCTAGTTTTTTTGTGGTTTTTACTGATGGTTTATCAAATCTTTAAACTTTAGTTGGATTTTTATTTTAATTTAAGCATTTTTAAGCATAAATTATTAGCAGATATCCTAGACTTTTTTCCACCAGGAGACTAGCAGTACAAAAAATTGTCTGTGTAGCAATCCGATTTGATGACTAGGCTAATTGGTGTAAGCAGAGAGTAGGCAATCAAGAGTGGGAAGTAGGTAAGAAGCTTTTGAGAGCGTACTGATTTTTTATGTGACGGCAAAGGTGAAGTCAATAAAAATCAAATCGGCATCCTATATTTAGGAATACATAGCATTTTCACAACATAAATTATGTAAATTTTGTTAAATTATCAGCATATTACCATAATTATAAAAAGTGAAAAAATACTTAATTAAATACTGATCTACTACGATGAAGAAAATACTATGTAAGTTCCTGATGAGATAAAAAAATCTAGTATGGGAGTGTTAAGTGCCGAGCAATGAGTGCTGAGTGAGGGAGTAATTTAAGCAGTTTTTCTCCCCTGCACCCCTGTATCCCTCTTACCCCATTCCCCAGTCCCCAGGTTTAAATTGGCGTTACTCTGGCTGTGACGAGTTGAATTGATTTCTGCCTTTCTTGATAAAGTGAAGCTACGCAAAGTTAAAAATAGATAGAGTCCTATGCCTGGGTTTTTATTGGAAGTTGGAACAGAAGAGCTACCTGCAAGTTTTCTTAGTGATGCTATGGCGCAGTGGCGATCGCTCATTCCTCAGAGTTTAGCAGCTCATAGCCTCACTTATGAATCTGTAGCAGTTTATGGTACTCCCCGACGCTTGGCAGTACTAATCAAAGGTCTGCCATCCCAACAGCCAGACACAGAAGAAGAAATCAAAGGCCCTCCCGCCCAAGCAGCCTTTAAAGATGGTCAACCAACTCCAGCCGCCGTGGGATTTGCCAAAAAGCAAGGGGTAGAAATTACGGCTTTGACAGTGCGCCCGACGGATAAAGGGGAATTTGTGTTTGTCCAGAAGAAAACTCTCGGTCGTCCTGTAGCAGAAATTTTCAGCGAACTTGTCCCGACTTGGATTGATCAATTAGAAGGTAAGCGGTTAATGCGTTGGGGTGATGGCGATGTCAGGTTCTCCCGTCCCATTCGCTCTTTAGTGGCTTTGTTGGATGAGGCAATTTTGCCCATTGAATTGGTGAATGGTTCGCTGAGTGTGAAAAGCGATCGCATTTCTGTGGCTCATCGGGTTTTACATCCAGAACCTGTGACCATTCACAAAGCTACTGATTATGTCGATACACTGCGCGATGCTTACGTAGTCGTTGATCCCCAAGAACGCACAGCCACGATTCAACAAGAAGTCCAAGCCGCAGTTGAGCAGCTATCTGGGTATACAGAAATTTACCCCGATTTGTTGGCAGAAGTAACAAACTTAGTTGAATGGCCTTCCTGCGTCATCGGTAAATTTGAGTCAGAATTTTTAGATTTACCCACAGAGGTGACGACAACGGTAATGGTCAGTCACCAGCGTTATTTTCCAGTGTTTAAAGCAGGTAATACTAAGGAACTTCTACCATATTTTGTGACAATTTCCAATGGAGATCCCAGCAAATCAGCAATTATCGCTGTCGGAAATGAACGAGTCATCCGTGCCAGATTGGCAGATGGACAATTTTTTTATAAAACAGATTTATCCAAGAGTTTAGAAAGTTATTTACCCCAATTAGAAACAGTCACCTTTCAAGAAGATTTGGGATCTCTGCGTGCCAAAGTAGATCGCATAGTCAAGATTGGCGCACAGATTACTAGCCAATTGCAATTAGGGGAAAGAGATAGTCAAAATATCCACAGAGCTGCTTTATTATGTAAAGCTGACTTAGTTACTCAAATGGTCTATGAATTCCCCGAATTACAGGGAATTATGGGACAAAAGTATGCTCTAGCCAGTGGCGAAGCTCCAGAGGTTGCCACAGCAATTTTAGAACATTATCTGCCACGAGGAGCAGATGATATATTACCTCAAACTCTCACAGGTCAAGTGGTGGGTTTGGCAGATCGATTAGATACTTTAGTGAGTATCTTTGGTTTGGGTTTGATCCCCACTGGTTCCTCTGATCCCTTTGCTTTGCGTCGTGCAGCTAACGCTATTGTTAACATTACTTGGGCTGCTAATTTGCAGATTAATTTAGCCAGCTTACTAGGACAAATAGCTACCGATTTTGCTGCCAAATATCACAAAGACCAAGCGCAATTAATAACAGCGTTAAACGATTTCTTCCTGCAACGTATCCGGACCTTACTCCAAGAAGAAAAACAAATTGACTACGACTTAGTGAATGCAGTTTTGGGAGAGAATGACTCAGAGTATACAGACAGAGCATTACAGAATTTACTAGACGTGCGCGATCGCGCCCTATACCTACAACAAATCCGCACAGATGGTACACTAGACAAAATCTACGAAACTGTGAATCGTTCCACACGCCTAGCAGCCCAAGGTGATTTAGATACTAAACAGCTAGAACCAACAAATTTAGTGCGGACAGAATTATTTCAAAAGTCGTCCGAATCAGCTTTCTATGATGGTTTAGTCAACCTAGTACCACAAACCCAAGCAGCCCAACAGTCACGTAACTATCAACTGTTAGTCGCCGGGTTAGAAAATATTGCCCCGACAGTGAGTAGCTTTTTTGATGGCGCTGATAGTGTGTTAGTCATTGACCCAAATCCAGAAATTAAGCAAAATAGATTACATTTGCTAGGATTGCTGCGAAATCATGCTCGTGTGCTAGCTGATTTTGGAGCGATCGTCAAAAATCTGTAGCCTAAAGCAACAAAAAGTGGTGTAATTTTAGCCAATAAGCGCTACGATAATGAGTGCTTAACCAGGGAACTCTGCTACAGTCTATGCCAAGAGCTTCTGTAATTGGATTAGGAAAGTCCGGTGTTGCTGCGGCGAGATTGTTGAAACGGGAAGGTTGGGAGGTAGTGCTGAGTGACAGTAACACCTCCGCAAACCTTCTCCAGCAACAACAAGAACTCGCCCAAGAGCAAATCATAGTTAAATTGGCACATTCACTGCAACTGGATGATGATTTACCCAATTTAATAGTTGTTAGTCCCGGCGTTCCTTGGGATATTCGCGTGTTAGTCAAAGCGCGAGAACTGGGCATAGAAACCATTGGCGAAATGGAGTTGGCTTGGCGCAACTTATCAGCAATTCCTTGGGTAGCCATTACCGGCACTAACGGTAAAACAACAACTACGGCTTTAATCGCTGCAATTTTTCAAGCAGCCGGGTTTGATGCTCCTGCTTGCGGTAACATTGGTTATGCAGCTTGTGAAGTTGCCCTAGCCGAAAAACTCCCCGACTGGGTGATTGGCGAAATCAGTAGTTATCAAATAGAATCCTCAGTTACCTTAGCCCCGAATATCGGTGTTTGGACTACTTTTACACCAGATCATTTAGCTCGTCATAAGACTTTAGAAAATTACTACGACATCAAAGCCAAGTTACTGCGCCAATCTCATTTACAAATATTCAATGGTGATGATCCATATTTGGCTAAACTAGGTGTAAGTCACTGGCCAGATGCCTATTGGACAAGTGTCAAAGGTCAAGAATTTCTGGTGAGTGAGAAAGGTTTCTATATTGAAGATGGCTGGGTTGTGGAAAAATTACAGCCAAACGCACCATCACAACAGATAGTTTCTGCCTCAGCTTTACGGATGGTAGGAGCGCATAATCAGCAAAACCTCCTCATGGCGGTAGCCGCAGCCCGTTTAGCCAATATTACTCCTGATGCCATAGAGCAAGCTGTGCGAGAATTCCCCGGCGTTCCTCATCGTTTAGAACACATCTGTACCTGGGAAGGCATTGACTTTATTAACGACAGCAAAGCCACTAACTACGATGCAGCCGAAGTGGGACTAGCATCTGTGAAAAGTCCAGCGATTTTGATTGCTGGTGGTGAAGCTAAACCAGGAGATGATAGTGGTTGGTTGGCAAAAATTCAAACTCAAGCCGCAGCCGTTTTACTCATTGGTGCAGCAGCAAATGCTTTTGCCCAGCGTTTACAAGAGATTAATTATACTAATTACGAAATTGTCGAAACGATGGATAAGGCTGTGAGTCGTTCTGCTACACTAGCTAAACAGTATCAAGCAGCAGTAGTTTTACTATCACCTGCCTGTGCTAGTTTTGACCAATATCCTAATTTTGAAGTCCGAGGTGATCATTTTCGCCAGTTATGTCAAGAAATGTTGCACATCATGTAGAGACGTTGCACTGCAACGTCTCTACACGAACAAAGAAACCATTATTCGCCTTTTAATGTTGATGCACTCGCTCGTAGAGCCACATAGAGGCTACAGTACCTATATAATGAGCAACAATCCCGTTGATGTTTGCCACCATGACAAATACATCTAATGCTCGGATAATTTTGTTGGGATCAGTAATGGCTACTCCTGGCGGTTGAGAAAGGGATTTGGCAATGAATACCCCCAAGGTGGCACTTGCGCCAACTAAGGTTAATAGCATTCCTAATAGACCGACAATTATACCAAGTTGAACGGCTCTAATAGTATCAGCCTTGCTAGGATGTAAGGCTGGATTAGGATTTGCCAATTGTTTACCAATGTGAGTGTAACGAAAATCCCAATAGACACTAAATAATAGAGCTACAATCCCACACATAGCCCAAAATATCCCAATGCCTAAAGTCGAACTGGGTTGATTGCTAAAGCTTTTACCCGTGAGAGCAAATAGTAGAGTTAAAAGAGCAACTACAGCTAATGCTAACTGTACCCACAAAGTAATCCAGCCTGTGAGACGAATCGTATTGGCAATTCCGTAAAGACTTGGTGCTAGTGATAGGTTATGCCTTGCTGTGTTGGAGTGAGTGTCTGTTTCGGCTTCCATATTTGTTACCTTTGGCTGATCCCCCACCACAACCATAGGTGCCGATTTCACCTCCAACCCCCATCCACAGACATAAAAATCTCGAACCTGATTATTTAAGTAGTCGTGCAAAATAGATTATGTAGCTGAGAGAGGCAATAGGCAATATAGCGTTTCCCAGTTAAGTGAGGTACAGAATCAATGTTTTTAAACGCAGCGAAAAGTTCTGTAGGCGGGTTTCCCGCCGTAGGAAACTTTTCAAGACAGAGGAATGCAGAGGAAAACGCAGAGGAACGCGGAGATTGCCCAATTTCATTAGCGGTGTACTCAGTACCTCAGCAGATTAGGAAACGCTATAGTATTTGTAGTGGCAATTACGAATTACGTTAGCGTAGCGTTAGCGAGTCTTCTCCCAAGGGGAGACGCTAAGAGCGAACGAGCGTCATTACGAATTACGAATTATCTTAATAGTCATTGTCAGCTACACAAATCCCCTTACATTTGATTCCGTTCGTAGCGGTGCGTTGACAATGAGAACAGAGAATTTTTTCTGTTTCTGTTTCTTGATGAATCTGGATGTTAGTGCTTGCCTGTAACTTGTTTTTTTCAGTCTGGAGTTCTACAGTCATAAAAATAGCAGAATTTTTTGCTGTTTACATTTTACAAGTCTAGAACTGAAGCATAAAAACCTTTGTTGACAAGTTAAGCTTGTAAGTCTTTTATCAAAAGGCTTTTAGAGAATTGTTGAAAAAAAACTGGTCAGACCCTCGTTGAAGATCGGGAAAAGAAGTTTTCGGTAGTGATTGTTCGGCAGTTGACTGCGATTCACTCAGCGATGATACGGTTAATATTAGGTAAATAAAGCACATCTAATAAGAACTGTAAAATTACTGGACTAAATCTAGAGCAGCATTGTATTGTCACTTTAGATATTATTCAGTCTATTAAAGCTTCGATATGCGATCGCTCCGTTTGATTTTTATTGGTATTATTACTTTTCTATTTGTTACAAATGCTGTTTTTCTGCGAAGGACTCTCTCTGTCCTACTCTGTGGCGTTCTGAGCTTTAACTCAGCCAGTTGTTATAGTTTTTTGAACAAAGACGAAATCGTTAATGCAGCCTTACCACCAAGTACTACTGCCCTAGCTGCGGATGAAACTAGCACTTCTCAGAAGGACAAACAAAAAATTGCAGGTTTCTTCGATCTGCCCAACATTCCTATTCAAATTCCTGGTGTACCTGGTGGAAATCCTATAGAGATAGCTAAAACTGCTGTTATTAAAGAAATTGGGGAAGCAGTGGGAGTTGGTTCACCACTGCTGTTAGACCAAAAGACAGCCTATCCAGATGTTTCCGATCAAGTTAAAGATTTTCACCCACAGAAATTAACGATTACTTCTGCTGAAGACCTTCAAAAGCCTTTACCTCCAGGGGATTACAGTCTTGATGTGATAGCTTATTGCACCCAATTTTCTATCCATGCGCCAGGGCAAGGGCTACCCTATAAACTTGCTCCCTTGATGGGAAAACAAGCACCTGCGATCGGTGCTTTGCTGTCCCGTGGTACTCTGCAAGGGATTGTCCCTGCTACACTCAATGCAGATTCATGGCGGATTCAGGCAGGTCTTCCCTTGAAACAATGGCCATCACAGGATCAAGCTTTAATTCACAAGCTTATCCCTGAGTATGAAAAAGGACTAGAAGGGGACTACCTGCGACAGATTGAGAATACCTATAACCAATACCGCTTAGTCCCTGGAATACCATCCTTTGATGATATGCTTAGACAATCTGGAGCGCCAGGAAAACTTGTACTGCAACTGCGACAAGCACGCCAAACCCTTGCAGATCAGACAATTTCTGCCGAAAGATTACCCGATCTGCTTTATGAGCCAACAGGCGACGGGCTACCGCGTCTGCTTCCGCCTTCTCAAGATTCGTCACCATCACGTTGGGCAGAAATTAAACCCGGTATTTTTGCTCGATTCACAGTTATTGAAGGCCATCTTGGACGAAATTTATTTGAGTTCCGAGTTACACCAAAAACAAGTGCAGCAATTAATGATAACTCTAATCTGGTAGCTACAAAAGAATTAGATAAGAAAGTGCTAGTAAGTGAGAAAACTGGAACCTCCGCCACACCAAGAGACGTGGTGTGTAACAGCAACCACATTACTTATTCAAAAGAAAAACCAGCCCAGGCTCTTATTCCCGCCTGTGTTAGCGATGCGAAGGCTGCTGAGAAAGAGCCTTTACCAAAACCAGCATCTCTAAGAATATTTTTTGAAGATAAAGATGTTACGGATAAAACCCAGAAAGTTATTGTAGGTCAGAAGATTGAACTTACCGTATCCTATTCAGCATCGATAAGTCCAGAATCGATCCAAAAGCAAACATGGATGGTACCTGGAAATACTGTGGGCGGTTATACACCTTCTCCCACGACATATTCTGAAGGCAAAAAAATTCCTACGGACTTTACAAAGTCTTCGGCAAGGTTTTTTTGGATCACCCCCGGAAAGTCATTAGAGGTAAATTATTCATATGAACTAACTAATGGAGAAAGAGCCTCAGCCAAGACATTTTTTGATATAGCAGGACCAATTTCTGGGTATATAAAAAGAACAAATAGTACAAACAAAGTAGATATTGGACAATGCGATGATGAGGTCGGATTTAATGGGGAGTGTTTACGGTTCGGTGAAAAAAGAACACTCGGAGATATTTCTAATATTTTGGGCAACCCTGTTGGAGTTGCATTCGATGGAAAGGTCACATTTGATGATTCCTCTCTTAGTAAAGAAGGAAAGTTAATTTGGGTTCAGATTGTCAGTGCATCAATAAAGAATGTTTCGGAAAGAAAATTGTGTCAATTTCAAGGAAGTAATTTGCTAGATGCCAAATTTCCCTATCCGGAATCGAAAGTCTCATTCCAAGATAGTTGGTGGCTCTCTTCTATTACAGACAGTCCTCAAGTTGCTTTGTCCACGGGGAATGAAGTATCGACGAGCCAATTTTTTCGGATGTACGTAATGTGGTGGTCTAAGCTTCCTCAGTCAATTCCAGTTCCACTTGGATTCGTTGATTGGCAATGGTCTGGAGTAGCTTTACGCGATATTTCCAGTAACAATAAATGGAAGCTCAAAAGTGGGGAAAGTGATGTAAAACTATACCAAGCGAGTCTCGAATATCCGGTATGGACAGGAACAGTGCAAGACAAACTAAAAATTACCTGTTCACCAACTAACTAATTAGCAAGCCAGTCAAGATTGATTCTTCCATCTCACCTATAGCAAGGGGAGCGATCGCTTTAAAAAACAATTCTCTCAAACAAAGTGCGATCGCTTTAAAACATAGTTTACTCATTTGTTAATGGCGTTAACACATAAATAATTGAGTCTTTATCTCTGGTTGTTATCATGGGGAAATTGCGTTTTATTATTACTTTTATAAATACATTTTTATTGGTTAACAATAATGTTTTTTGGCGCAGGGCGATCGCTATTTTGCTCTGTAGTTTTCTGAGCTTTAATTTGACCAGTTGTTATAGTTTTTTGGGTCAATATGAAGTTGCTAATGCGACAACAGCAACAGCAAATCAGATAGATTTAACAGGCACATGGATTATTAGAAAACCTTGGACAAAAGTTGATTCAAGAGGTTGTATCGCTCAAAATCCTCCTGGTGTTTTGGGGGATTTTACTGATGAATTTAAAGTTACTCAGAAAGGTAAACAATTCCAATTTGCCCCTGAAATGTTAGGAAATGGGGTTACTCTCAAGGGAAGCATAGATGGACAAAAAATCAAGTTTGTTTACACGACAAGCACAGGAGGTGTACATGAGGCCGTAGGAACTATTAGTGCTGATGGTAATACAGTGATCAGCAAAGCCTTGTGTAAAACTTCCAAGGGAATAGCAACAACTAGAGAACAATTTACTTGGACAAGAAAATCAAATCCATTAGATTTAAGAGTTCTCTGCTATTACATCTACTCTCTATTTATAATTTTCGTATTCATCCGTAAGTGTTATCACCGTAATTGGAAATTTGTACGGGCGACTCTTCTCTACTATTTATTTATCACATTTTTTGCCTTTCTACTCATTTATGGCAGTGCTTATAACCTAGAGTCACATTTAGATCAATTGCAAAAACAAGGATTATTTTCAGCATTTCCCTTTACCATCAGTGGTGATAGAGCAGATATAAATACGATTTCTAGAACAAATCCTGATTATTTACTCTGGACCATCTCATTAATCTCCTTTTTTGCAACTTTTCCACAGGCAGTAGCTAGAGGAGCGCGAATATATCCTCATAATACGCCATCTCCTGATCATATTATGAATCAAAGAGTTGAGTCATATAACAATATAGCCGAAAGATTAAACAAAACAGGTAAAATACTACTACCTTTTATTAATGATTTTTATATTGTTGGTGAATGGGTATTTGTGTTAGTAGCTCTTTCATCATTTGTTTCCCCATTTCCTATGCACAGTTGGTATCTGATACTCCTTGGTTGTTTTTTTATCTTAATAATCACAGGGTCGGATATCACCAATGGCATAGAAACCATTGGCAAAAAAAGTCCGCTCACTAATATCTTAAAAGAAGTGGCTCCTGGAATTATCAGTAAATTGCGAGATTTTTCAGTCTTGGTATTGCAGTTGAGCATCTTACTTGTGAGTGTTGGTATATCTATATTTTCTGGATTTATTCTGTTTAGTATCATCGCCAATATCATGCATACGAAAAATCTTGGTACTGTCGCCACAATTATCATCTTCGTTGCTCAAATTGGCGTGTTCTGGTTCAGTTGTACATATCTTTCCAAATCGATGGAATTCGTACTTGATAAATTAATCGATTGGATGGGTTATCGAAGTAATCAATGAGATTGGGGGGCGTTGACACATCAAAATTATCAGGATTAATGCGATCATCCTGCAACATGGTTTGGGCAAAAGTGTGATTACCCATCTCCCATAGACTGAATTGAGCAGACAGATAAACCGTAGTTGGGCGATCGCCTGAATTGGTATTCTAGTTTAGAATATCGATAACAAATAATTAGCACCGGAATGCAAAGAATGGTTATGGTTTACCCTAAACTTAGCGGCGAAGAGATTACTCAACGGGGCAAAAAATACTATATCCCACATTCATAGGAAATTTTATGACGGCAATATTGACTCGTCCAGCTTGGACTACTGACTTAGAAGTGGAAATTTTTGATAAATTGCTTGATCAGTACGCTCCTCACTTGCCCAAAGCGCGATCGCTTGCATCTAGACCCCCCGCAACTTTAGAAGAACGAGAGAATTTCTACCACTTTCGGGTTGCTGGTGCAGCGCATGACTTATTTATTGTGCAAGTCTGTGCTAAAGTTATCGGTATGCTTCCCGACGCGGAACTACAGCTATTTTTAAGTAGACAAATCGGGGATGATGGCGCACACGCTGAAAATACTCGTTTAAGAGCGCAAGCTATCTCTGGACGTAACCCCATTCCCGATATTCAAAAGCAAGTGCAAAAGCATTGGGATTATATGGGTGATTTACCCATTCGTAATTGGCAAGGCTTTTTAGCGTTTGAGTTGCACTACGAACTGCATATTGTGGCTACGCTGTTTCTCAATAGCCGTACTAGCAAAATTAATGACCCAGATTCAGCTAAGTTTGCGGCAGAAAGAATTGTGCCAGATGAAGCCGTTCATCGGTTGGGAATTGTGGATTGGTGGCAACGTAAATTTGCTCAAGCCTCGCCAGCAGAGAAAGAGGATTTAATTGCCCAACTCCTAGAAGCAGATGAAGAAGGACAACGTCGTCGCAATCCTTATCTTAGAGATCATTGGTTGCTGAGTCAAAAAGCTATTGGTGTGGAAATCGATGATTTGCCAGTACTGTATGATGCTTGGCGACGGCAAGTACTTGCTTACTTTTTAGATGTTCCCGTTGCTCATCTACCCCAACTCGTGAGTGTTAACGATTAGCAACTGCTGACATAGCTAATTTTACCATCGACCATAACGAGCTGTAGTTTCATGACTTAGCCAAGCCCACATTTGATCACCGAAACAAAAATGCCACCATTCTTTAGGGTTACGTTGAAAACCAGCTTTTGACATCACATCATACAACAATTGCCGATGAGCATGATATTGTGGAGCGTCTGAATGTGGATGATTTACATAATAGTCGGGATGTGATCGCTTTGACAATTCATCAATCAGCGAACCCATATTCACAACTTGTCCACCATCATCCACCAAAGTCACATCGACGGCTGCACCTGTACTGTGAGGAGGCGGAGTTTTTTCATCCAGACTAGGTATAGCCCAAATTTCATAAACGGCTTGCCAAATTTCTTGGCGTTGCTGGGGAGACAAACTACCTACAATTAACCCCCGTTCTCGCACCTCCGCAGCGAAGCTGTAATCTACCATAAACTGCTGTACTTCTACCGGGCGATATGCGTCAAAAATTTGGATACGCCAGCTGGGACTTAATAACTGTAAGTAATTTTGTGCCGTGATTAAATTGTTAACTACACTTTGACGTAGATGATAAGGAGAATATTTGCCATAAGTCGCACCCAATTTTTGATAAGGATGGGGAGATTCCACGGCAAACATTTCTAAAGGAATCTCCACAAGTGGTTCACCGCATTCTAAAATTTCTATCTTGTGATAATCTCTCATCTATATGATTAATTTTCAGTAGGCAGGCTGATTAATAGTTTAATTAGTATTAGTCTATTTTTGAGACTTAATAGTAACTAGTGGCGTGGCAAGGCTAAAATGCTGCATTAAAAGTAGGTTGGGTTGTAGCAAGATCCCGTTCGCGGTAGCGTCTCCGACAGGAGAAGGGTACATAGAGAAACCCAACACCTTAATCTATGTTGGGTTTTTAAGATCCATGTTGGGTTGCGCTGCGCTTAACCCAAGCTACTGGCTACTGGCGTGACTAGGCTAAAATATTGCATAATCATCCGCGTCTATCTGCGTACATCTGCGGTTAATTGTATCTCATCTATTGCAGCATTTTACATTGCTCTAACTCCCCGCTTCAACCAATAACCCATACCCCAAACGCCTAAACCTAATAATCCTAAAACATTGGTAGACTCAGGTATGGAAGTTGATTCTAGAGTATAAACAACATTACCTGTCCCAGCATTGCCGTTACCAAGATCATAGGTAAAGTAAGCTTCTGCAAAATCAGGATTAGCAATAAAAGAGAACAGAGGAACAGGAGAAAAATTTAACCCTAAAAAATTCCCGTCAATAAAAGCTACTGTTGGGTTGTTAGCTGTTGTATAGTTCACTCCTTGAAAGTCAAAAGAAACCGCAGAGACATCGATGAACTCTGAGCCAGAACCAACTAGGCTAGAGTCGTCATAACTCAAAGAGCCAGAATAGGTATTGCCTAATAGAGAGCCAGAATCAATGGAGGTTTGAAAGGTGTAATTAACAGTTGCAGCTTGAGCTAAGTTAAAGCCAGTACTAGCAAAACTCAAAGCAAAACTAGCACTAACCAAGGTAAATGAACGGAAGATTTTTTTCATAGATTTGTCCTCAAAAAGTTTACGCAACAGATAAAAGAAAATTATCAGAATTGCTCAAAGTAGCAACATCAATATCTTCTACTAAGATGAAGTTTCTAGCTTTTCCAGAACCATCAAAACCATCGGGATCAATTTTGACGAAACTGCTATTTTGTCCTCTAGAACCAAACTGCACATATCCATCAGCAATGGGATTTGTGCCGCCATAACCAAGGCTTGTTAGCACGCCACTCAAGTCAATTTGATCGCTACCTGGGGTAAAATCAGTAATGCGATCGCCCCCATCGACAATACTGGTATAGCGGAAGATATCTTTACCCAAGCCACCTGTGAGAACATCAATGCCTTGGAAACCAGTAATAGTCTCGTTCGCATCAGTTCCAGTTAAAGTATCTCTACCGGGAGTACCATCAATAACCTGTCTAGCACTAATATTAGTAATCTGAAAACTGTAGTTAACCTCAGTTTCACTAGACCCATCAATAACTAACACGTAAGTCTCATCAACAGCCAAAGTCACTCTAAAATCAGAACTAATATTGCCACCAAACGCAACAGGTATAAACGGATCATCAGCATAAAGTGTCCAGCTAGCTGAAGGCGCAGCATCCGTCAGGCTATCGAAAATTAAATCCTGTCCTGCTGTGCCAATAAAGCTATATACATCTGTTTCTAAACCAGGAGAAAGAGTCCCACTGATGAGTGTATCAAAGCTAGCAGTTGATGTGGTTGCATCCAATAGCTGAAATTGATAATCTCCCGGTGTAAAAGATCCACCAAAATTACTATCATCTATCTCTAAAAATAGTCTGTAAGTACCATCTTCAGTGAGTGGAGCTATGATACTGTCAAAGTCTGCATCTTGGCTAAGGAAAGTTTGCCCTGATGGAGTAAACAGGCGAACACGGACATTATCTGACAAGTCGTTCTTGAGAGCATCATAATATAAACGCTGTCCAACACTGCCAGTAAAAAAGTAGACATCTTGTTCATTTGGACTATCAATTGTCCCTGCAACGGGTGTGTCGAAATTTAAAGATTCAGTTGTGCCGAGATTAACTACTTGGAAATTGTAGTCGCCAAATCCATCAATAACTAATGTATAAGTGTCATCAAAAGGAAAGTTTAATGTAAATTCAACATCAGAATTCACGTCACCAGATGCAACAGGTATAAAAGGATCATCAAAGTAAACTTTCCAGCTAACTGAAGATGAACCATCAGTGAGGCTATCAAATAATAATCTTTGTCCTACTGTACCTGGGAAGCTATATGATTTCGCTTCACCTGTAAGAGTGCCTGTATAAGGTGTATTAAAGCTCAAAGTGTTAGCTCCAACATCTAATAGCTGGAAGCTAAACCCATCCACAGTTTCACCTTCACCAAAACCTGAACTTTGCACCACTAGTGAGTAAGTACCCGTTTCTGGAAAAGGCGAAGCAAAGAAGAAATCAGAATTTACACTTGTGGAAACGTAAAGCTGCTCACCATCTCTGACAGTAACAGATAGATCACCGGAAAATCCTTCACTGAGAGCATCGTAGTACAATCGCTGTCCTTTAATACCAGTAAAGGTATAAGCGAATATCTCTCCCGGTGTAAATTCCTCGGTGATGGGTGTATTGAGTTCGATAGGAACAGCAAAAGGAACTAGTTGAAAGCTGTATTCTGTATCTGTAAAACCAGAAACATCTAAGACTAATATCCTATCTTCAGATACAGAAATAGGAAAGTTAATGTCAGTGGGAGGAGCCGACACAAGTTGACCATTTAGATCGTAAAGTCTTACATTTGTTGATGGAACTTCATCTGTGAGACTATCAAAACGTAAACTTTCTCCTGCACTTATGCGATAAACACCAGCTTGTTGAGGCGATAAGGTGACGACTTCGTTAACGCTTAAAATAGGAGCGCTAGCTACATCCACTAATCGAAATTCGTAACTACCAGTGTCAAGGGAGTCAAAAGAGCTATTTTCCAGAATTAGTTGGTATGTACCTGCTTCTGTTAACGTCAACAGTGCAGGATCTTCAGAAGGAGGAAATAAGGGATAATCACTATCTGCGTCTTGGTTGAGGAAAACTGTATTTCCTAGAGGATCAACCAAGCGAACGCGGATATCATCAGATGGGTCGATTTTCAGAGCATCGTAGTACAATACCTGTCCTACACTGCCGGTAAAAGTGTAGATGTCTTGTTCGTCAGGTTCGTCAATCGTCCCTGAGATAGATTGATTAAATTCTAATTCACTTGTAATGGTTGTAAATTCCGTCACTGATAAGTTATCGCTGACATCAGTAAAATTTTGCTGTTCTTCCGGCGTAGCAAGGGTTTTTTCAATAATCGCCATCGGAGTTTCCTTTTTTCATCAGCATGAATCTCTATGTTTCTACCAAACTGAAGATGAAAAAATAATACTCTTTAGTTAGATATGTTTAATATTTCCGCAAGTAATAATATCGGTGCAACTTATGAACGTTTGGATGTGAAATTACTTTGCCAGAAAATCAAATAAATAATGTGCCATTTTTAATTTAGAACAAGGTGGAATTTTTACTTGTTGCCCTTTGTTATCTAAAAAAATGGCTTGGTTATTGTCACTAGCAAAACCACTATCGGGTTGATCTATGGGGTTAGCAACGATCGCATCCAATTTTTTACTATACAATTTTTCCTGAGCAGGTGTAATAATATCTCCTGTCTGAGCTGCAAAGCCAATTAAATACTGGTGCGGTTGTTTGAGTTGTGCTAATTGAGCAACGATATCTGGTACTGGTTCTAGAGGTAAGGATTGAGGCAGCGATCGCTTGGGTAATTTTTCTGTACTATAATCTCTGGGCTTAACATCAGCCACCGCCGCCGACATAATAATCATATCTGCGTTGGGTAAATACTCTACCATCACCTGCTGCATTTCCTCGGCGCTGATAACGGGGATCGCTTGCACTCCCAACGGCACATCCCAATTAGCAATACCATGTACTAATGTCACCTTTGCCCCCCGGTGTAAAGCTGCTTGTGCTAAAGCCAGTCCCATTTTACCCGTAGCAGGATTACCAATAAACCGCACTGGGTCGAGATATTCTCTAGTTCCCCCCGCACTAATTAAGACTTGCTTCCCGGCTAAATCTCGCTGGCCTTGGGTGTGTAATAGAGATTGAATATAAGTGAAAATTTCTGGAGGTTCAGCCATTCTCCCAGCACCGATGCGATCGCACGCTAATAATCCTGATGCTGTACCAATTCCATGATATCTCTGATCTGTTAATAACTGCTGCCAATTCCGTTGCACCGTTAGCTGTTCCCACATATCCGTATTCATCGCCGGCGCTAACAGTACGGGACACTTAGAAGCTAACACGGTATTGGTTAGTAAATTATCTGCCATCCCATAAGTGAGTTTAGCTAAAGTATTCGCTGTCAGGGGAGCAATTACTAATAAATCTGCCCATTCTCCCAATTCTATATGTAAGGGACGGGAATAAGTTGGTTGCCAAAAATCATCATCTGTATAAGCACGATGACGAGAGAGGGTAGCTAAAGTCAGAGGCGTAATAAATTCTTGGGCGGAACGGGTGAGGATGACTCGAACCTCCACCCCCGATTTAAATAGACTCGAAACCACCTCACAAACCTTGTAAGCGGCGATACCACCACCCACTGCAATAATAACCCTACTTTTGCGATCGCTAGTTTGGGGTTGTAAATCAGCCATGATAAAAACTGAAGAGTAAGGAGCCAGGGATAATAATTCGTAATTAACCCTAACTCCTGATAATTAAATACTTATGCTTCGTCGTAGGGTTCTAAGTCTAACAGATGGATGTAGGGTTCTACTAGCTCTGGACGCTGAAAAGCGATCGCCCTCAGTATATGCCAGTCATTTAAGCCCTCAAAAGCATTGCTGTAATTGTCCATTTCCAGGCGGGTAGCTAGTTCCTCTACCTCTGCTGCGGTCATGACAGCAATCTCTTTTTGGGAAATGCTTAGAGTTTTCATAATGCTTGCCCCTCCCTTATGCAGCATTTTCACCCAGCATGGGTTGAGTGGCGCTGTGAAGTACCACTCAATCTATATTACTCATTAGATGGCATGAATTTTCTAAAATTTTTCAGGATTTATACCACAATTTGTCAAAAGATTGCCACCCGGACTAAGTAATTGCCTGCAAAATAAAGTTTCGAGATACATCTAACATTTGCAAATTGATTTCATGTCCGGTATCAAATTCATGATACTGAACCGGCACACCTAGAGATTCTACAGTTTGCCGTGCCTTGATTGCGGCTTGCAGTGGGACAACTTCGTCACGCCTACCATGCAAAATTAAAGTTGGCGGGATGTTAGTATTATCTGGAGCGATCGCTTCCGGATGTAAATACCCACTCATCACTACTAAACCAGCTAAGGGTAATTTGGAACCGACATCAAAAGTCATCGCGCCACCTTGAGAAAATCCACTCAAAACAGTACGCGACAAAGGCACACCCGTACTACTCTCTAAAGAAAGCACAAAATTTTTCAGTTGTTCTCGACTTTCTGCCAATCCCTCATACATATTTTCTACCCTCAAGTCATACCACGCCCTTCCTAAAGGACTGTATGGATAAGGATAAGGTGCGTTAGGAAAGACAAACTGGTAATCAGGTAAATTGAAATAAGGCATTAAAGATGCCACATCATCAGCATTAGCACCCCAACCATGTAAAGTCACAATCAAGCCGGCGGGTGTTTGAGAATTTGCTGGAGGAACCGTAGTAAATTGCAAAGACAGAGGCTTACTCCTAAAATCTACTCTTCTTATAGTAATCTGCTTTGATTTTTAAACTTACTTTGCTTAATTGCCGCTTATCTATACTGAAAAAAATCGCTCTCCTTTTTTGGGTAGAGGAATTACGAGTGGTTCTGTCTTTAACATTTAAAGCAGTTTAGTTGCCACTCAAAATTGAGAGGAGATATTCATGATTACTCGTCAGGATCTTAAGCAGTTGCAGTCTTTGAGCAATGTTCCAGCGCTTTCCATCCTGTTACCAACTCATCGGACATCACCCGATAACAAACAAGATCCGATTCGGGTGAAAAATCTGGTAGATGAGGCAACAAAGCGGCTTGCCACAGAATTTACTAGCCGCGAGTTGGAACCATTATTGAAGCGGCTCGAAACTCTCGTGAGCGAAATTGACTACCGCCACACGCTGGATGGGTTGGCGCTATACATTAGCCATGACTTTGCTAAACTTTATTACCTGCCTTTTCCTGTACCCGCGCGGGTTGTGATTGATCAGACCTTCGCAACACGAGATTTGGTATATGGAACGCATCGGGCGCATCGCTATTGGGTTTTGTTGTTAAGTCAGGCATCCACGCGCTTATTAGCTGGAACAGGAGAAACCCTTGAGGAAGTTCATGATGAAAACTTCCCAATGCAAATGACAGGGCCTGGAGCGACAGAGCCGCTTCCCTATGACACTGATTCTAGCTATCGAGACGACAGGCATCGCAGATTTTTTCAGCAGGTAGATAGTGCATTAAAGCTCTATCAGAATCCAAATGAGTCACTACCATTGGTTGTGGGAGGTGTTGCTCGGCAAGTATCTTTCTTCCAGGAAGTTTCGCAAGATACTCAAGCGATGTCTACCTACGCCGGCAGCCTGAGCGGCAATTTTGACAAAGCGACGATTCATGAATTGACTCCTCATGTGTGGTTAATCATGCAGACTGTGCGGAAGGCGCAACAAGCTGACGCACTGCAGGCATTGGATAATGCGATAGGTACTCAAAGTGTCGTTTCTACGATTGGGGAAACGTGGCGATTAGCACATGAAGGTCGAGGTAAATTACTTTTGGTTGAAAAAAACTACCATGTACCAGCTATCTTGACTGAAGATGGTAAGTTTGTGTTAGTGGATCAACCGGGTGGTACAGAGGTGATGGATGATGCCGTCGATGAAATTATAGAAGTTGTCTTGGCTAGGGGAGGAAACATTGCCATTGTGGACGATGAAGCACTATCCATTCATCAGCGAATTGCATTGGTTTTGCGGTATTGAAGACTAAATTACTATTACAGGTCGGCGGAAATAAGCAGACAATTAAATAGCTAAAACCTTGCCCTACGCCTACAATTTTTTGGCAACATTTTAGCCTTGCCACGCCACTAGTGACCATTGACAAAAAGTGTGCGAATCTCTGACACTGCATCAGTCCTAATCTTGGTACATTAGTTGAGGAACGATAACTATCGGAGAGCAGAATGACAGCAGCGTCACAGCAAAAGCGAGTCGTGGTTGTGGGTGCGGGTTGGGCTGGTTTGGGTGCAACCTACCATTTAGCAAAGCAAGGTTATGATGTGACACTTCTAGAAGCTGGGCCTTATCCTGGGGGATTAGTGGCTGGTTGGCAAACTACTGCTGGTAAATCTGTAGAAGCTGGGATTCACGGCTTTTGGTATCCTTACAGAAATATCTTTGCCCTGATCCACGAATTAGAAATTAACCCGTTTACTACTTGGACTCGTTCTGCTCAATATTCACCTGCGGGGTTGGAAGTAGAATCACCCATTTTCCAAGATTTACCAAGACTACCCACACCACTCGGCACTTTTGTTTACACTCAATTTCAACGCTTACCTTTAATTGATCGTCTCAGCGCTTTACCCTTGCTGTATGCTCTGGTTGATTTTGACAATTCTGATGCAGCTTGGCAACGTTATGATTTTGTCACGGCTCGTGAATTGTTTAAAGATTTTGGTATTTCCGCACGACTCTATAAAGAAGCTTTTGAACCGATGTTATTAGTGGGTTTATTTGCTCCTGGTGAACAATGTTCTGCTGCTGCCACATTGGGAATGTTGTACTTTTTTATTTTGGCGCACCAAGCTGATTTTGATGTAGTTTGGTGTCGGGGAACGGTGGGAGAAAAAATCTTTCGCCCTTGGGTGGAAAAGATGGAAAAATCCGGGGCAAAAATATTACCTAAACATCGTGTTACTGACTTAATTGTTGATAGTAATAATCGGGCAACAGGGGTTGTTTGTGGTGATGAAGTATTTGCTGCCGACGCAGTGATTTTTGCTGTGGGTATCACGGGGATGAAGAAAATTGTTGCTACTAGCCCTAGCTTACAAAGTCGAGAGGAGTTTCGCAATTTAAATAATTTAGGGGCAATTGATGTTTTAGCTACAAGATTGTGGTTTGACAGAAAGATAGATATTCCTCGTCCTTCTAATGCTTGTTTTGGATTTGATGCCACGACAGGATGGACATTTTTTGATTTAAATGCTTTACATGATGAATATAAACATGAGCCAGGGACAGTAATTGAAGCGGATTTTTATCACGCTAACCAGTTTCTCAATTGGAGTGATGAAGAAATTGTAGCTAAAGTTCACCGTTATTTAAAAACTTGTGTGCCAGGATTTCGGGAAGCTGAAGTAATTGATAGTAGTGTGATTCGATTACCCCAAGCAGTAACTCATTTTGCCCCTGGTAGCTATAAGCATATGTTGCCAGCCAAGACAAGTTTTTCTAATGTATTCATGAGTGGAGATTGGATTGTCAACCATCACGGTTCCTGGTCACAAGAAAAAGCTTATGTCACAGGTTTAGAGGCGGCTAATTTGGCAGTAGCTTATTTGGGAAGGGGTACACCTGCCAAGATTTTACCCGTGGAGGCAGACGAAGTACATATCCAAGTAGGGCGATCGCTCAACCAAACAGTGCGACAATTAGGTCAGTCTATTTTACCTAATTTTTGGTTGCCTTAGACTCTATGCCAATTCAAAGACTCCTTTTTACAACTGATACCAAAAACTTTGACTTTTATCCCAAAGGTTTGTTTTTTTTGTATTTAGCCTAGGGACAAAACTTTCAATATCATCTCGTTTTTCTTCTGCATGATTCAGACAAATATGGGCTGGAGAATTTGTTGGCACAAGCAGATGCAGTATAGTTAATTGCAACTTAGACCAGAGAATTTTAGCAAGACCGGCTTGAATAATGATCTGCCGCAAATAGTTACGCTCAATAGTAACTATTTCATCTTTTGCATCCATAGCTTGACAAGAAATTTGCCAATTTTCTAAAGCCGTACAAATTTCTGGCAACAGAATATCTCCGATTGAAGTTTGTTGCGATAATTGATAAGTCAAGATAAAAGACGAACCCAAAGTAGCAGCCAAAGCAATTGTGTCTTGAAAAGCTGATGAGAGAGTTTCGCTCAGGTCAATATTTGGACTAATATGTTCTTCTAATGAACGAGCAAAGAACTCATACTGCCAAATAATTTTTGGTTCTATGTCGTGAGGAAGAATACATTCTCCAGGGCGATCGCCAATGCGGTATAGTTGGAGTCTCCCGAAATCTGTCTGTTGTTGGACTTGCTGCCAATCTTTTAAGGCTTGGATTGTATCTTGTAAGGCGGTTGCATATTGCTCTGGGATTTTGGCAAAGGTAGCTTGATGTAACAACAACTCTGGATGCTGCAAGTAGAAGTGGGTGTTGTCAATAATATGCCAAAACTCCCTGCCTAACCAAACATCCATGACTACTGCTAATTGCTTGACTAAAAATACTCCATATGCAGATAAAGCCAGAGCCGGATCTAAGACACAGGTACAACGCCCTTGGCTAAACTTGACAGACAGTGTAGATAAAGCGCTCATTAGGGAATAGGGGATTGGGGATTGGGGATTGGGGATTGGGGATTGAGGATTGGGGATTGGGGATTGGGTATTGGGTATTGGGTATTGGGGATTGGGTATTGGGTATTGGGTATTGGGTATTAAATTATTTTTCCTAGTCCCAGTCACCAGTCCCTATTCCCCAGTCACCAGTCCCCAGTCACCAGTCCCCAGTCCCTATTCCCCAGTCACTAGTCAATTCCTATATTTAACTTTGTGCTGGGATTTTGGTAGTCACACATTTATGTGTCACTCATTTGTGCTACCTCAAATATGTTTCACAAGAATATGTGACTATTAAGCATCTCTATGGCAGTGCTAGCCTCATTAGATACAGCGATTAGTCCTATAGCAAATAGCAACTGCTGATACCACTGGGAATTAGCAAGTCGGCTAACACTGGAAACTGGGAGAGCAAACCATGAATATCTATGCCAATGGCAGAGGTAGGACGGCACTAGAGTTTGAGACTGATGCCGATGAATCTGAACCGGAATTTGACTGGCAAAGGATTTGGAGGGGGATTGACAAAGTAGTTGATCAAGTTGTACCTGTGGCGCAATACTTAGCTCCCATAGCTAGCAAAGTTTTAGTCAATGGCACACCGACAACCCACGCAAACATCAACCCCTTGACAGCGCAACTCTTACAGCCATTACTGGCGAAAGGCGATCGCTATACGAGGCAAAAGGAAGCAGAATTTTTTGGTACTTACGAGGCAGAGATTGAACTGGCACATACAAGCATCGCTGAGGATGCGGCTTTGATGGAAGTGCTAGCAGCAGAAGCTTCTCACACAGACAGCGAAAGCGAAGCAGTAGCCTTAATTAGTACAGCACTCCCGATGACATTCCGGGTGATGGCAGCACAGCAATTACTCCGTCCTGTCCTGCCCCTATTGTTGGTAGCTACGGCTCGCCTTGTTCGCTGGTTGCATCGCCACAGTCGTCAGAGTCGTCGTTTGCTCCGACTCGTCCCGACTATCTTCCGTCGGACGATAGCCAGTCTCTTAGTGGCTCAACAGTGGGGTTGTCTGATGACATCTGCTCTAGTTGGTTGTATCATCGCTGCCCAAACAAGACGAGTTTTAGCGAATGCCTCATTGGTAAATCGCGCTATGACTCGCAACATCCTGATTCGTGTCACCACCGTTGCTGCTGTTCCTAGTTTCCCAGGTGTTCGCAAAAACAAGAGATTCTTTTGAACTGCCTGCTGAAGATAAGTTTTTGACTCAATTCCCAAGGAGAATTTGCATTATGGCACTTTTTGAAGCCCCAGCTGCTCACGAAACTCAATACAGCCATCTTTACATCAATCCAGGATTTGTTGATGAGTGGGAAATGCCAGAAGCAACTCAATATAGTCATCCCTACACCAATCCAGAGCTAGAAGCAGACCAATTTTTCTTTCTTGCCCCACTAGCACTAAAGATTGGTGCAAAGATTGCCGGAAAATTAGCCTTAAAAGGAGCGAAAAAACTGGCTCTCAAAGGCGCAAAAAAAATGATTTCTCGCGCTCCCAAGGTTTTAAAGAAGATCCAACAAGTGAGAAACAAGATTGAACAAGTTAGAAGCAATCTCCCACAACAAAACTCTGTCAGGCGATCGCCACCACAAAGCCAAGCCCCACCTTGGTTACAACGCGCAAGTCGTTTGGTGAGGCCACTTGGCAATGTGTTGAGAACAGGAGAAAGCGAAGCAGAGGCTTTGGAAGCGGAATTTTTTGGTAGTAACGAGTTTGAAGGAGAACTTGCCAATCATACAGCAGCACATGAAATCGCTCTAACGGAATTACTAGCAACTGAAGCAGCTCGTACAGAAAACGCAGGAGAAGCGGAAGTTCTTTTGAGTAAGGCTTTACCGATCACCATCCGCATTATGAGTGGGGGAAAAATGTTACGCCAAGCAACTCCATCCCTAATGCAAGCCAATAGACACTTAGTCAGAAGTTTACACCGACAGGGACAGGAAGGTCGTCAATTTCTGCGAGTTGGTTCAGCCATCCATCGCCGCACAATTGCCAGTCTGCGAGTAATTCGAGCTAGCGGCGGACAAATTACCCCCGAACTCGTATCTCAGTTGATGGCAGCCCATACAGAGAGGGTTTTAGGGACACCGAGCATTTTAGGCAGGGCATTGATCCGAAATTTTGCCATCCGGAGATCAACATCCATTCCTGTCAAGGCGTTGATTTAAAGTGATTCGCAATCAGCTTGTCTTTTCTTACTTCCCTTCTTTAACCACATTTTCCAGCCCCCATTACTAAAAAAATGAGGTTTTAATCATGACACAAGACAGACTTTTTGAAGCACCCGCCCCAGAAATGAACTATGGCAATCCCTACTCCCACCCTGAATTTGAAGATGAATGGGAAACTAATCCAGAGTCTCATTACAGCAATCCCTACTCTCACCCTGAAAATGAGTGGGAAGCAACTAATTACAGCAATCCCTATTCCCAACCTGAATTTGAGGACGAATGGGAAAGCAATCCGGAATCTCTATATAGTAATCCCTACTCCCACCCCGAACACGAGTGGGAAGGCAATCCGGAATCCCTATATAGCAATCCCTACTCCCACCCCGAACACGAATGGGAAGGCAATCCAGAATCTCACTACTCTCATCCCTATTCCCAACCTGAGAATGAGTGGGAAACTCAGGAAGCACACTACAGCAATCCCTACTCCCATCCAGAATACGAAGATGAAGGGGAATACTTCTTTAAACAAGCCTTTCGGACTCTAGGACGGGGGATTAAAGCGGCGGCAAAAGCGGCTGCTCCTCTGGCGAAGCGATTTGCGCCGATTCTAGCTGGGAAACTGGCTAGTATGATTCCCGGTGTGGGAATGATTGCTGGCCCCTTAGCTGCCAGGCTGACTAGTCAATTGGTGCGAGAAGGAGAAATGGAAGCAGTGCAAATGGAAGCAGAATTCTTTGGTACAAATGAAGCCGAAGCCGAGGTTGCCAGTAATGAAACTGCCCATGAAGCAGCCCTGACAGAATTTTTGGCAGCCCAAGCCGCCGAAGCCACCACCGAAGCTGAAGCCGAAGCAGCGATCGCCGCAACTCTACCTTTAACTATTAGGATTGTCGGTGTACGAAAGGCAACACTCCCGATAATGCCAGCAATGGTACAGGCGACTGGCAGACTAACCCGGATGATGCGCCAACAAGGGCCAGCTGGACAACAACTCCTCCGCACCATCCCCACCATTCAACGCCAAACAGCCGCTACCCTCAAAGCCGTGGCTCGTTCCGGTCAACCAATCAACAGTGCCACAGCTATCAAAGCTATGGCCAGTGCTACCAATCGGGTGTTAAGTAATCCTCAACGAGTGCAAAAAGCGATCGTTCGCAACGCCGTCTTACGTCAACGCACTGCACCACCCCCAAATGCTCGCCGAACTATGGCTCATCAATGTCCTACTTGCTCTCGTCCCACTCGCTGACCCTTAGAGTCAGGCTCTGATTATGGTAACGCCTCCTGTCTCTACTATTAAAAAAACTCCAGAAGGAGCCACCTCAGCCTCTGCATCAGAATTGAAGGGGTCAACAACCTCTGGCGAACAACGCTTGTTGGACAACTGGCTGAATATCCAAGCCATCAACTTGATCCGCCATGCTAAATCCTTGCGCCCCTTCACTAAAGATGAATTTGGCACGAGTCTCATGGCTCCCAGTGAGGCACATATTGAAGCAGTCAACCGTTTTATCGACAAATTCCGCAGTAAAGTTGTGGAAATGGGACGTTGGGTAGAAGCAGCTGCTCAGGCTGCTCGCAGAGAACCAAGTACAGAACGGTTACAAGTGCTGTTAGAGCGTAAACAGCAGGTAGGTAATCACGTCCTGTATGTAGAAGGCATTTGGGACTTTTATTTTGACCTGTTCGTTCAACGCTTATCTGGTTTTGCTGAAAGGTTGCGTTCCGTAGATCGAATTGCGGCTAACTGTTATGAAGACTTGTATGTGGGTTTAGGAACGGCTCAACCCACCCCCAATCTACTACCCTTTAGCTATGCCAATAGTGGCTTCAGTCCCATGACATTCCGGCGGGGCGTTCCCATGCGCCGACTACGCCATAACCCCAACCTGTTTCCGTTGATTGTGCTACCGCAACATCGCCTAGATAACGTTTGGGCATTATCCAGCGTGCTGCATGAAGTATCCCACAACCTGCAAGCAGATTTGGGTTTGTGGGAGGAAATTCCGGCTCGTGTCTACCAAAGACTGACAACGGAAGGGAGATTTACCCCGGAGGTTGCTAGGGTTTGGGCGCAATGGCACAAAGAGACGATGGCAGATATGTTTGCTTTAGTTTTGGGCGGCCCGGCGGCGGTAGAATCCCTGATGGATGTGGTGGGGCGATCGCCCACTAACACAGTCCGCTTTAGTGCTTTTTCTGTCCATCCTACCCCGTATCTGCGGGTATTCATCAACCTGATTTTACTGCGGCGCTTGGGATTCGACAAAATGGCAGGCGATTTAACACGAGTTTGGCAGCGTCTTTATCCCCGCCTCACTAGTGAAGATATTCCCCCGGCTTTCATGAAAACCTTCTATCCGGCGGCGGAAATGGTGGTAGATACAATGGTATTCCAGCCCTATCGCCAGTTTGCCAATAAATCCTTAGCTCAAGTAGTTAAGTTTGGTATTCCTGAGATGGAGATGATTAAGTTAGCCGGACAGCGTTTAGCAGCAGGGCAAGATGTAGGGACAATTCCCCTGAGATTTACCATTAGTGCGGCTAGGTTTGCGTTGGATAAACAGTTAGCTAGTCCGCAAACAATTACTGATAATTTTTACCGGATTTTAGGAAGGAGGTAGAGATATGACAGTATTAACTGAACACGATCAAAAAAACTATGCCAAGTTAAAAGAGGCAGTAGGAAAGATAAAAGCAAATCAAGATAAAAGCCTGACTGACATCAAAGAACTTGTAGCCAAATCAGTAGTTGAAAATACAGAACAACTAAGTAAAGTAATTGTCCCATTAGACTCTTACTGGAAATTTTTATCTGCTTTTGGCAAGTCAATAGAATTTACGGAAAGTCAAGAACAAGAGAAAAAGTTTGAACAACAATTCTCAGATGCAATTGCATACCTCAAGCGTTTACTTCAAATAGTTGAAGCCGATAAAGTCGATCTCACAAGCGAGATAGAAAAATTTCAACCTGATAGTTTGTTTCTCAATTTTATAAAAAATATACCTCCTAACGTTCCCAATCCCCAAACATGGACAAAAATACTGATTGAAAATCGCCAGCTCAATATAACAGAAGAACAGATCAATCAATTAATTCAAGCTTGGGGTACAGCAGTCAGTTCATTTGTTGAGGATGCCAGAACAAGGAATGAGAAAAAAGATGGTAAAGATGGTAAGGTAACACCTCTTCAGCCAGAAACTTTCGCACATTTCTTTCGGATTCAGAAAGAATTAGAAATTCTCTACGGTCGATTAGCTGACAGCAGTAATGCTCAGAGTTTTCGCTAAATCAATTATCAAAATCACAACAATAATCCTGACTCAGTGATTGATTGTTAAGTATTTTTGCTAGCTTCGATGATTTTCACAAGAGGAAGCATTGACTTATGCCAGTAGACAATTTTAGTCGTTACTTTTCTCGTCAAGCTAAGGTATTACGAAAAGGATTGATGGCTCAACTTTATGCCACCAAACCAATTAATCCCTTTGGCAGTCCTGAAGAACAAAATGGCTTACTATTGAGTGACCTTTTAGGTAGTTTTAAACGTTATGCCGGGAATCAACAAACTGCTTACGATAGTGGCTCAGTACAATCTAGCCCGACTAATACATCTAATCAATGGGAAAGAGTAGTAGATCGCGCAATTAATCAAGCGTTAGGCAAATCTCCAGGTAAAGGGGCAAATAATTTTGTTAATGCTCTCGATAACGCTTTTTCTCGAACAGGTTATAGTCAATCAACTATGGCTATGCCGATGATTGGTGCTGAGAACTATAGCACTAAGGGATTGTTAGCTGAGGTATCTACAGAGCAAGCAATTTTGTATCGTCAGGTGAATATCAATATGGCTGATGCCCTGAAGGTACTAGCAGGAATTCAATATTTCTCACCCCAAGCAGATAAAGAAAGTGTTGAAGCTTTAAGAGAATTAATTCGCGGACGCATTACTTTTTTAGTTGAAGAATTTCGTCGTGCTGATGAACCAAGAGCAGATTTAGTCGAATCTTATTTACGCTCCCTTGATGAATATACAACCGAATTTGGGAAGCAAGCATACTTAGACAGTTCGAGATTAACAGTGATTGAAGATGAAGAACAAGTAACTAACTTTCAATTGTTCAAATCTTATCTCAATACACTACGCGATGCTTGGGCAAGATACTATAATGCCCAAGGTCAAGGACGTTCTGATTCTTTGAGCTTGAAAGTTGATCGTGCTAGGGTTCTCTTACCTATAGTTTCTCAAGCAAATCTAGATTTTAGCAATGCTTTAGAATCAGTTGGTTTAAGTGAAAACGAACGTCGTTCTCGTGCTAGTTTGTTTACCGAATTGGATTCACCGACAATTGTGGAATATCCAGATGGAGATTCTCCAGAAACGCAAAATATTAACTCTAGTGATATTGAGAGAAATTCTACCAATAGAAGATTTATTAATATCATATTAGGCAATAATGTGAATGTTTTTTTAGGCGATCGCTCGCCATCTGCCAGTTCTCCAAATAGGATTCCCAATCCAGAGAATTTAGCGACTTGGCTACCTAATATTACTGTCAGCGATTTGATTGACTGGTTAGATCGTTATTCTAATATCGAAGCTCCTAGCGCTTTGGATAGTACATATGGGATCGATTTTGTCACTGATCAAGCCAATCGATTATTCTGGACGATCGCTCCTATTGTTACCAATCTGAAAACTGTAGTTGCTGCGAATCCATCCAGTCAATATACACTCAAACAAATCCTTTCCAACGAACGAGTAATTTGGTCTTTAGATAATATTTTGAGTCAACTTAATGCTCTAGCGGATCTAGCCGATCTAGCTGTGTGACGATCGCAATTTTTGATTCCAAGAGAATAGGGAGTTTCCAATGGTAAAAACTAATGATTATGACGGTCGCAATGATCAAGCGGCTAAATTACTAGAAGAAGCAATTAAAAATTTGGGGCCAGAATTAATTGCTAATCCCCAATTAGCAGAAATTCTCAATCGGAAGATTGACGATCAACTCAATGAATATTATACTAGCCAAAACGGTAAGGGAACCCCTGCTGACGGGGGACTAGCAGACTTAATTGGACTGGGAAATGATGCCCCCAATAATTTAGGTGATACCCAAATTTCGAGAGGGGTGGTTGACTACGATGATACAGTCAAGAGCGATCGCATCCTCGCCTCTGCCGACCTTTACTATATCTGCATCCACGAATTTCTGGGCGTGTTCCGCGTCATGGACAAGCTGCAAGAACTATTCCGGGCAGGAACCTTACGAATTTCTAACGGTGAAGGTGCTTATGGATTATATCGTTTTGATCGGCGAAATATTCTCCGCTACCAACAACGCGATCGCTTACAAGCTTATCGGCGAGTTTTCGGTTACACCAAAGTCAACCCAGGCCCCAACGCTCGCCCCAATCCCCAGTTTCACGGTTTGCTAACTCATTTCATTGCCGAGACAGCTAAATACTGGCGCGACAAACGCATCAGCGAGGTGATTCGAGAACGAGCCACTGACCCTACTTTTGGTTCAATTGCGATCGTCCGGCGCTCAGGATTAGACTTACGTAACAACCTGAAAAACTCTTCTTACGGCTATATCAACGTCCTGCGCGTAGAAACTTCCCAGGCCTTAGCCGAAGCCTTTAAAGTCCTGGAAGCCCCCGATGTGCGCGCCCAATTTGGGGCTGATAACGCTTGGGAACTCATTGAATTGGTGTTATGGCAATACTTCCGCGAATCAGTCCACGCCAGCACGATGAATCGCATGGCTGTCACCGGACGGGAAATTCTGCGCTGGTTAGCGGAACCCTTCGTCTTGAAAAAGAACCGCACCGATTTCGAGGCGCTACTATATCGGATTGCCGAAGCTGCGGAAGAGTGGATTTCCAGCGAAGAAGGTATGCGCATCAGCCGTCCGACACCGCCACCACGCAACGTCTACCAACCGGGGCCTCCTCCCAATGGAGCCAGAAGAGATCCAGTGTTCTCCCGTTCTCATGGCTTGATGCCTGCTGCCAAGCTGATGCAGTAGAGGGTGATCAATTCTCTGCCTCCTATTTGCACTGGAGGCTAATTCCTGATTTTGCATAGTAGAGACTTGAGTATGAACAAGCAAACCCAATGGTTATTTGAAGCCCCTCTGACTAAGCAATTCTGTGATCCAATTAGTGGTTGTAATTGTAGCAGGTGTAGGTCTTCCACTAGAACAAAGGAGTGGGAAGTAATTGGAGCCAATCAATATCATCTCGATTTGAGAGAGGAAGAATGGGAAACTTCTGGAAACTCTTGTTTAACATCCCTATCAATACCAGTAGCTTTATCAACTCCAGCAAGAGATTTGAGGCGACAAGAAGCTAGAGATATTGTTGTTTATCTACTTAGCCAAGGGAGCTTTGCTCTCAAACAAAAATGGAGTCCTTTGCAGTTTGGCAGTAACTGTAAGATCCTTCAACCTAAACCAGACACTAAAATAGCAATTGAGCCAGCAATCATTGACGGAGTTCGTTTTGTTAACCGCATCAACAGGAAATCTAACTTGCTTTTTAACCTTGATGTTAGGATGATTGTCTTGCTCTATCGTTTGGCGAATTTACTCCGGACAAAATGGGGAGTAACAGAGATTCATCACATGGGTATTGGTCAAGGTAGCGGGAATGCAAAAGATTGCCACAATACTGGCCGCGCTCTTGACTTTGCTGGGGTGGTCGGCAATTACGACGGTCAACCCTATACCATTGATGTCCTAAAAGACTGGGGGAAACAGCCTGTCACAATGCCTGACGGAACGACTCAGCCTAATTGGCCAGCCAACTTCACTCAGACAACTTATCGCCTAAATCCGACTAACAACTTTCTCGCCTACTGGATCTTCTGGGAGGTTTATACATTGGGAACGCGCGAGGCTGCGGACACAAGTACTGTTCGTAATGGTAATACTGTTGCTCAAACGACACTTGGGAGAACCAGTAAATTTATCATTCACCCTGATTATCCAAATCCTGGATTACGCCGCGCACATCAAAATCATATTCATATGCAAATTGGACCTACTGGTGAAGAGAAAAACCCACCATGAATTTCCAGTATCTTGCATGAACTCTTCTCAATTTCAGCAAGTGATTTATTCCTGTTACATTGAACGAATGTCCTATGAATAGGCAACAGTGGCTTTTTGAAGCACCATTAACTTTTTCGGAAAATTCTATCCATCCCAAATTAGAGGTGGAATGGGAATTTCCAGAATATGAATATATTCCCAGTTCAGTTCGTCGCGCTTTTGAAAATGCTGTAAAGATTAGCGATTGGAGAAGTGCTTATCTGAATTTGAACGGTCTAAATATGTATGAGATGCTGCGTGCGCTTGATGATTTGCCATCAGGTAGACTGGATTTGCTATGGGCAAACCGACTGTCATTTATGTCGATGGTGAATATGCCGCGAATTGACTATGCTCGCACAGTAGTAGTGACTCGCCGATTGCCAAAACCTATTGGCGATCTTCAAAAGACAGGACAAGTGAGAGATGCGGCAAACTTTATCGCACAAAGTCCACGCAAGCGTACACCTTATTGCAATGTTGGTGGACAAGTAGCGTGTCCACCTCCTACAGGGCTAAATGAGGCAGAGATGACTGCTTTGAAAGTGACTACGCGATTTGAAAATGATAAAGAATTTGGTTGTCGTGTCTCTCAAGTTGATGGCATTTCTATGGGAATGATTCAATGGAATCTTGCGGCTGGTACTCTACAAAAAATGTTAAAGGATTTTGAGAATCAAACTGGGCGTTTACGAGATTTCTTTGAGGCAGATACTGACAAGTTGAAAAATCTGATTGCTCTGCCAAATAAGCAGGCAGTCAACTTAGCTACTAATGAACGATTATGTTTTCGTTGGCGTAGTCAATTTCTTCGCCTCTGTGCAGATCCTGATTACTGCCGTCTGCAAACACAAGACATTCAAGCTCGAATCAAAACAAGCCTGAAAATTACCAAAAAACTAGGATTGCGAACAATACGTGGTCTAAGCATGATTTTTGATGTACATACTGGGGATGGTATTCGTCCAGAAAAAGAGCGGGCTTTTATGGATCGAATTAAAGGGTTATCTACTGAGCAAGAGAAGTTAGTTGCAATAGCTGATGAGGCTGCCCGTTGGGCTGGGAAGTGGGCAGATGAACGACGGCAACGGCGTATGCTAATTGCGAAGGGAACAGGTTGTTATCGTGGTCATTGTAAATGGAATCTTAATCAAGACTATCCCAATCTTGATAATCTGTTGCTGAACTAAATAGCGATCGCACTCTTCAACTCTCAAATCACTCAATTACCAACGATGAGATTGCCAATATGTTTGAGAATCTGCAACACATCATAGAGTTTATTCTGGTGAGACAGCAGAGAAAAGCTATCAGAAAAAGCATATTCTCGCCGATCTCGCTGTTGAAGTTTAATGAATGCAAATCTGTTTCCATTCGTTGCCAAGCCAAACACAGGCTTTTCCAGACTTGGACTAGCTACCATATACGCCAACGCTTGAGGCAGTGCCGTTTCCATATCAATCCGAGTTGCTTTTTCTTCAACAACTAACACCCACAATCGATGTTCAACAACCAGAACATCAATCCTTCCCCGATAGAGTTCGTCCTCGTCTTCTGCCAGCACTTCAACGGAAGCTTCTGTGTCGATCACAAAGCGTGGTTCATATAACCCAGCTAAATCTAGCAAAGGCGATACTAGCAGCCGATCTACAGCCCCCTCTGATAATTGACCCCGCTTTTTATGGGACACGAATCTTTGCTTCAGGCGATCCAGCGCTTGTTTTTCAACATCATTCAGTTCCAGCAAGTTTTGCCACCATTCTGTGCAAAATTGCTCATCTGAGCTTTCAACAAGACCAAATTTTTCCTCAACAATAGCTAAACTGCCAATAGCTTGAGAAATTGCCAAAGTCTGGATCATGAATGCTCCACTCACTTTATACAATCTATCCTCCCCCACTACACTATAAACCAACTATCAGAACAGCGATCGCCTCCCACACAAACCTCGTTATGATCACAATCAGATGTTACAAAAGGAAGCTCAAGCCATGTTTGCCCTGGTTTCCCCAGAAAAAACTCAATTGCCCCCTGGATCTGTATTCCGCTTACCTGCTACTTGGCAAGAGTATCAGCGTTTATGTGACCAACGAGGAGATGGATCAATTCCGCGTCTAAAATACCGCAATGGAGAAGTATTGCTGATGTCACCTTTACCAGTACACGGTCGAGATGCCCATTTACTTGGCCATATTGTCATAACCCTTCTAGATCATGATGGTCGGGAATATGACGCATTTACACCTGTGACTATGACCTTACCAGAAGAAAGCGGAATTGAGCCAGATTATTGTTTTTATATTGACAACTGGCAAGCGGTGTCTGGTAAAAAACGCATCGATTGGCAACAAGATCCGCCACCAGATTTAGTGATTGAAATTGATGTTACTAGTTATTCGGATGTACAGGATTATCTTCCGTACCGTGTGCCGGAAGTGTGGTTTTTTAAGAAACAGCAACTCTTGATTTATCAATTACAAGGCACAGATTACCAACTGCAAACCAAAAGCCGCTATTTTCCTGATTTTGACTTGCCAAATTTGGTTGCTCGTTGTGTACAAATTGCCTACGATCGCAATACTAGCGCTGCCATCCGCGACCTGAAACAACACTTAAATAAATTATGAATAAACAAAGATAGAAACAACCATGCTTGTCACAACACCCAAACCCATTACTGTCGAAGAGTTTCTCAAACTCCCTGAAACAAAACCAGCCAATGAATATATTGACGGTAAAATCATCCAAAAACCAATGCCCAAGGGAAGACACAGCAGCTTGCAAAGTGAGCTTTGTACCAATATTAATCAAATAGCAAAGACTCAAAAAACTGCCTACGCATTTCCCGAACTAAGGTGTACTTTTGGCGATCGCTCAATTGTCCCAGATGTAGCAGTATTTCAATGGCAACACATTCCCTTCAGTGCTGAGGGGCAAATCTTGGATGACTTTAATTTACCACCAGACTGGACAATTGAGATTCTCTCTCCCGATCAAAAACCCAACAAGGTGATTGGCAATATTCTCTACTGTCTTAAATATGGATGTAAATTAGGATGGTTCATCGATCCAGACGATCGCAATATACTGACATTCTTAAGCGATCGGCAACCTGAATTAATGCAAGGGAGCGATCGCTTGCTCATGCTAGAAGGGATCGATCTAGAATTAACCGTAGATGGAGTTTTTGATTGGCTATTAATGGGAAAGTAATGCCGACTTGAGATGGGATTCCTATTGATCAATCTGACTTTTTACCCAAGTACGAAATACTTTCACTAATTCCAGATAATCCATCGTTCCCGCTTGTTGCAAAAATCCAGCAATCTCTGGAATGGGGATATTGATAAAAAATTGACTTGTTCGAGAGGTGATATAAATGCCATTTTGCAATTGTTTAATCACCAGAGATTCCCCATTATAAATCCAGACTTCTGCCACACCCAAATCCGCATAAACCTGGAGACGATTGTTAGAACTGCTGCTGACATCAATTTCCACAACTAAATCGGGTGCAGGGTCTTCTGTTAAATCCAGTCGTCTTTTTCCCTGAACCAAAGCAATATTGCGAATATAAAAACACTCATCTGGTTCTGCACCACTTAGTTTAGGGCGTTTAAACGTGGTTGAACCCAAGGGATGAATCTTGACTTGTGACTCTTCCGCCAGAGTTTCGACAAAGCGACCCATCAGCGTTTTATTAAATTCATGTTCTGGGGAAGGAGCCATAATTTCTAGATTGCCACGATTATAAGTGAGACGCAGACGGCGATCGCTCAATTCTGCCAACAGCGTTTCGTAGGTACTCCAGCTAATCCCCGATAGGTGAATTATTTCATCCGGTGGTGTCAGCAGTGTTGCAATCATGGCTTTAACAGAAAATCTTATAGCTTTATTTTAAAGGATGGACATCAGGAAAGCGATCGCATAACCGCCCAGACCAGTCTCATGATCATTGAGGTATAAATTATGCAAAAACAACAATGGTTATTTGAAACTCCATTTACTCCCGCAGATTTTGCCGCCGCACCCATATTAGCAGGTGGTTACAGAAATCTATGGACTGCCTCTAGGGATAATCAGTTGTGGGGTAAAGGAGGAAATTACATAATTACATGGAATAAAAATTGCACTCGCCCAGGTCGATATAGTGGTGAGACGGCAAACTTGCAAGATAGATTACAGCATCATGTGCAACATATCCGTCGTTTTGGTCTTGACCCCAACAAATATCAAGTCTTAGTCACAAACAAACAAGATAAACCGCAAACTATCACCAGCAAGCAGTCCCGGCTAAAAAGACAGGACGGATCTATCGGTTATGCCATCAAAAGAAGAATTCCCATGACAAACCAAATCGGCGGGAAGCCAAGAGAATCGGAATACTTGTTCGAGGTTTGGTAATTAGACATCTGGTGACAATGAATGTAGAGACGTTGCAGTGCAACGTCTCTACAAGGATTTCGGGCGACGCAGAATTAAATTCAGTCGATGTCTATTTTCTATTGTTTCACTGCTCGCATCAAAAATTTTATGCTGGGTTTTACATCTGCAACGGCTGCACCATTATCTTACAGTCGCCACAAGCAACAGCGATCGCGCTGGCTGTCGCAACTAACACAACTGATTGCTTTCCCCACCATTTCTGCCCAACCAAAACACTACCGCGACATCAGAGCTTGCGCTCAATGGTTAGCTAGGCATTTAGCAGAACTGGGATTACATCATGTGCAAATTTTACCGGGAATTAGGGGTAGCTTACCTAGTGTCTATGGAGATTGGTTATCCGCACCAGGAAAGCCCACACTCCTACTTTACGGTCACTATGATGTCCAACCTGTTGACCCTCTCCCAGCTTGGCAAACTCCTCCCTTCCAAGCGACTATCATCGGCGACAATCTTTATGCACGAGGCGCTAGTGATGATAAAGGACAATTTTTTATTCACCTCAAAGCCATTGAAAGTTACTTGAGGACTACAGGCAAGTTACCTTTAAATATTAAGGTGTGGTTGGAAGGAGAAGAAGAAATCGGTAGCCCCAATCTAGCAACTGTTCTCAAGCGGGAAATGGCGCGGTTTAAGGCTGATGCAGTGCTAGTATCTGATACAGAAATGTTAGAGCGCGATCGCCCATCTATTATCTACGGTTTACGGGGTAATCTCTCTTGTGAATTAGCAGTTACAGGCCCCCAACATGATCTCCATTCGGGACGTTACGGTGGTGCTGTGCTTAATCCCCTGCAAGCATTAAGTGACATAATTTCTGGACTCCATGACCGCAAAGGTAGAGTCGCCATTCCCGGTTTTTATCAGCAAGTGAAACAATTACCCCCCACGGAACGCCAAACTATTCGCTGCTGTTGCAAACGTGACCAACAAATCTTAGATGACCTGGACTTATCTACAGGTTGGGGCGAACCCGGCTACAGTTTATATGAGCGTATGACAATTCGTCCTGCTCTCACCATCAACGGCATCACTGGTGGCTATACTGGGGCAGGTAGCAAATCTGTTATTCCCAACCGAGGTTTGGCACGATTCAGTATTCGCCTAGTCCCTGACCAAGACCCCGCCCAAATCGCCCAACTTATTCAGCATCACATTCAAACTCTCACCCATCCAGCCGTTCGCAGTCATTTAAAAATTACAAGCGGTGCGCGTCCTGTGCTTTTACCCAAAGACCATCCGGTGATGACAGCAGCCGTCAAAGCTGTCAAACAAACTTGGGGAGTCGCGCCTGTATTTACTCGCAGTGGTGGCACAATTCCCTTAGTAGAACAATTATATCGACAATTGGGTGTAGCGATCGTTCTCTTGGGCTTTGGACTCCCTGACGACAATGTCCATGCCCCTAATGAAAAATTCAGTCTAGCAAACTTTTTTCGTGGTATTGAAACAGTTATTCAATTTTTGGCGGAGTACGGGAAATGATTATTGATTGTCATTGTCATGCAGGCAAAGGCGACTTGCTCACAGGGCCTTGGGATACTAATGCACCTATGGAAGTTTACCTCAAACGGGCAAAAACAGCAGGTATTGACAAAACAGTGATCTTCTCACCCTTTCACAGCAACTACGAACACGCCAACGCCAATACCGCCCGCATTGCCAAGCAATATCCTGGACGCTTTCTCTGCTTTGCCACTATCCATCCCCAACGAGACAAAGGTAGAATTTATCGTTTGATCAAACAAGCGGTTACTCAATGGGGATTTTGTGGGATTAAAGCTCACCGCATGGATGGTACAGCCTCCCGCGAACTCTGCGAAGTTGCACAGAGATTCCATCTGCCCATTCTTTATGATCCTGTAGGAGAAACAGATTTAGTCGAACTTTTGGCTAGTGAATATCCCGATGTGAACTTCATCATTCCTCATTTGGGAAGCTTTGCCGATGATTGGCGCGCCCATCTGCGAGTTATCGATCAGATTGCGCGTTACCCTAATGTGTACACAGATACATCGGGAGTGCGCCGATTTGATTATCTCGTACAAGCTTTTCAGCGTGGAGGGGTGCATAAGATTTTATTTGGCTCCGATGGCCCTTGGTTACATCCTGGTGTTGAACTCTATAAAATCCACCTGTTAGATTTGTCTTTTGAGCAAGAATCACTAGTGTTGGGGAAAAACTTACTCCGGCTAATTGCAGGTGTTAAAATCCCATCGCTGGCGCAAGCTAATTTTTAATAAAATTTAACCTGCTTTAAAGCGTAATTATGTCACTATGATTAAAACGCCATAATAAAACAAAAACAGCGAAAATTAGCCATAATAAAGAAGCTAAGAATAAATCTAAATTCTTTGTGAAAACTATTCTCATTGATTTTGTTCATTGGTAACAGGTGAAAAATAATTTGCTATCTAGATCAAAGTAATTTTGATTTCCTGTTAGTCAAGATTTTTGTATTTTGTAACAAATTTTTTGGCTTTTTTAAATAAAGTATATTGGTGCGTGTTCAGCTTAATCTGTTACCGATTCTCAACAGCTTAAAACCAAATGGTACACTTGTTCAAATGAAACACTTACCAGAAGTGGATGTCAAGGTATAGAGGTTTTTCATATTTTTGAAAATTGCTGAGAAAATTCTCAATCAGTCAAAGTGTTTCCTTATTTCCTGCCTTGTTCTTTTTGGAAAAGGCTAAACAAAGAGTCAAGTTTTCAAAAATTGTCCTTGATAAATTGAGGATAGGATTTTATTGATCTTTCTTTTCTGATATCTTCACACTTCTTCATCTAGTTACATTAAGAGTTTCTTTTTAACAGGTGTTTCATTCAACTTAAAACCAAAACTGGGATAATAGAGTTGATTGATATGAACACAAATTTACAAACATCCGCCCTATCAATTTCTATAGATATAGTTGGGACACTTTATTTAGATAATGTGTCTTACCCGATCGCCATGATCAAAGATTTTTCAGGTAATCAAGCACAATCTGAAAATTTTACAGAAATATGTCGGTTTGAAATCAACCAAAAAATGTATGTAGCCCTAAAACATGAGCAAGCAATAAGCAACAAAGAAATTGATCTAACCAAGATATTAACTGAAAGGGAGTTGCAAATAGCACTTCTGATTGCATCAGGCAGACAAAACAAGCATATAGCCAAACAATTAAATATCAGCGAATGGACAGTTTCTACTCACTTGCGCAGAATATTTACGAAACTAGGTGTAGGAAGCCGAGCAGCTATGGTTTATCGTTGCTCCTCCCTAATTCAACGTGAATTTGACAGACCCCACACTCACACCGGTTCACATTAAGGTTGATACATTTAGGCAAGCAGGGGAGCGGAGGAGCAGAGGGGCAGAGGAGAAATTATTTGTATCATTCATTTAGTAATACCAATTCAAAATTCAAAATGACGCGACGCTCCTGCGTCGCTAACGCTGCGCTATCGCGGACTCGCTCTAAGCGTTCGCGTAGCGTCTCTTAGAGAAGCTATGCCGTTCGCGTTAGCGTCTCTGAAAGAGAAGGCTTTACGCTGCGCTAACAAAATTCGTCTTGGAAAGTTTGCCGGGCGGGGGAAACCCCCCGAACTTTGCTCAACGGGGGAAACCACCGCACGCAAGTTCTCTCCGCACGCAACTTTCCGCAAAATTAAGAATCCAGACTGGACAAGGTTTTGAGGATGTGTATCTGTCGCATTCTTTATTCAAATTGGTATAAAATGGTATAAAATGTTGCAATAAAAGTAACCGAAGAATTAAAAAAGGGCAGACATAAAATGCCCACCCCGACTAATTAAAGAGAATATTCTGTTGCGATTAACCCAACAATTGTTTAGCTTTTGCTAACACATTATCAACGCTAAAACCAAATTTCTCCAAACAAACACCACCAGGAGCCGAAGCACCAAAGCGATCGATTGTTACAGTATCACCTTCAGTACCGATATACTTGTGCCAACCGAAGCTACTAGCAGCTTCCACCGCTAAACGCTTAGTGACAGCTTTCGGTAGAACTGATTCTTTGTAAGCTGCATCCTGTGCTTCAAATAAATCCCAAGCAGTTAAGGAAACAACACGGACTTTTTTACCTTCGGCGGTGAGTTTCTCGGCGGCGGTGACAGCGAGGCTCAATTCGGAACCAGTACCAATGATGATTAAGTCTGGTGTGCCATCAGAATCGACAACAATGTAGCCACCCTTAGCCACACCCTCAACTGATGTTCCAGCTAGGTTAGGAACGTTTTGACGAGTAAATGCCAGCAAAGTCGGAGCGTTATCTTTTGCTCTTTCAATTGCTACTTTGTAAGCACCAGAGGTTTCGTTACCATCGGCCGGACGAATCACTGTCAGGTTGGGAATGGCGCGCAGAGAAGCTAATGTTTCGATTGGTTGGTGGGTGGGGCCGTCTTCACCTTGACCGATGGAGTCGTGAGTCATCACCCAAATTGCACCGGCTTGAGACAATGCAGATAAGCGAATTGCTGCCCGCATATAATCAGTGAAGATTAAGAAGGTCGCACCGTAAGGGATTAAACCTGAACCATGTAAGGCAATACCATTACAGATTGCGCCCATAGCGTGTTCCCGGACACCAAAGTGGATGTTAGGATTTTGGTATTGTCCTTTTTGGAAGTCGCCTTTACCCTTGATTTCGGTCAAGTTAGAGTGGGTCAGGTCGGCTGAACCACCGATTAATTCTGGTAAAACAGCTGCTAGCTTGTTGAGACTGGTTTCTGAGTGCTTACGGGTGGGAACGCCTTTGTCTTCGGCGGTGTAGGTGGGTAGTACTTGATCCCAACCTTCGGGTAGTTTACCACTGATGAAACGCTCAAATTCTGCTGCTTCTTGGGGATATTTAGCTTTGTAGTCAGCTAAAGCTTGGTTCCAATCAGCTTCATAGCCTGCGCCACGTTCTACAGCTTTGCGGGTATGGTCGAGGACATCTTGAGGAACGACAAATGGCTCGTGTTCCCAACCCAAATTTTTCCGAGTTAATGCAACTTCGTCTCCACCCAAGGCTGCGCCGTGAATACCAGCTGTGTTGGCTTTATTCGGGGAACCGTAACCGATAGTGGTGGTAACTTTAATGAAAGAAGGCTTATCAGTGACAGCTTTTGCTGCTTCGATCGCTTTGTGAATTGCGTCTAAATCGGTGTTGCCCTCTTCCACATGGAGGACGTGCCAACCATAAGCTTCAAAGCGCTTGGAAACATCTTCAGTGAAGGCTACATCTGTAGAACCATCAATGGAGATGTGGTTGTCGTCATACAGAGCGATCAGTTTACCTAATCCCAAGTGTCCAGCAAAAGAAGCAGCTTCACCGGAAACACCTTCCATGTTGCAACCATCACCTAAAATCACATAGGTATAATGGTCAACAACTTGGGCATCGGGTTTGTTGAATTTAGCAGCCAGGTGGGCTTCAGCGATCGCTAAACCTACACCATTAGCAATACCTTGACCTAGTGGCCCGGTGGTCACTTCCACGCCTGCAGTCATAAAGTTTTCCGGGTGTCCAGGGGTTTTGGATTCCCACTGCCGGAATTGCTTGATATCTTCAATACTGACGCTGTCGTAGCCTGTCAGGTAGAGCAGGGCGTACTGCAACATTGAGCCGTGACCAGCAGACAAAACAAAGCGATCGCGGTTGAACCACTTGGGATTTTTAGGGTTATACCGCATAAAGCGATCCCATAGCACAAAAGCCATCGGAGCCGCGCCCATTGGTAGTCCTGGGTGTCCCGATTTGGCTTTTTCGATCGCATCAACAGCCAAGAAGCGGATCGAGTTAATACAAAGTTCTGCGAGGGATTGGGTTGCAACAGCCATAATCTCTTGTTTTTAACGACGGGTTAGCACTCTTCGAGCTACTCTTACTGGGGTTTTTCGATTCCCCTACGGTATCTTCATCATCCCATCCCCGAATGTCTATGGACAAGCGGGATCTCCTGAGTTTGTGGTAATCTATCAAGCCAAGAATTAGGTCACGCTGAACGCTTGGTTGATGTGGGAATGATATATATGATACTTTTAGCTGGTTAATTTCAGGAGAGCGAGAAGTGGGGACTGGGGATTGGGGAACTCGGGGCCCCCTCTGGGGATAAGGGGTAATGGGGATGGGCGAAAAAGTAATTATCTTCTTGTCTCCTTGTCTCCCCTGCTCCGTGCCTTCTTCTCTGCCTCCTGGCTTTTTCACACGTACTTTTTGAAGGCTAGCGTGACATTATGACCACCAAATCCAAAAGAATTGGATAGAGACACCAGGACTTGTTGAGCGCGGCTAGCGTGAGGAACGTAATCTAGATCACACTCTGGGTCAAGGTTTTCAATATTAATTGTAGGTGGAATTTGGTCATTAGCAGTTGCGAGTACTGTGGCTACAGCTTCAATGCCGCCAGAACCGCCTAAAAGATGACCAGTCATCGATTTAGTGGAACTGACTGCTATTTTATAAGCATGATCACCTAATGCTTTTTTAATCGCTGAGGTTTCCGTGGGATCGTTAGCTGGGGTACTAGTACCGTGAGCATTAATGTAGCTGACTTGTTCAGGGGTAATGCCCCCGTCTTTAAGTGCCAGTTGAATGGCTCTAGCTGCTCCTTCACCACCGGGAACTGGGGATGTCATATGGTACGCATCACAGGTCATCCCATAACCAACAATTTCCGCATAAATGCGAGCGCCTCGACTAATGGCGTGTTGCAGCTCTTCTAAAATCAGAATTCCCGCACCTTCACCCATGACAAATCCATCGCGATCGCGGTCAAAAGGACGGCAAGCGTGTGCTGGGTCATCATTGCGCGTTGATAATGCCCGCGCCGATGCAAACCCGGCTAAACCCAAGGGTGTAATTGCTGCTTCACATCCACCGCAAATCATTGCTTGGGCATAACCTGCTTGTACCAAGCGGAAAGCGTCTCCAATAGCATTAGAACCTGCGGCGCAAGCTGTAACAGTACAGGTGTTTGGCCCCTTAGCACCAGTGTGAATTGCTGTCAATCCTGCTGCCATATTGGCAATCATCATGGGAATCATGAAAGGACTACAGCGATCAGGGCCACGATTGAGGTAGATAGTTTGCTGGTCTTCCATGACCTTAAGTCCACCTACCCCAGAACCGATAATAACTCCTACCTGTTCGGCGTTCAGCTCATTAATAACTAACTTAGAATCCGCAAGGGCTTGTTTGGCTGCTGCCACTCCAAATTGGGAAAATCGATCCATGCGCTTGGCTTCTTTGCGCTCCAAATACTCATGGGGGTCGAAGTTTTTCACTTCACCAGCAATGCGACAATCATGGCTAGACGCATCAAAATGGGTGATGTAGTCAATACCATTGCGTGCGCTTGTCAATCCTTCCCAATATTCAGATGGTGTGTTACCAATCGGTGTAATTGCGCCAACACCAGTGACAACAACACGTTTACGATTATAATCTGTCATGACTCAGTAAAAGGTGGCGAGAAAGCTGCAAAATTAGGGATTGGGGATGAGGGACTGGGGACTAGGAAGAAGTAAGGACGGTAAAGGAAGCAGAGAAAAATAAATTTACCCAATCCCCAGTACCCAATCCCCAGTACCCAATCCCCAGTACCCAGTACCTGATCGCTGCTTAAGCTGCGGCAACTTGGTTATTGATATAATCCACCGCATCTTGAACTGTGGTAATCTTTTCTGCGGCTTCATCGGGAATTTCAATATCAAATTCTTCTTCCAAAGCCATTACTAGTTCTACTGTATCTAGGGAATCAGCTCCTAAATCATTAGCAAAACTAGCGTCTGGTACTACTTTGTCAGCGTCGTCCAAACTCAGTTGTTCGACAACAATTTTCTTAACCTTTTCAAAAGTTTCTGCTTGGCTCATAGATAAAAGTCCTTGACCAGTTGCTACTGTCTGCTCTATATAGGCGACATGGTTTTGAGCATATACATCTTATCGGAAAGCGGGATCGTCCGTATACGTCCTTGTCTTGCTGTCTACCAATTTTTACTAAATTTTTTGTGAATGTCCAAAAAAAATACCTGCCAGTCGGACAGAATTCATCCTGAATTCTGACGACTGACTCCTGAATTCTGTTTGATAAAACAGTTATCATCGGGGCAGTTGCCCTAAAATAAACATATTTTTATGCTATCTCAAACATTGAAATACGCTTACTTCCCTGGTTGTGTTGCTCAAGGGGCTTGTCGGGAATTGTATCAGTCCACTCAAGCTCTGACTAAAGCTTTGGATATTCAACTGATTGAATTGAAAAAAGCAGCTTGTTGCGGTTCTGGAACGTTTAAAGAAGATTCTCAACTGCTAGAAGATACTGTCAATGCGCGCAATATTGCTCTAGCAGAAGAATTAAATTTACCATTATTAACTCATTGCAGCACCTGTCAGGGTGTAATTGGTCATGTTAATGAGCGTTTGCAAGAGTCTCAGACAAATAACCCTGGTTATGTCGAACAGGTAAATGGTCTGTTACACAAAGAAGGTTGTTCACCTTATCGTGGTAGTACAGTCGTTAAACATCTCCTTTACGCTTTGGTAACAGATTATGGTTTGGAGGAGATTACCAGACGTGTCACTCGCCAGCTGACTGGATTAAAATGTGCGGCTTTTTATGGCTGTTATCTACTCCGCGCTCAAAAATCCATGCCCTATGATGATCCTTACAACCCAGAAGCGATGGAAAATGTTTTTCGCTCAGTGGGAGCAACACCAATTTATTATCGTGGTCGGACACAATGTTGTGGATGGCCTTTGTCTAGCTATGCGACTACTCAATCTTTTCAAATGGCAGGAATGCACATCCAAGAAGCTTTAGAATCTGGTGCAGATTGTTTAGTTACTCCTTGTCCTCTGTGTCATCTCAATTTAGATTCTCGCCAACCAGAAGTGGAAAAAGTCATTGGTCATAAATTGGGATTACCTGTGTTACATTTACCCCAATTAATTGCTTTAGCATTAGGAATTAGTCCCAAAGAATTGGGTTTAGATCGGCATATTGTCTCGACCAAACCAGTTTTAGAAAAGCTGGGTATATAAACAATTCGTAATTCGTAATTAGGGCTTGCTGAATAGCTGTAAAAGTCTTATATAAAAAGCTGTTCATTCTTTTTTGTTAAAGAAAAGTGCAAGAAAATAGAGTTATCAGGCTGAAAAACTTTGCACGGCCAATTTTTTGGGTTCTAAAAAATTGGACTCAATCGGAAAAAACTGTTACCTGTTCCCTCCCTCCACGAAAGGACTTTTTCAGCAAGCCCTAATTAAGAATTACGAATTATCCCGGATAAACTCTACCTTTCCAAGCACCACCTCGTCCTTGCCAATGGCGGAGGGCTGAATCTATGGTCATGAGGGTGTAGAGAAAGGCGATCGCTGGTAAACTCAAAGCTAGTAAGGGAGAACAGCGATAAAAGTGAATCGTCGGCAAATAAGCCAGAGTCATCAATAGCCATGTGAGTAAACCTGTCAGAGCGATCGCCCAATTTCCCAATAAAACACCGATCATCATACCTACAGGTGGCAACAAATAAATTATAGTCATCGCTAATAGTGTTCCTACTAGTAGCAAGGGTGAATAATTTAACTGTGTATACGCAGTTCGAGCTACCATATCCCAAATAGTTTGCAGAGATGGATAAGGACGCAAGCTACGAGTTAGGGAACTTAAGCCTAGCCAGATTTTTCTAGACTGGGGATGGGGAGATGGGGAGATGGGGGGATGGGGAGATGGGGGGAAAGAACCTATACAAGTATTTTCTCCTTGTCTCATTGTCCCCTTATCCCCTTGTCTCATTGTCCTACTCCCCTTAACAGCCTGCGCTAGAGTACAATCATCGATTAGGGCTTGACGGATGACTTGCATCCCGCCAATCTGCTCTAATGCTTCTCGACGAATGAGGATACAACCACCAGCCGCAGCAGCAGTTTTGTTTTTGGGGTTATTTACCCAACGAAAAGGGTAGAGTTTTTGAAAGAAAAAGACGAAAGCAGGTATCAAAAATTTCTCCCAAAAGCTTTCACACCTGAGTCTGACCATGACTGATGCTAAGTCTAAATCTTCTTGGACGGCTTTGGCGACTAGGCGGCGGAGATTACTTACGTCATGTTCGATATCTGCATCGGTGAGGAAAAAATAATCAGGTAGAGACTCTGTATGCAACGTCTCTAGGGATTTTTGGATACCTTGTTCCATTGCCCAGAGTTTACCAGACCAACCAGGAGGTAAGGATGAGCTAGAGATGATGTGTAATTGCTGGGTTTTATCGACGGCGTGGGCGACTCCTGCGGCAAAAGCGGCTGTCCCATCTGTACTGTGGTCATCTACTAAAAATACATCGAATTTACCAGGATAATCTTGGAGCAGGAGCGATCGCAAGGTCATCGGCAATAACTCAGCTTCATTTCGCGCCGGAACTATGGCACAAACTCTCGGTAAAGTCGGTAAAGATTGTAACTGCGTTTCTCCTATTTCTAGTTGTTGGTCTAAGCGCCAAAACTGCCCTCGTAAACTCAATAATCCTAACCATATCAATAAAGATAAAATTAACAACCCGAAAAAAAATGCACCCATGAGTCTCTGCACTCCCATGCAAAATCGAGAAAAATATTGATAGTCTTTTGCTGTTATTGTGTAATTTTTGCTTTTTTCAATAGATTGAATTGTGACTGATTTTCTGTGACTCAAACACAATACAATATTTGCTAATTGCGGTAAAAAATTTTTTCACCGTACTGCCGTGTTCATAACTAGATGTTGAGTGTGAAGGTTGAGTAGTATTTGATGCAGACACAAGACAGGGTACAAATCAATTCCATCACAGAGGCGATCGCTTCCAGCCAAAAATATCTGCTATCGTTGCAAAATCCGGCGGGTTATTGGTGGGCAGAGTTGGAATCTAATGTCACCATCACGGCTGAGGTGGTCTTACTTCATAAAATTTGGGGAACAGACAAAACTAGACCTCTGCATAAGGTGGAGACTTATCTCCGTTCACAACAACGGCAACATGGTGGTTGGGAATTATTTTACGATGATGGCGGCGAACTCAGTACATCGGTTGAAGCTTACATGGCGCTGAAACTACTGGGTGTCCCTGCAACAGACCCAGCAATGGTAAAGGCGCGAGATTTTATTCTCCAACGTGGCGGTATCAGCAAAACTCGCATTTTTACTAAGTTTCACTTGGCTTTGATTGGTTGTTACGATTGGCGTGGTCTGCCTTCTCTACCACCGTGGGTAATGCTCTTACCCAATGAGTTTCCCGTTAATATTTATGAAATGTCCAGTTGGGCGCGTTCTAGTACTGTCCCCCTGCTGATTGTCTTTAACAGTAAACCTGTCTATCTCACTGACTCACTCATCAATCTTGACGAGTTATACGCTGAAGGTGTAGAGAACGTCCGTTATGAATTACCCCGAAATGGTGATTGGACGGATATATTTCTGACTATAGATCAAGGGTTTAAACTGGCAGAAAGCCTCAATTTAGTACCTTTTCGAGAGGAAGGGATCAAAGCGGCTGAGAAATGGATTATAGAACGTCAAGAAGCTACAGGTGACTGGGGGGGAATTATCCCTGCTATGCTCAATTCCATGCTAGCTCTACGCTCTCTTAATTATGACCGTCATGATCCTATTGTGGAACGAGGGTTACAAGCTATTGACAATTTTGCCATAGAAACGGCAGATAGTTATGTAGTCCAGCCTTGTGTATCACCTGTGTGGGATACGGCTTGGGTGATACGTGCTTTGATCGATTCTGGCATTGCCCCTGATGATCCGGCAATAGTCAAAGCTGGAGAATGGTTATTACAAAAGCAAATCCTCGATTATGGTGATTGGACGGTAAAAAATCGCCAAGGTAAACCAGGGGCTTGGGCGTTTGAGTTTGACAATCGTTTTTACCCAGATGTCGATGATACGGCTGTGGTGGTGATGGCACTGTATGCAGCTAAACTCCCTAATGAAAAATTAAAGCAGATGGCGTGCGATCGCGCTCTCCAATGGGTAGCTTCGATGCAGTGTCAACCCGGTGGTTGGGCTGCGTTTGATCTTGACAATGATCAAGATTGGCTCAACGCTATTCCCTATGGTGACTTGAAAGCCATGATTGACCCGAATACGGCTGATGTCACCGCTAGAGTAATCGAAATGTTGGGGGCTTGTAATTTATCTATTGACTCTCATAATTTAGAACGGGCGCTTACCTATCTTGTCAATGAACAAGAAGCAGAAGGTTGTTGGTTTGGTCGTTGGGGAGTCAATTATATTTATGGTACTAGTGGCGTTCTCTCGGCTTTGGCTTTAATTAATCCCCACAAGTATCAACGCCATATCGCACAAGGGGCGAGTTGGTTAGTCAGTTGTCAAAACTCTGATGGTGGTTGGGGTGAAACTTGTCGCAGCTATAATGATCCTAGGCTGAAAGGTCAAGGACGCAGTACCGCCTCTCAAACTGCTTGGGCAATAATTGGTTTAATCGCCGCAGGTGAAGCTACCGGTAAATTTGCGCGTGATGCCATTGAGCAAGGAATTAACTACCTTATATCCACTCAACAACCTGATGGTACTTGGTTTGAGGCGGATTTTACCGGCACTGGTTTCCCTGGACACTTCTATCTCAAGTATCACTTCTATCAGCAGTACTTTCCTTTAATTGCTCTTGGTCGCTATCAAGCAATACAATTTTGAGCAGTATGGGCGCAGAGTGATGCGCCTTAAATCATCCATAGGAATCCGCTTTGATTAGTGTTAGCGTAGCGGGACATAGTACGGTTTTAACCCAATATTCGCCACCCAGTTGGATTTCAATTCATGCTGAATTCTGACTCCTGACTTCTGAATTCTGTTCAATAAAATTTGATAAAAAAATCCGCTTGCGCGGACTAAGGACATTGGATAAGGTTAGGTTATTATCAAGATGACCTACTATTTGCTAGAGGCTGATTTTATTTTTCACGAATAACTCATATAAATCAAGTGGCTCTGAATAAGTTTTTAGACATAACTATTAAGTGTAGGTCTAAGAAATAAATTAAAAATCATACAATATTTACTGTATCATTTATTCAAGTCTTCTAAAAACAACTAAAAATTGTTCTGGAAAGTGTATTTTATATATCCAGTCCGAAAATTTTAACCCATCAGTTTATATTTATGAGAGTTTGATTTTCTCAGGTTTTTAGGTTAAAAATAAAACGGTGGTTCACGAGGATAGCCCTAGAAAATTATCTTTCTGGGGTTTTATTTATGGCTAATTAGATAGATCATAGCCATTTATCATCTGGACAAAAGCAAAGAGTAGCGTAGGCGTAGCCCGCCGCAGGTATCGCTCGTGCTTTAGTGCATCATCCGAAACTAGTATTAGCTGATGAACCAACAGCCGTTTTAGATAGTAAATCTGGTCGAGATGTGGTCAATTTAATGCAAAAGTTAGCCAAAGAACAGGGGTGTACAATTTTGCTTGTAACTCACGATCATCGCATTCTCGATATTGGCGATCGCATTGTTAATATGGAAGACGGGTATTTAGTCACAAGTTGATTTCTGAAAATTTTCTACTTTGATGATAAATTCCCAGCAGAGAATTAATCCAATTTTTTATACTTCCCTGATTTTCATAGCTTCTACTTTACCAGTGAATGAGTCAACCTTAAATAGTTTATAAACTCGCTTAGTAGTTACAGAAGAGTTAAATAACGGACTGGGTTGACTTTTTTCTGAGACATCAAAACCTAATGTTATTAACCAGAATTGTTGGTCTGGTGATAATTCAACTTCTTCTAATCTCAAATCATTTAATGAATTGCCTAGCATATCTTGTATAGATATTATGTATTCATAGGCAGCCTTCACGGCTGTTTTTACATCAATTCTATCATTCATTTTTTATATCTTCACAAATCAACCATCAATATATAATAACTTAGGGAGTATCCCACTTTTTTCTATGTCATTTCTTCTCTTATTGAAAAATAAAAACTGGGATGCACCCTCTCTTCAAATCGACCCAATGCTGTTAATTCACATAAATGTTTGTGATATTTTTTGTAAAAACTCCTTAACTTCTGTTGGTTGATGGAGAATAAAAACTTGCTGATGTGGTGCAACTTTACGAAGTTTGTCTAAAATTTTCGGACGACGAATTATTGGGTATGACCACACATATTTTAAAAATTCCCAGTTCAATCTTTCTGGACAACCTAATGCCATATCTGGTCTAGATTTATGAGCATATTGCCAACGTCGCTGAATAATTCGCCATAGACATAATAAGCGAGGAAAATCTAAAAAAATTACTGTATCTGCTACAGATAATCGGATATCTAAAGTATTACTATAGTTACCATCCATAATCCAAGATTCTCGCATTATCAAATCTTGAATGATGTTCTCCCATTCAGTTTTAGAAGTTTCTACCCAACCAGATTGCCAATAGAAAGTATCTAAATGAATTACCTCTAATTTCAAAATTTTGCTTAATTCTCTAGCTAAGGTAGATTTACCCGCACCACCAGAACCAATAATCAAAATTTTTTGCATAAACTACAATGTGAAATCGGTGCATCCCAGTTTTTATTTTTCAATAAGAGAATAAAAGTCATTGCGAGCGAAGCGAAGCAATCGCAAAGTCTCTGGGATTGCTTCCTTACGTCGCAATGACATAGAAAAAAAGTGGGATGCTCCCATGTGAAACAAGCGATCGCCTCAAACAATGAAGCGTGCTGAGTAATAAATAATGAGTGCTGAGTAACGAGTAATGAGTAAGGAGTTTTCCTATCTCCCTCACTCAGCACTCAGCACTCCTTCACTCAGCACTGATGACGAAATTTTAGATCCTCAAGATTTGCCGCAGTTACGCTTGAGATAGTTTTGGAAGAAAACGCTGGTGTTCCCTGAAGGATCTTGGGGATTCGGTTGCATATCAGCTAACGCCGCGCCAAAGTCTGAACATAAAGCTGTGAAGCTCTCATCATTGTATGTAGACTTGGGATATTCACCTGGATAATCCTGAGCTTCTCGTGGTGTAATCGAGTGCTGGAAGAACACACGCATATCAGCCGTATCTGAAGCCACAATCTGAGATTTCGACTCAAAATAGCCAATGCGTTTAGCTTCTACTTTGGGATTGTCTGTGAACTTTTCGGCTACATACACATCAAATAGCCGAATACCTTTTTGTACACGTCCATCTTTATCCGCCGGAATATTAGCATTCAGAGCCAAGAGGTCTGTCCGATAATCGTGTATTTCTGTGGAAAAAGTGCGTCCTTCCGGAGCCACCAGAAAAATGAAACGTGGAAATTTCGGATTAGTCACTTTTTTGCCATTGAGCTTGGCACTTGCAAGGTGTTCTACTGACAACTCACGAGCATCAACCATTGCCAGACCAGAATTTTCTTTCAGGTATTCTTGAATTGTGTTGTGGAAGCGCGAAAATGCTGCAATACCTTCTGGTTTGTTTTCACTAAATTTCAGTTTGTTTGACAAGGGGTTTTCATAGTAGTTCATATTGCTACCTTGACCCGCAACCGAATTTTGAACAATCAGATTTTGGCTTGCTTGTTTGCCGTCAACAAAGAATTTGGCAGCAAAGCCAGGGATGAAACGGTTTGTGAGTCTTCCAGGACTAACTCCTACAGAGAACCTGCCTAAAACACAATCAGATCCTTTCAACAGTCCAGTGTAGGCTTTTTGAAATTCTGGTTCAATTACTAAGCGAGCTTGGACGAATGCACCATGCCGATGAGTCAGACGCATATAATCTTCAGGAACGATATCTGAATCGCTAGCAAAGTTGTTCCAAAAGCGATGTGGTGTTCCAACTATAAACGCTTTGACTTCAGCTTTTTCTTGTCCAAAGGGAACTAGATTATCGGCTGGCTCCCGCGTTGCGTAAATTACCGACCACAGGGCATCTAACTTGTCACAGGCGCTACCCTCACGCAAGTCCTTGGCTTTAGAGAGATCATCTATTTGCTGCTTGAGATCGTCTTTTGTTTTTGCTATCTGATCAGAAGATAAACTCAGTTCGTTGAAGAGTTGTTGCTTGGGATTGGTTGAAGTGTCAGCCAAAGCTGGTTGAGTTAGATTTGTAAAAACGAAGGTGATTGTCACAAGTGTAACTATCACTATTCTGTGTAACAGAGTAGATAGAAAGGATTTCAAGTTCATTGGGAATATTTGTCCTTAGTGGCTAAGTATTAACAGACACTAAATATGTAGTGCCATAGGGCAAGTAAACAGTGAACAGTGACCAGTTAGAATTATTAACTGATAACTGTTAACTGATAACTGATTTGGCCTCCACGGAGTAAAGTGTTGTTGTAGGCGATCGCTAGTTACGCTCAAATTGTCAAATATTGACCAAAGTTCTGATGTTGCCAATCTCATAACCGAGGTCAGCAAAGTCTTTTTTGTGGCGAGCTAGAATTATTCTCAATTCTTCTGGGATATCATCGTCTTCGTTCTTGAGAATATAGCCATATTGAATCGCAGTTAAGACGTTGACCATATAGAGCATATTTGTCGCATCTAGACTATCTGGTGCGATCTTTGGATCATCTTCACTGCCAAAGCTGCCATTACGTAATGACATTGAGCTATAGAAAACTTCTCCTCCCTCATCAGCTTGACCATCGTTGACCCAAGAATGCCATAAGGTCATGTGAAAGATCACAAAACGGCTAAACTCTTTTAATTTGGCGATATCTTGCGAACTGGGTGTATCTGAGATCGTAATCGGTCTAGTGGCTTTAACTTGACCATTGATAGTGACTCTAGGAATCTCTGGTTTGTCTAGTTCATTCTTGTCGTACCAGTCGTAATCACTATCCGTGTTACTGATGATTCCTTGGGGTGGTTGATAAGCCACACTATGCTCTACTAAATCATCAGATAAATGACGAATTTCTTGCCAATTATTAACAATTTCCTCTTGATGCTTTTGGAAAAATTCGTCAATGTATTCAGTTAAAACCTGCCAGTAGAGATTACAGATTTTGGCAAATGTATGCTCTTCAGACACAGGCTGACGAGGTTGCCAACCTTGCCAATCATAACTCGCCATTGTCTCCTGACATACTTGGACTACAGCTGCTGGGGTCAACGGCCCCGTGGTGGTGACTACACCAACAGTCGGTGATACCAAAACATCATCAGCACGTCGATTGATGTTAATTAGGCTTTTCATGTGAGGAACTAACACCAAACGCACAGGATTTTTCCGTAAGTTACGGAAAATCGCAATAGCGTACTGCTCCATCTGTAAATGAGCTTTAATATAATGCTCAATCAATTCAGCCGCAAAGAAGGCATTGACGCGGAAAATACGTTTTGCTTGTAACCATTTGTCCCCATCATTAGGTGTAACGGTGACAGGGTCTTTAAGCGCCGAATAGGGGGCGAAAGAGTTGGGATGGCGACTTTTAACAGTAATAGCTGTAGGGATGAGCTTACCGTTCTGCAACTCCAAGAAGGCTTCCACGTTATTGAGATCGTGGTTATCATCTTTTTCATAGCTATTCCAATCAAAAACAGCCTTAAATAGATTGGGGTTGCTTTTATGACGCTTGAGCAAACAGGGATTCATCCCATTGAGAATCCGTAAAACGAAGTATTCATCGCTTCTGCTATACCCCGGATTTTTTTTGTCTAATTTAATCGTCAAATTCGGGGGATAAGCAGCTTGGATTTCTGCCAGGGAGAATTGATTGGGGTTGATTGTATTAGCAATGATATGTCTGGCTTTAACAGGAACTAGACTATTAGCCGCATCATAGCCTTGGAGTTTGCGACCAACTGAATAATCATCAGGAGTGTCTTCTAAATCGGTCAGCAATATGCGCGCAAAGGGGCTATCCGGTTTGTAGAGCCAATAAGGCACAGTACAAGTACCAAAATCATATTGTTTTTGTGTCACATTGTCTGGGCCTTTAATGGTGTAGGCAATGCGATTTGTATAGACTGGCTGATTTTGGGAATTGAAGGTTACACGGTTTTCTATGACTCTTAATTCTAAATCAGGTGCATCTTTAGCCCCCGCTTTTTCAGGATCGTAGTAGATTTCAAAGCGACCATTTTTATCTGTTGCACCTTTACCTAGATAGTCTCCAGGTGTGCCAATATCCCGATCCCAAAGTTCCAACCCAATGTTGTGTAATGGCTTTTTAGTATCGCTAAAGACCAACTGACCTGTAGCTTTGTGTAACTGCTCAATGGGTTTTGTGGGCTTCTCTTCTTGAGATTGAGAAATTTTTCTTTCAGCTTTTTCTTCAATTAAACTTTGTCCAAGTGGGGTGTTGAGCAATTTCATCAACACCACAGCTTTTAATTCATCAAGAATCGTTTTGGTCTTTGACATATCAATCAATCCATCCTCTGAACGAATATGATTTTTTTGGCAAAATTACGTCAATGCTTACCTACATCTGGATAGAGTGAACATGAGCCAAATCAGAAAACTCCTCTAGATTGACTAGAGGGTGGCTCTTGTATGTCTAATTCAGAGATTAATTAAATAAGAGTCCGATATATAGCGTTTCTCAGTTAAGTGAGGTACATATTTTTAGTCAACAGAGGCTATCGGCATTTCTCACAAGCCGTAGGGGCGGGTTAAGTGAGATATTGGTGAATCATGTCAGCATATCTGTTAACCCGCCCCTACAACCTCTGGACTAGACAGGTGTACTTCATCGGCATGAAAATCGCCATAGCAGTTCTCGATTATGTGAGGTACAGTCTTCAACGAAATGTACCTCACTCCAGCGAGACAAGCTGTAAATATAGACTTCTTACAAAAATTATGTAGGTCGAGAAAGACTCATTGCTGTTTTTACCGACTTTTGTAAGTAGTCTACGGGCTGGGGAAAATGCCAGAACTCCCAGATACAAATCTATTTGATTTTGGGTAGCACTTTTTCCAGATTCTTGGGTCGGTAGTCTTGGCGACTTTGCAAACGCTTGATGGCAGTTTCGTGAATCTCTTCAATTGCGTCTCCGATGTCCCGCAACTTAGTTCCTGCCAATTTAAACAGGCCTGGATCATTTTTAAAGTTACAGTCATAATCTGGTCTGATACCTGATGGAATAGCATCGATATTAAAGTCTAGGCCTAAACCTAAGTCGCTGATGGAATTGATCACCCATTGCAAGACACCATCAGATAAGCCTCGGTGTTCTTCTGTGCCACCACCAACACAACCATGCTCACCAGGGAACCATCTTTGAATTAACCTCTGATTTTCCGCATCAGGATTCTTTTTCATGGGGGTTACTTCAAACAGGGCGCGGATTTCGTCAATTGCCATAGCGTGTAAGGCATTCTGAACGGATTTGTTCAAAGTGGTGTCGTGGAATTTATATCGCTGATTAATGCGATCTTCAAACTGTTTGAAAGCACCTAACTTAGGAATACCTAAAGCTCCAACAGTGTCGAAACAACCAAGCAAAGTAATGGGAACGCGATCGCCATATGTATCCCGATATTCAACTGCTTCTTTATCTTTTGGTTTCACACCCCGGTTGCGATAAAGTTCATAGGCTTCTGGCGCTCTATTAATATGACTACGCTCTAGCAGACCAGAACAATAAATCATCCCTGCTAAACTTCTGACTGTGTAAGCTCCACGACTGAAGCCAAATAGATATATTTCGTCACCAGAAACATAGTTAAGACAGAGAAACCGATAGGCATCTTGGATGTTTAAATCTATACCAGTTCCCATCGCTCCCCCTAAAAGCTTCTGTGTCTCTGTCCCAATCCCTTGGTCATAAAACACGATTTGGGGAATGCCATCATCAGATGCAGGTTTCACAGCTTGAGCTAGCTTGACTATATTGCTGGGGCAAGAACTCTTCAAATCTTGCCAAGTTCCATCACAGCAAACAACCAGGCGCTTCATATTTTCTAGCCTCCAGTTAACTACGTGGATTTGATATTGAGTGTTTGATTAGTATCGATGCCAGAAATTTCGCCATAGCTAAAATAATGGCAAAATTAACTCTTGATAGTTAAATATTCAGTATTTTTCTGGGTTTAAGCGCATTTGTATCGAAAGATTTAATTATTACGCTTGTTTAGCAATTATTAGCGTAACTTCTGAACTAGTTTATACCCATATACGGTATATAAAATTTAACTTTTCTTGCTGATGACTCAGCAGGGGATTTAGAGGTGCTGACAAGTCTGGATATTTGACATAAGAGGAAAATAGCAAAGTATATTGGGTGAGTGCGATCGCACCACTCAACAAAGTCTGAAAAATATTAGGTTTGACTCCGCTAGCGGTAATCACAAACGTCGGAATGCTAGGTCTTTTGGGAAACTGGTCAATAGCAGTCTACAATAGTAGCCTGGAGTCAGGATTATGCCCAAATAGTGATTGTATGAGTGCTGCTACAACTGTAAAAACTGAGTATGAAGCGATTATTGGTCTAGAAACTCACTGTCAACTAGCTACCAATACTAAGATTTTCTCTAATAGTTCTACAGCTTTCGGGGCAGACCCCAATACTAACATTGACCCCGTGTGTATGGGTTTACCCGGTGTTCTGCCTGTACTTAACGAAAAAGTCTTAGAATACGCTGTGAAAGCAGGTTTGGCACTGAATTGTCAAATCGCTAGATATAGCAAATTTGACCGTAAACAGTATTTTTATCCGGATTTACCGAAAAATTATCAAATTTCTCAATATGACCTACCCATAGCCGAGCATGGATGGATAGAAATTGAATTGTTAGATGCTGAGGGTAATCCCACGCGCAAACGTATCGGTGTGACACGCTTGCACATGGAAGAAGACGCAGGCAAACTAGTACACGCGGGTAGCGATCGCCTCGCCGGTTCTACCTATTCTTTGGTAGACTACAATCGTGCAGGTGTGCCATTAGTCGAAATTGTCTCGGAACCAGATATTCGTTCTGGACAAGAAGCTGCCGAATATGCTCAAGAATTACGCCGGATTATGCGTTATCTCGGTGTAAGTGATGGCAATATGCAAGAAGGTTCTCTGCGTTGCGATGTCAACATTTCTGTGCGTCCTGTGGGACAAGAAAAGTTTGGCACGAAGGTAGAGATTAAAAACATGAACTCCTTCAACGCCATTCAACGGGCAATTGAATACGAAATTGAACGACAAATCGCCGCCGTCGAAGCTGGGGAACCCATCATTCAAGAAACACGGTTGTGGGAAGAAGGAACACAACGCACAATTAGTATGCGGGTAAAGGAAGGTTCCAGCGATTACCGCTATTTCCCCGAACCAGATTTAGCACCTATTGAAGTGTCAGATGAGCAACTAAATCATTGGCGCAGTGAATTACCAGAACTACCAGCCCAAAAACGCCATCGTTATGAAAACGAGTTAGGACTTTCAGCCTACGACACACGAGTGTTGACAGAAGAAGTTGCTGTATCAGTCTATTTTGAAGCAGCGATCGCATCTGGCGCAAGTCCCAAAGCCGCAGCCAACTGGATTACTCAAGATATCGCCGGCTACCTCAATAAGCAAAAACTCCACATCACTGAAATTGGCTTAACTCCCGCTAATCTGGCTGATGTGATTACACGCATTGAAACTGGTAAAATTAGCAACGCCCAAGCTAAACAAAAATTACCAGACTTACTTACAGGGGTGTCTCCAGAAACAGCCTTCGCTGGGCAAGAATTGATTACAGATCCCAGCGTTTTAGCGCCCATTGTAGACGAAGTAATCGCCGCTAACCCCAAAGAACTAGAAAAGTATCGCAACGGTAACGTCAATCTTAAAGGCTTTTTTGTCGGTCAAGTCTTGAAAAAAACCAACAAACGTGCTGATCCTAAGCTTACCAATGAATTGGTAGATCAGAAGTTGAATGAGTGAGTGATGAGTGCTGAGTGAGGGAGTGAGAGAGTGCTGAGTGATGAGTGAGGGAGATAGGAAAACTCATTACTCGTTACTCGTTACGCATTGGACATCTCCAGGAATTAATTCTGCGTTGCCCGAAATCCTTGTAGAGACGTTGCAGTGCAACGTCTCTACATTCATTTTCACCAGATTTCTATTACTCGTTACTCGTTACTCATGACTCAGCACTCAGCACTCAGCACTTAGCACTTAGCACTCATGACTCAGCACTCAGCACTCATGACTCGTTACTAAATCACAGGTGAAGGAATGACAGAACTTGTGCCATTGTCAGCTGGAACATTCAATCCATAGCGTTGTTCGGGGACTGGATAACCGGCTTCGCCGAAAGTTTCGCGGATGGTTCTATTGGTGTCGAAATAAACTTGCCAATAGTGTTCATTATCGCAGTAGGGACGTACTGCTAATACTGGCCCTGCTAGATTGAAAGTGAGAATTTCTACATCTGGTGCAGGGTTATCTAAGACATTGGGAATTTGGCTAATTCTCGCTCTTAAAAGTGCGATCGCTTGGTTATGATCAACTTCATGATGTAGTTGTGCTAACAGATCAACACGACGGTAGGGGTTAGCAGAGAAGTTTTGGATATTATCAGCAAAGATTTTGTTATTGGCAACAATTGTCAACACATTGTCAGGCGTGTTGATATTTGTCGTGAACAGTCCAATTTCTGTAACTGTTCCTGTCACACCGCCGGCAGTGATGAAGTCACCAAGCTTAAAAGGACGAAAGATAATTAAAAAAGCACCAGCTGCAAAGTTAGCCAAAAGTCCACCCCAGGCAGCCCCAATTGCCACACCAGCTGCCGCCAGCAAGGCTGCAAAGGAGGTAGTTTCAACGCCGAAGAAACCGAGAATTGCCACAATCAAAACAATTCTCAGTGTGACACTAATAATATTTAGCAAATAGGTAATTAGTGTCGGCTCAACATTTTGACCCCGGAAAGCACGCCGGACTAACCTGAGAGCAAAATCAATTAACTTTTGGGCAATCAACCATAAAGCGATCGCACCTACAACTTTTAGTCCAAACTGTGTTAAAAGTTGGACAGCAGTTTGTCCAATTTGTTGAAAATTCATAACTGTATCTAATTTTGGTGTTTATCAAAAAACATACCGGAAATTCAAGATAAACAGCGTATAGATACTTTTTTTTAAGATTTCCTACTTTGGACTGAGTACAAACTCACTCCTGCTATGCTGTCCGTACCGTCTTTCAGCAACTTTCCCAGAATTGACTTTAACTGCGGCACAGATTTTTCTAGCTAGCAACAATCAAGACTGGAGCAAACTAACATGACTCAAACCTTAAGTAAACTAGTTACATTCGATGAATTTGTTACTAAATATCCTGATGGTACAGGGAAACGTTATGAATTGCATGACGGAGTAGTAGTCGAAATGCCCCAACCAACAGGTGATCATGAAGAGATTATTCTATATTTAGTCGAGCAACTGACTTTAGAATACAGTCGCCTTCGTCTCCCTTATGGCATTCCTAAAACAGTATTAGTTAAACCACAGGAAAATGAAGTAGCTTATTCTCCAGATATACTATTGTTAAATCGTCCCAATTTAGTCAACGAAGCACTGTGGAAAAAAGCATCAACTGTGACTCAATCTGCATCAATTCCTTTGGTAATTGAAGTTGTCAGCACTAATTGGCGCGATGATTATTTCAGCAAATTGAGTAAATATGAGGAAATGGGCATTCCTGAATACTGGATTGTTGATTATGCCGCGTTAGGTGGTAAGCGGTTTATTGGTAATCCTAAACAACCAACTATCTCAGTTTATTCATTAGTGGAAGATGAATACCAACTCCAGCAATTCCAAAATCAAGAACGCATTCAATCACCAACTTTCCCAGAATTGACTTTAACTGCAGCACAGATTTTTCTAGCTGGCAACAATCAAGACTGGAGCAAACCAACATGACTCAAACCTTAAGTAAACTAGTTACATTCGATGAATTTGTTACCAAATATCCTGATGGTACAGGGAAACGTTATGAACTGCATGATGGAGTAGTAGTCGAAATGCCCCAACCAACAGGTGATCATGAGGAGGTAGTAGGATTCTTAGGTTTTGAAATTACTAGGGAGTGTATTAAATTAAATCTTCCCTATTTCATACCCAAAACAGTATTAGTTAAACCACAGGAAAATGAAGTAGCTTATTCTCCAGATATACTATTGTTAAATCGTCCCAATTTAGTCAACGAAGCACTGTGGAAAAAAGCATCAACTGTGACTCAATCTGCATCAATTCCTTTGGTAATTGAAGTTGTCAGCACTAATTGGCGCGATGATTATTTCAGCAAATTGAGTAAATATGAAGAGATGGGCATTCCTGAATACTGGATTGTCGATTATGCCGCGTTAGGTGGTAAGCGGTTTATTGGTAATCCTAAACAACCAACTATCTCAGTTTATTCATTAGTGGAAGATGAATACCAACTCCAGCAATTCCAAAATCAAGAACGCATTCAATCACCAACTTTCCCAGAATTGACTTTAACTGCAGCACAGATTTTTCCAGATGGAAATACAATCATAGAAAGTCGATTTTAGCTCACGTCATAATTAAAGCGATAATTTTCCTTCGTATAGATAATTTTTTAAGATTTACTACTTTTAGCTCTCATCTTGTTGTTTTCTTCGTTCTTCAATTCGAGCAAATATTTCATCGATAGTTGGGTTTCCCAATATTTCGTCTCTATCATTTGTGTAATCTCCACTGCCTTTTTCATATTGCTGCATAAATCGTGCCATACCGGCAGGGCCAAGAGCTTGAGTCAATGCTTCTATTCCTAACCTTCTAATTTCAGATTGAGTCAACTTAGTCACGTCTAGCATCTATTACCCCCAATATCTAAATAAATTAAACATTCCATAAGTACATCTTGCTCGGTATGATATTTAATCTGCAAGCATTTACCGAGTGAAACCCAGCTATGACTCAGAACTACCGAATTACCTTACTCCCTGGCGATGGCATTGGCCCTGAAATTATGGCAGTGGCGGTAGATGTGCTAAAGGTTGTAGGCAAGCAATTTGATATCCAGTTTGATTTTTCAGAAGCTTTGATTGGTGGTGCAGCCATTGACGCTACAGGCGAACCCCTACCAGCTGCGACTCTAGAGACTTGCCGCAATAGTGATGCTGTGTTGCTTGCTGCCATTGGTGGTTATAAGTGGGATACTTTACCATCGCATCAACGCCCAGAAGCGGGTTTGCTGGGACTACGGGCTGGCTTGGAACTCTTTGCTAATTTACGTCCGGCTCAAATTCTCCCCCAGTTAATTGATGCCTCAACTTTGAAGCGGGAAGTTGTGGAAGGTGTGGATATTATGGTGGTGCGGGAACTGACTGGGGGGATTTATTTTGGTAAACCCAAAGGCATTTTTACGACCGAGACTGGTGAGAAACGCGGGGTCAATACAATGGTGTACACTGAATCTGAAATTGATCGTATTGGTAGAGTCGCTTTTGCAGCAGCCCAAAAACGTGGGGGTAAACTTTGCTCTGTTGATAAAGCCAATGTGTTAGAAGTATCTCAATTATGGCGCGATCGCATCACCAAATTGTCTGAAGAATACCCAGATGTGGAACTCTCTCATTTATATGTAGATAATGCAGCCATGCAACTAGTCCGCGCTCCTAAGCAGTTTGATACTATTGTCACAGGTAATTTATTTGGGGATATTCTCTCAGATGCAGCTGCGATGCTGACTGGTAGTATTGGGATGTTGCCCTCTGCTAGTCTCGGCGCTTCTGGCCCTGGTGTGTTTGAACCTGTCCACGGTTCAGCCCCAGATATCGCCGGACTTGATAAAGCTAATCCCCTAGCTCAAGTTTTGAGTGCTGCGATGATGCTACGCTATGGCTTAAACCAACCCCAGGCCGCCGACAAAATAGAACAAGCTGTATTGCAAGTTTTAGAGCAAGGCGATCGCACAGGCGATATAATGTCTGTGGGTATGAATCTCTTGGGTTGCCGTGCTATGGGTGACTCTCTCATCAAAGCGTTAGAAAAACAGTAATTTTTCCAAAAAAACGGGCAATTTGGCAACCGTCTGTGGATGTTTCGGCTAAACTGTAAGCAAAATCTAGCAATCACATAACAGCATAGTGTACGCTTTAAAACAAGGACAAGGAAAAGTTAACTTCACTGCCCCGAAGAACCAGTCCCCTCTGATTGATCCTGCTGTCATCAGAGCTGCGGGGCAAATTTACTATACTCACTGTGAGGTACACCCGGAAATAGCCGGACAGCCTTCAGGTGTGGCTATCAATCGTTTGACACATCGCGGTAAAGTAATTTTTACAAATCAACCAGTTTTGCTACCCCAAGAATGTTTTGTGCCATTGAGTCAAATTGAATCTCATATGTATTAGTAGAGACGTTGCACTGCAACGTCTGTACAAAAATCAAACGTCTGTACAAAAATCATTGGTCATTGGTCATTAGTTAATAGTCAAGTTACTATCGACAATCGAGAAAAGATCAGCGACAAATGACACAGGACTTGTGACATATGATTATATGGATACTTTGATAGTAACCCTGGCGAGTATGTTTGTGTTCGCCTTGGGTGCGTCTATAGGCAGCTTTATTAATGTGGTAGTGTATCGATTACCGGCGAAATTGTCTCTGTTGTGGCCGCCTTCTCGTTGTCCCCATTGCTTAAACCAACTCCAGGCTTATGATAATGTCCCGGTATTGGGTTGGCTATGGTTGAAAGGTCGATGTCGTTATTGTCAAAGTCATATTTCTTGGCGCTACCCTGTGGTAGAAGCAATCACAGGTATCATGTTTCTCTTAATATTTTGGTTATTTCCATTTTCTATTATTACGTTAGGTTACTGGGCATTTTGTAGCTGGTTACTGGCATTATCCCTGATTGATTTAGATACCATGACATTACCCAATCCCTTAACTAAATCCGGGTTAGTGTTGGGGTTAATCTTTCAAATGATCGTCGGATATACCGATGCTAGCTGGGCAGGATTAGCTAGACACCTAATTATAGGCATAGTCGGGGCTGTATTGGGTCTATGGTTATTTGATGCGATCGCTATTCTGGGAATTTTCCTACAAAAAGAGGCTATGGGTGCAGGTGATGCCAAACTCGCTGCCATGATGGGTGCTTGGTTGGGTTGGCGATATTTACTTCTAGCCGGATTTGTAGCCTGTACAATTGGCGCATTGGTAGGCATAGGTGCTATTCTCCTCTCACAACGCAAATGGGGACAAAAAATTCCTTTCGGCCCTTTTCTGGCATTAGGATCGATTATCACCATATTTGGCGGCAAACCAATTCTTTCTGCTTACCTGGGGTTATTTTCTTAGCACTCACGTACTTTTAGCCAGCACAAACAGCATTCGTCAAAGCGGGACTGTGAGGTGTAACTTGTGGTGCTTGGGCTGTCAAAATGACATTACCTTGATGATCAACCACCCAAGCTTGCGCTTCTACAATGGTATGGGCAGAATTATTAGTCATCTTTGGCAGATTAGGAGCATTTTGAGTCACCGTGTTAGCATCATTAATTGTTACCCAATTGGCAATGACAGAATCTGTATCTAAAGTTTCGTAAGGATTTGTGGGTATACCACCACGTCCGGTGATAATAAATTGATTTTGGTTTTGGGCTATGGCTCCAGCACTACGGCATTTTTGATAGATTTGAGTTGATGCGTCAATGACATTTGCTGGTAGTTGGATTAAACCTTGACTGGGATTTACTTCTGGACTGGTAATTTCTACGCTACCACTCAATTCGGGAGTTGCACCTGTGGCAGTGATATCGCTTTCTGGGGTGAGGGCATTCCGGAACCTTGTACCGACAATAGTTTGAGCGTTGATTTTTACCTTGCCACCTTGAAAGTTAGCTGAGTTGGCACTAATATCACTATTTTGGACAGCTATTAGAGTGTTAGTGTCTATATCAATATTGCCACCAATGACATTTTTACCTGTGGCGTTGGTGGTGATGCTGCTACCATTGAGTAAAGTTAAATTGGGCGATCGCACATAAATATTTGCCTGTGACAGGTTAGGATTAGTACGATTATCACGAGTGTCTGCATTCAGAAAAGCTTGATTATCTAACCGAATTTGCCGAGCATTAATCTCTAAGTTGCCTGCACTCCCCTGCCCGCGACTGCGTACAGCTACCCCAGCACCCTGCTCAATTTGCAAGATATCTGTACTTAGTATCAAGTTACCTGCTGCTCCTGTCGAGCTTGATGTGGCTGTGGCAAATAAACCACTGGGAAACGCCCCATTGTCGGCAGTACCAATCAACTGTACTCTCTCGGTCGCTTTTACAGTTAAATTCCCACCTGCACCACCTCCATTCGTCCCCACAGATACTTGCGCCCCATCACGCACCAATAAATTCTGTGTATCGATGAACAAATTGCCGGCATTTCCTGTGGAACCAGTGGTAGCCACAGCAAACAAACCACTAGGAAACAACGCATCAGGTGCAGTACCAATCAGTTCTATACCTTCAGCCGCGTTGACGCGCAAATTTCCGCCCTGACCAACACCAAAAGTACTAGCACTTACCTGCGCGCCATCCTGGACTAACAAGCTAGAAGTATCTATGGTTAAATCTCCTGCATCGCCTGTCGCCTCACGGTTAGTTTGAGTAAACAAGCCACTAGCCAGATTTTCATCGGCAACACCAATGAGTTTTATCCCCTCAGTAGCTTGTACGCGCAAATTTCCCCCTTTCCCAACACCAAAAGTACTAGCACTCACCTGTGCGCCATCCTGAACTAACAAGCTAGTCGTATCTATAGTTAAATCTCCCGCATCTCCTGTGGCTTCACGGTTAGTTTGTGCAAACAAACCACTAGGTAGACTATGGTCAGAAACGCCGATGAGTTTGATGCCCTGAGTCGCTTGCACACTCAAGTTACCGCCTTTACCTACACCCAAGGTACTAGTACTTATTTGTGCGCCATCTTGCACTAGTAAAGCCCCGGTGAAAATTGCTAAATTTCCGGCATCGCCAGTGATTTTGGGGTTGGCTCTAGTAAATAAACCACTAGCAATTCCATTAGCAGAAGTACCGATTAATTGCACGTTCTCAACAGCATTGATAGTCAAATCACCACCCCGCCCTTGAGCAAAAGTATCAGCACTAATTCGCCCGCCATTTTGGGCTAAAAATTCACGAGTATTAATCGTGATACTACTAGCATCTCCCAGAGTGATAGTATCAGTAAATAAGCCACTGGGTAAAGTATTGTTGCGTCTGATTCCTAGCATCAGCAGTTGTGGTGTGAGAGAAGTTTCAAATATTGGTTCATCTACGTTGGAAATCTCTTTGGCATTAATAGAAATTAACCCAGTAGAAGATGTCCCAATCAGTTGGACTTTTTTGGTAGCATTGATATTTAAATTGCCACTTTTACCTGTACTTAAATTTCTGACAATCACCTGAGCGCCTTTGTCAATTCGTAATACCCCTGTGTTAATTGTCAGGGTTCCGGCATTGCCATCTTCATAAGTTTTCGTAAACAAACCACTAGGATATATTTCATCAGATAAGCTACCGGATAATGTCACCGACTCAGCAGCATTGATAGTGAGATTGGCTCTTGTACCAGAACTAAACAGACTGAATGTTTGCACATTACCAGAAGAATTAGCTACAATTTGTGACCCATCTTGAACTGATAAATTACGGGTATTAATTGTTAAATTACCCGTGTCTATACGCTTTTCTGAGGCTGTAGCATAAATGCGACTAGCAAACAAACTTCGGGGATTAACATTACCTTTGAGTTCTACATTCTCTGAGGCATTGATGGTTAAATTACCACCACTTACTCCCACGCTAGACTGGTCTTGCAAACGTAAATTGCGGCTATTAACAATTAAATTTCCCGACGTTCCTAGTAAATCAGGAATAGTAATTTCACTTTTCCCAATGAGTTGGATATTTTCTGTAGCATTGACTAGAAAATTATTGAATCCACGAACAATTCCATCTTGGAGCAGGATATTTTTACCTGTCAGTTGCACATCACCGAGACTACTAATATTAGCCCCAGATAATATTTGTATATCGCCAAATTCAGGTATATTTGAATAATTAAATGTAAAACCTTGGTCTGTAGGAATCAAACCCACAAAACCAGCCGAGGCTATACTACCTAACTCGATGTTGCCACCATAGTCTATAGTATTGATATTGAGGTTTTCTAAAACTATGTTGCCACCAATCAATGCGAAAGTTTGATTGGTGGCAACCTGGAAATACAGAGGGTTAAATACTGATTCTCCTTGGGCTTGAATTTTGCCAGCATTAGCTCCATACTGCAAACCAAGTGGAGTTGTGACTCTGAGTAGAGATGTGCTGTCTGTGGGTTTAGCACTAAACTCTACATCATGATCAAATTTGATACTATTGGCAGTAGTGGCAATAAAAGAACCACCGATATTTAAACTGGCATGAGAACCGAAGATAATGCCGTTGGGATTAATGAGAAATAGATTAATTCGACTGTTGGATTGGATTAGACCATCAATATTAGATGCTTTGCCACCAGTAACTCTACTAAAAACATTTTCAACTTGTCGAGGATTGATAAATATAGCAGTTTGACCTTTAAGTAAGGAAAACTCGGTAAAACTGTGAAAGAGATTTTTACCTACTGATGTTCCACCATCGATAGAGAAGGTAACATCACCGGCTTTATCCGTGACGGCTGTGACATTGGTATTGTTTGGTAGCGTGCCATCCTGAATAACTTGAGCATGGGTCGGATTAACAGTGCTAATTATCGCACCTATCCCGAAGATCACAGAAATTGCGGCTGTGATACCATGACAGTTCTGTTTCGTTGGTTGTGGTAGATGGTGCATCAACACCTAGTTTACTCTTATGGTTAGAAATGTCTCTTACAGTTAGTAATAATTACACATTTTTTCCACTGAGAGGAACCTAACAAGATGATGGCAATCATAACTGCAACAACATTTAACAAGATTATCTTCTGTATTGGTGTAGATTTAGGCGATCGCTCAAACCATCACTACTGGTTATACCAAGCTTTGCGCCACTGTTGCATTTGCTGAATCTCTGCTGCTTGTGCCTGGATAATTGCTTGGGATAACTTCTTGATTTCCGAGTGCTGAGACTTATTCAAAGCATCTTTAGCCATAACTACAGCGCCTTCATGATGGGGAATCATGGCGTTGATAAAGCGTAAGTCAAATTCACCATCAGCCTTGCCTAAATCCATGCTCATCATCATCGCTTGCTTTTGCTCAGGTGTCATCTCCATCATGTGACCCATTTGGGTATGATATGCCATTGGTTGATTGCCGACATTGGGATACCAAGCTGTTCGCCACTGCTGCATCTGAGAAATTTCTTGCTTTTGAGATTTGATAATATTGGCTGCTAGTTTTTTGATTTCCGGGCGTTGAGATTTTTGCAGGGCGACATTTGCCATGTCTACTGCCCCTTGATGGTGCATCATCATAGCATCAATGAACCGCAAATCATAATTAGCATCGGCTGGGCCTAAATCCATATTCATGTGGTGATTCATGCCACCACCGTGATTCATCTGCGGCTGATTGCTAGAATTGGTAGTAGGTTTGGGGTCTTGATTTTGGGCTTGAGAACTGGGAGAACAAGCAGTTAAAGATGTCAACGCTATAAAGCTCAACGCTACAAAGCTATTTTTTAAGGATGGGAGTTGCATAGATATCATCTCCAAAACAGTTTTCTGATTCCATTGTGGACTCTCCACTTTAGTAGAGAGTCAATACTTCACATGAGTTTCATTACTAAGTTTTGCAGACGAACATGAAATCAGTATGAAATCCATATTTATAGCAGGTAACAGGTAATAGGTAACAGGTAACAGGGTTGAAAGTCTATTAGTGTATGAATTTTGTGGTCAATTCTGTATCTCATACCATTTCACGTTAATCATGATACACATAAATTATGTAGAGACGTTGCATTGCAACGTCTCTACTGTTCACATTTAAAGGAAATTGGTATCATTCAAGTGAATACCGCTATATGCAACTTGCCCCATCATGAAATTCTCAGTCACCTAAAACAGTAGCCGCTTGTTTACTAGCTGCATTTGATGCGGCAATTAAAGGTTGTGCTACATCTAAAACGGCTGCTACCAAGGAAGAACCAGCTTTTTCAGGTGAACCAACGCCAAAAGGTGGAGCAGGATTATACTCCAACATTAATTCTATAAATTTAGCAGTATCTTCTCCACACAACAAAGCTGCAATAGTTAAGGCAAAATCAATACCAGCTGTTATGCCACCGCCAGTGATACGATCGCCATCAACTACAACTCGTTCGTTACTTACTTGTACACCCATTAATTGTAGGTGTTCCCGAAATGCCCAATGACAAGCTGCACGATATCCACGCAGTAATCCCGCAGCCGCTAAGATGAGAGAACCAGTACACACAGCCGTGACATACTTAACTGATTGTGCTTGCTGTTGCAAAAATGTTAACACCTGAATATCTTGCATCATCTCCACTGCGCCAAAGACACCGCCAGAGACACACACCACATCCAATTGGGGACATTCATCAAAGGTAGTAGTCGGTAAAATTGTCAGCCCACCGTTGCTGACAACAGGTTCTAGAGTTTTCCACAATAGCAAAACTTGCGTATTCGGCATTGATGAAAAAACTTGATGTGGCCCAGTAATATCTAACTGGGTCATATCAGGATAAATTACTAACCCAATCGTATATTTGATTTGACTTGTCATACTTAAATTCCTGATGCTGTCGCTAATACAGCTATCCTAGAATTGAATCTATTGGCTGCCAATTACCCAGTTGAGTACATTTTGCATCATGTCTCACACTTTACAAACGTTGTTTGAGAAAATAGCGATCGCTCCATCAGAAAAGCAATTATGCTGTCATTATATGGATGTAGCCGGAGAGTTATTTGCTAGCCAACACTGGGGTATTCACATACAAGACAAACAAGGACAACGGGGTAGTATTTATCTCCAAGGCTTACCCGACAGTTTTATCGATTATTACTCTACGCTTGGTGCAACCATAGATAAAGTAATGGAGTATGTGGTTTCCCATCATGCACCAGCCCACGAACAAATTATTTTTACGGAAGAAGCTTGGAAGCAGAGTGAATTATATCAAATTGGTTGTGGCAAAATTTATGACCATGAGCATATCATGACTGGGCCGATTGTTGGGGAAGGCAAGTTAATCGGTACAGTGCAATTTGCCCGCACCAGTGGAACCTCTGCATATAATACGCAAGATTTACTACAATTAAGTGCCATCTGTGCGCATATTTCTGCCAAATTAGCACTGTTGCGCTTTCAGCCAGAGTTAGATTTCTATAACAACAAGATATATTTAACTCCCAGGGAATTGCAAATGGCCGCCTTAGTCGCACAAGGTTGCACAAATGCACAAATTGCTGCCCAATTGTGGATTAGTCAAAATACAGTTAAGCAGACTCTCAAACGGATTTTTCGTAAGCTTGGCGTATCTGCAAGGGCAGAAATGGTAGCACGATTGCAGCTAAAGCAGTATGAAAGATTTGAGCGATCGCTATACTCATAACTGATACTATTGCGCACTACGCAAGTAAGTATGGCTGTACCTCATAGCAAGATGATTATATATCTAATGGCGATCGCTTCGTATGACTAAACCACCGGCAAACGCTCCCAAAATTGTCCCTGTCCATATGCCGGTTGTACTACCTTGCCAGATTGCACCTGGACTTACCCAAGCGTTACATAATTCTTTCATGCCCCAAGGTTGGTTTTGACACTTTTGGCTATGCAGCATCAAGGTGATTTGTCCACCGACGTAACCACCAAAAAAACCAGATGATAGGGCTAAAAGGGTGCAGATGAAAACTCTGTTTTTGGTCATTAGTTCAGTTGTCGTCAGTTGTTTGTGTTTTACCACTGACAACTGACAACTGACTATTTCTTCAACAATAAATAATACAGTGAACCATTGCCGCCTGTAACACCAGCGCGATCGCCTGCGAGTTTACCAGTTCCCATAAAATAGTCTACTCTGCCTGGGCCTTTGATGGCGCTGCCTGTATCTTGATCCAACACATAACGGCTGACGGTGCGATATTCTAGATTACCGCCAGGGGTGGGATAGGGGAGTGAGGTATAAACTAAGGCAAGAGCGCCTGGAGGCATGAGAGATTTATCTGTAGCAATGGAACGTTCTGGGGTGACTGGCACATTAATACTACCAGTCGCCGGTCTACTACCAGTTTCTTGAAAGAAGACAAACCTTTCCCAGCGTGGCAAGTAATTATCTAATTCCTGCGGTTGTTCGCGGAAATAACTAATCATCTTCGGTAAAGTCATCCCGGCTAGTGGGAGTTTGCCGTCTTTTGCCAGTTCTCGCCCGATACTAGTCCAAGGATAATCTGTTGCGCCGGCGTAGCCAATGGCAGTTCTTTGACCATTTGCTAACTGAATTTGGGCAGAACCTTGAATGTGGATCATGTACGCATCTAGGCGATCGCTAAACCACAACAACTCTAAACCACGTAAAGGGCTTTTATCTGTCAGCAAGCCATCTTGCCCTTCTAAATCTAGCCTTGTTGGGTGAGGCTTTGACCATGTGTTTAAATCAGGTGGTAGTCGATATAAGGGATATTTATATACGGAAGTTTTAATCCGACTAGCGTTATAAACAGGCTCGTAGTAAGAAGTAAACTTCACCGTACCCTTGCCATCATTACCTACAGACTGGTAAAAAGCAAACTCTCGTCGAACAGCAGCTTGTAGTTGAGCAGTAGATTGAGAATTGACAACTAATTGCCGGAAACGGACTAAACTCCGACGCACACGAGCCAATGTAATACCTTTAACTGGATAATTTTGATACACTCGGCTGGCAGTACCAGTTGACAAATAACGTAAACTGTTGTCAATTGCTGCTAGCAATGCTCGGCGATCGCCTGGTTTACCCACACTACCAAAAAGTTGCTCATCCCAACCTAAACAAGGATTGCGGTTAACACAGCCATTACCAATTGCCACTAGTTTGAGTGGAGGCTGAACCTCAGTTGGTGGTAGCTCAGGACTTTTGCGGATTGGTGACGGAACATTAATCACCTGAGCTACTGCGATCGTATTGACAAAAGCAATTCCCAGACTCAAGGAAATTAAAGCAAGGGTTTTTCTCATCATTTAGTTGAATCGTTCAACACTAGAACTAAAGACCGGTTCTACCCGGATGGCCACAATTCGAGATGGTCTGATCACCATATACTCGCCCTGGATATTCTTGATCGGTACGCTAATAAAGTCGCTGGAAGCAGATTTAGGTACAAGTTCACCACTATACCATTTTTGGAAGTCCTGAATCGTGGGAAACCGCACTTCCTCACGATGACCACTTTCTAGCATCAGGTAAACAGCGTATTCATTTGGAGTTCTCGGCATAAAGTTGAATCTCTCAAAATATGTTCAACCCATTGTTAACCACCTCACCCCAGAATGAAAAGGGTAAGCATACGGGAGCAAGATCCACTTCCCAGGAGAGACTAGAATTAGCAACTCATAACGATGACTCCTAACTCTTATTTCACTTTTCGCCTATGACGGCGACTCATCAGAAGACAGTTCCCGAAAATTTGGCAAGATAAGGAAGGGGACAAGGGGACAAGGAGATGAAGTTTCTCCCCATCCCCTCATCACTCAGCACGGGCTAAACGCCCCGCTACCGCTAACAGCACTCAGCACTCATAGTTGCTTACACTGACTAAATAAGGCAAAATTAAGAACACTAACTGGTTGCCGATATGCGTGTTGCAATAGTTGTGTTTTTGGTGGTGGGGCTGTTAGTGAGTGGGAAATCTGAGTCAGTGTTAGCTAATTCTCCAGCCGATACGCCAGATTTAGTGGATGGTGTGATCACTGACGGATACGCTATGTATGGGGATTATGTGGGAGTTACCCAAACTGGGGAATATTCTCAAAAAATTGTCCAGAATATCCAAATTCGGTTTATTAATGACAGAAATCAGTCAGTGGATGACCAAGGACAGCCGATTGTTGGACGCACACAAAAAGATTTTCTGTTGGGTTTTTTGAAATTGCAGCCTGGTGAGGTTTTTCGGGATGAAACACTACAGGCTGACTTACGCCGATTGCGAAAACTGGATTCTTTGAGTGATGTCACGGCCTTTTTTGAAGAAAATGGCAATGGGGTGAATATTATTTATGACATCAGAGAACGCCGCTTTCCTACACTCAACTTTGGTGCAGGTAGTAATGATGATGTAGGTTTGTATGGTCAGGTGAGTTATCGAGATGCAAATATTAGTGGACTCAATGACCAATTATTGACAACGGTTCAAGTTAGTGGTAAGGATATCCAGTTTACTAGTCAGTTTACTAGTCCCTATCGTCCTGGAGAACCCAACCGCCTGGGTTATACTGTCAAAGCTTTCCGCGATCGCCAAATATCTCCTACCTTTGATGATGATATCAGACTAGCGAATGGCGATCGCGTCCGGGAAGGCAGATTTGGTGGTTCTGTGGCTGTGTTACGTTCCTTCGATGACTGGGATACAGCTTTGGGACTCAACTATACCAGAATTAGTTTGCGTAATCGCAATTACAACGTTGTGCAAACTGATGAATTTGGTAATCCCCTTTCTGCTAGTGGTACAGGGATTGATGACTTATTAACATTATCCTTGGCTGTGAGTAAAGATGAGCGCGATCGCCGCAACAATCCTACCCAAGGTTCTATTCTCACTTTCAGCAGTGAACAAGCACTCCCTATTGGACTGGGCAATATTGCTAGTAACCGCCTCCAAGGAAACTATGTTCAGTATCTACCAGTCAGCTGGATAGGTAAGGAAAAAATCAGCGATAATCCCGAAATGGTGGCTGTTAATTTGCAACTAGGCACAATTATCGGCGATTTTCCTCCGGCTGATGCCTTTAACCTGGGGGGATTAAATTCTGTACGGGGTTATGGTTCTGGGAAAGTTGCCAGTGGTCGCAGTTATGGCTTGGCTTCTGTTGAATATCGCTTCCCGATTATTGAGTCAATTGGCGGAGTTGTGTTTACTGACTTTGCCTCTGATTTCGGTTCTGGTAAAACGGTAATTGGGGAACCTGGGGTAGTCCGAGGTAAACCGGGAAGCGGCTTCGGTTATGGTGTGGGAGTCCGATTAAACTCACCTTTTGGCTTATTTCGCGGCGACTTAGGCGTTAGCGACCAAGGGGAAATTAGATTTGAACTTAGCACTGGACAAAGATTTTAATATGAAGTATTGGCGTGAAGCGATCGCAATTAGCAGACGGATTTTAATTGAACTATTACGCCGCCGCCGCAGTTTAATTTTTTGGAGTATTTTTCCGATTTCTGTCTTAACTTTAAGCGGGTATATCTTAGCAGAACGGGCGCAACTTCCCATAGCTGATGCTTTTGCTTATGCTGCACCCTCAACTTTAGTAGGCGCGGCGCTGTTTTTTAGCTGTTTGGGTGGAACTGTAGCGACTGTGGTGGCTGAAAGAGAACAGCAAACCCTAAAAAGGCTGTTTCTCTCTCCTTTAAGTGGTGTATCTTATTTTCTAGGAATTTTTCTAGCTCATAGTTGCATTGGCATTGGTCAAGCATTATTGATATATATCATTGCTGGATTTTGGGGGGCAACATTTAAAGGTTCTATTTTATTAGGATTGATCATTATTCTTTTGAGTATTGCTGCTTATGTTGGCTTAGGTTTTATTTTAGGTACACAATTGGCACGCCGCATTGAGGATGTGAATTCTTTGGTGGCTGCTTTTGGTGTGCCTTTATTAATTCTGGGTGGAGCATTTTTACCCACTGCTTTATTTCCCAAAACTCTCTTAAATCTAGCTAAATATAATCCCATCTATCATATGAATGAAGCGCTGGTAGCTGTTTCTTCCAAGGGGGAAGGAGTTGAGAAAATTATGTCAAGTTTTAGCTTTCTATTTTGGTTTGCCTTAATTATGGTGATTGGTGGTTGGTTATCTTATCAAAGAATGTTAATAATTGAGAGGAGATTATAGCATTTCTCGCTCACGATATATTCGTGCCTTTGTGGTTAAATAAATGATGGTTAACCACAGAGACATAAAGCCACAGAGAGCAAAAGTAAAATTTCATAGCCGGAAATTAGTAACTCATTAATACCAATAATCTGAAATTATTAATTACGAATTACGAATTATTATAAGCTATGTTGACAATTAATAACTTAAGTAAATCTTACGGCGATCGCCAAGTTATTCACGGTTTAAATTTGCATATTCCTGATGGCGAAATTTATGGTTTATTGGGGGCAAATGGAGCCGGGAAAACTACAACTATTAATATTATCTGTAATCTGCTAAAAGCTGATGGTGGTGAGGTGAAACTCAATCAGCAGCCGATTTCACCAGCTACTAAAAAATTAATTGGTATTGCGCCTCAAGAGAATTTATTATATAAAACTTTAACCTGTGAAGAGAATTTGCATTTTTTTGCTGAGATTTACGGTTTAAGTAGAGAAACACGCAAAAAGCAAGTGCCAGAAACTCTAGCAGCTGTCAATCTTATGGATAGAGCAAAAAGTCCTGTAGAAACCTTGAGTGGGGGGATGCAGCGACGATTAAATATTGCTGTGGCATTAGTACATCAACCAAAGTTAGTAATTCTTGATGAACCAACTACAGGTTTAGATATTGAGGCTAGATATGAAGTTTGGGAATTAATTCGGCAACTGAAACATCAAGGAATTACAGTTTTATTGACAACTCATTTATTAGATGAAGCTGAACGTTTATGTCAAAAAATTGGCATTCTCAAACATGGAAGAATTTTAGTTGAAGGTAGTATAACTGAGTTACGCAATTTAATTCCCGCGTCAGAAATTTTAGTCATCCAAACTACACAAGCAGCAGCAGCGATCGCCCGCGCACAATCTTACGGCTTCACTCATAGGCGTTATGGGAATGAGTTAGCTTTTTGGTTACCAGAACAATTGGAATTAACAGAAATTCTTGCCCGGTTTGCTGGGATAAATATTGAGGCAATTGCTCGTCAACCTGTGCGTTTAGAGCATATTTATTTGGAAGTAACACAAAATAATTAATCAATCTTTCTCTACCCAGCTTATTTACGAATTCGGGGGCTAATTTCATATGGATATTTGTTGAAGAAGAATTCAGAAGCCAGAATTCAGGAGTCAGAATCAATTAGTGGGGGATTCAGAAGAGCCGCTAATTGAAGACTGCTAAATCTTCTCTTTCAGAGACGCTACGCGAACGATTTAGCGGGGGTCTTAAACCCACTTATACTCCTACGGAGAAGCAAGCTACATCCGCTAGTCGTACAGAATTCATGCTGAATTCTGACTCCTGAATTCTTTTTTGATAATTAGCAGATTCGCCGAAAAGTTCACTCTTTTTGCATAGATAACTAATATACCCTGTGACAGAAGGCTTGGAGAAAATATTCAAGCTAGATTACAAGAGTAAGAAAAAACTCAAAGTCACATAAAACTTTGAACTGAAATCAATAAAATATAGGAGTCAAAAATGAGCTTAGAAGATCGCGCTAAAGCAACCGCTAAAAATATTGAAGGTAAAGCTCAAGAGGCTTTAGGTAACGTGACTGGTGATCCTGAAGATAAAGCAGAAGGCAAAGCAAAACAAGCCGAAAGCCAAGTCCGCCACGGTATCGAAGATGTCAAAGATAACGTCAAGAAAAATATTGACTAAATCTACTTTTCATGTAGATGACATTTGCCAGTCTTGAATAATTTTTAGGAGCCTAATGATAGAGGCTTTAGTTTGGGAGATGGAGGTCAGTTATTAGGTTTTTGTAGAGATGTGATCAATCATATCTCTACATTTTTTCTCAATATGATTTGCTATTAATTTTAAACAATAAATTAGCACTTATTAAATGTACAGAAATAGGAGGTATAAATGATGATTCTGCTTCAGCAGGGGCGAAAAATCTTGACCACTGCTGTCTTGATTTTAGCATTGATGATTACTACTGCTTGTAGTAGTGGAAATGTGGCTCAAAGCGATCGCCCAACCACAACTACACCATCAGCTATCGGGAGAAATGTTACCTATTCGGAACTAGAAAGGGGTAACACTCCCACAGGGCAAAGTTTTGGTAATTGGGTGGTGCAGACATCTGAAGGCTTAGTTCAAGATGCTTATGTACGTGACAACAACAAGTTAGGAGTTGTGATTTCACGTCAAGTACGCCCCAACGAAGTGCGCCCATTAGCAAAATCTTTAGCACAAGGTTTTCGCAAGAATTTTCCCAATCAAGACTTGACTGTGTTGGTTTACGGGCCTGATAAAAAACTAATTTTGAAGGCGAATTACGACGTTCAAACTAACCAGATTCAGTATACCTAAGGATTGGGGATTGGGGATTGGGGATTAGGGATTGGGGATTGAGACAGCTATAAATCTTCAATCTAAGAGCCATCTTACTATTGCCTATTGCCTATTTCCTATTGCCTCTAATTGTACTGATACAAGGAGAAGAGAAAAGTGACAAGCAGTGAAGAATACAGAAGACAAATCATGCAGGATTTGGCTCAAGGAAATGTCGAATCTCTAGATGACACTTCCACCACAGGAAATGAGTACGAAACTTTTGACGATTTCGCTCAACGGACAACTCCAGATCAACGTCGTCAGTTGTTTAGTCGTTCCTTGCATCCAGACCAAATTCCCTCCAGTCAAATGGAGCCGGAATTGCAAAAAGCGATCGCCCAAATTAAACCCAATGAACGGGATGATGTCGCTCGTGCTTTCTTTAAACATTTAAAACAACGGGGATTAGAAGATCGCCACCTAGAGCAGCAATTAGGCCTTTCTACTCACAATCCCAACCGGATGAACGCTGATGATGTCAGCAAACTAGCATCATTTACTTACCACAACCACCCTGACATTTTCCGAGAAGTGTTAGCAGAACAACCAGGAATTATTAAATTTCTCAGCAATCCTGTAGTCGCAGGAATTATCGGTATAGCCGCCGCCAAATGGTTGGGTAGTAGGAAATAGGGAACAGGAGATAAGGGATAGGGGATAGGGAAAATTACCTTGTCTAAAAGGGAATTAGTTTAGCCTAGTCCGGTTTTGACCTTTTACTTTTTTATAAATTACGAGGTGGGTTAAACCCACCTTTTTTGATGAAACGTGTTTTCAAACTACTTGTTTAGTCCCTTAACTTTGTTTGCTCACATCTTGCACCTAGCCCTAGCGATTAGAAATCGCGGCTATACAAACAAAGTCCCTGACGCTCACAAGCTCGCTACCGCTACGCTAACGCCAGTTCCCTACGGCGGGAGACCCGCCTACAGGACTGGTCTCACCGCCTACGCGGACTAACACAAAATCAAGGGTTTGAAACCCGCGCAGGCGGGTTTTGCCTGTGTAGCCGCGACTTCCAGTCGCCTGGTGCAAGATATGAGTTTGAAAAGTATCATGCGTAATACCATTTCACTTTAATAATGATACAAATACGTGAGTCCGTCAGTCCGTCAGGGATTGTAAATCCCTGTCTCATAGCTAAAGTCCTCTCAAGAGGACTGAATATCAGAGTCCATTTTAATGGACTTAAGCTATGAGACCACCGTTTTAACGGTGGGCGGACAATACCCAACGAGTAAGCTATATGTATCAGGATTTTTGTGAATTGGTATAACACCAAAATCTCAAAAACCTAACCCCTTCCCCCATCCCTACTAGGGAAGGGGAACAAGAAAATAAGGGTTTCAAAGCCTCTCTCCGTGTCGGGGAGCCAGTGCGTTGCGTATTTTTTTTCCCCGTTGTAGCAACTGGCGTGAGAAGTACTCTACGAGAAGCGCTGAGTGCAAAGCACACGCTACGCAAACGCTCTACGTAGAGGAATTTCTAGTATAATTTTTGACTTTTTAAACAACCTCTCAAATCACAGCCAACTACTTTTAACAAGAACCACTTGTCATTATGAATAAGTCAAGACTATAACTAAGTGGGATTATGCAATACAAATTCCACTCTTTTTTCTATTCTCTGCTGTTATTGGCTTACCTAAAATTTCTGAATTTTTATTTTTGCGACTGATTGTACGCCTTTGGCGCTCTCGTTCGCGTAGCGTCTGGTTGGCACAGCCTCTCGTAGAGAAGAGAAGGGTAGACCATCAAATTTTCAATTTGGTAGGGATCTTAAACCCAATTATAGCGGTTCTCGTTCACGTGAGGTACACCCGTAGGGGCAATTTATGAATTGCCCCTACACATTGCTATAAACTCCTTCTCTACGAGAGGCTTCGCCAACGGAGAAACAAGCTACATCCACCAGTCGTACAGAATAGCCAACTGAATTCTGACTCCTGAATTCTGTTCGATAACTTTAAAATTCCCAGAGGTGTTTTTCTATGAATGGCATTTTATTTGTTGATTCTACAGTTCCCAATTATCAAAACCTGATTCAAGGGTTAAATGCTGATACTCAAGTCGTAATACTTGACCCAAATCAGGACGGGATATTACAAATTACTGAAGCGTTAAAATCAGGCATTTTTGATACTGTACACATTGTTTCTCACGGTACACAAGGCAATTTACAACTAGGAACAGCGCAGTTAAATGCGGCGACTGTGCCTACTTATAGTCATCTGCTTGGGCAATGGTCAAATTATCTAGCGCCAGGGGCAGATATTCTGCTGTATGGTTGTAATGTCGCTCAAGGGAATGCAGGTCAAAACTTTGTGCAGCAGCTACATCAAGTCACAGGTGCAGATATAGCCGCTTCTGATGATGCTACTGGTAGTGTAGTTTTAGGTGGAGATTGGGATTTAGAATATTCTACTGGCACGATTACTGCCCCTCTAGCGTTTCAAATTGGGGCAATGGCAGCTTATAATTCAGTTCTCGCACCTTTTACGGCTGGGAATTTAGTTGTCGTGAGAGTGAATAATGAAGAATTCGACACAGCTTCAGCAGTATTTTTAGATGAATATAATACAACTAACACAGGGCAAACAGCACTTCAATCAATCAATCTACCAACCAGTGATAGTGGTAGGAATCAAACCTTTACTCTGAGTAATTATTCATTTTCAGAAGGGGGGCTGAATCTTTCGACGAATAGGCGCTATTTAACTTTAGCTGGTTATGATGCTGCTCCTGGAACAGCTAATATTACTGAGAACTCTAGGATTCAAAGAGTTGTTGCCAGAGTAGATTTTAATGGTGTGATTGATACTACTACTACTTTTAGTAATAACACTCCAATTTTTAGTGCTGTAACTGATGATGGCACAAGATTCTGGACGGGTAGTGCTTACAATGGCAATAATACTAGTGGTATTAGTTACACAATCCTTGGTAGTAGTACAAATCAACAAATTAGTGTAGTAGAAGCCACATTTGTTAGTATTTTTAACGGACAGCTTTATACTTCTTATTTCAACACCATCGACACTGTTGGTTCTGGACTGCCAACTACCAGTGGTCAGATAACTACTGAGGTAGTTTCTTCTTTTGGGGAATTGAGCGCCTACACTATATTAGACCGTAATCCTGGTGTACCAGGACTTGATACCTTATATGCTGCTGATCTATTTTCTGGTTTATTAAAATTCTCTTTCGACGGCACAAACTGGACTGACAGAGGTAGTATTGATGGAAGTCTGACAGGATTAACTGGAGTTATTAACGGCAGTAGTGTTGATTTATATGCGACCGACTTTGAGAGCAATAGTCTATTGAAGTTTACAGATACCACAGCTTTTGATGCTGACATTTCTGGTTCATTTACAACCTTAGCAACTGCCCCAGCAAATACATCCTTCCGGGGTGTAGCATTTGCACCAACTCCGCCACCCCTGTCCGACCTCACCATCAGTTTATCTGATTCCCCAGACCCCGTTACTGTCGGCAACAATCTCACCTACACCCTCACCGTCAACAATAGTGGCGCGGCGAATGCTTCAGGTGTGGCAGTGGATTTCACCTTACCATCTGGACTTTCTGTAGTGGGAGTTCCTGGAGTTTCTAACGGTTTTACCTACGCAGGAACTACAGGTGGAGTAGCTAAATTTAGTGGTGGTAATATCAATACGAGTAGTAGCGCCACCTTAACAGTGCAAGTTACCCCCAACACCCCAGGGACTTTAACTAGCGGTACGGCAATAGTTGATCCTAATAATACTATCACTGAAAGTAACGAGAGTAATAATAGTGCGGCGGCGATCGCCACGACAGTAAATGTTCCTCCCCGACCAGATTTAAACGTCGGTATTATTACTCCGGGTCCACTTTATGTTGGTACTCCCTTTAATTACACATTAAATGTCCAAAATAACGGTACTGCCAATGCTAGTGGCATAGAACTCAGATTTACCCTACCTGCCAACCTCACCTATAATTCAGCGAATATTTTAGGAGGGGGGTTTAGTAACCTGACTGTTTCCGGTTCTACTCTAACTTTTACAGGTGGAAGCATTAACGCGGGTAGTTTTGCTCAAATTAATGTGAATGTGACACCCACACAAGCAGGTACTCTTGGTACTAGTACGTTAGTTGCTGATCCTAACAACACGATTACAGAAAGCAACGAAGCTAATAACTCAATTAGTACTTCCAACGTGACAGTGAATCCTGCGCCTACAGTCAACTTATCAGTTAGTTCTAATACAGGTTCAGAAGCTGGGACAACGGTAATTACTGTCACGGCAACTGCTTCCAACTCTATTTCTGGTAGCAAGACAGTTAATTTGGCTGTAACGGGAACTGGAATTACAGCCAGCGATTACATCCTCAGCAATACGACAATTACTATTCCTAGCGGACAAACCACAGGTTCAGTCACCTTTACAGTTGTTGATGATGCTGTATTTGAAGGCACAGAAACCGCTACATTAACTATTCGTAATCCTTCTGCAAATATCACATTAGGCAGTACCACTACTCAAAATATCACCATCACTGACAACGACACACCACCCCCAGTTAACTTATCTGTAAATACCAACGCTGGTACAGAAGCAGGAACAACAATCATCACCGTCACCGCTACTGCTGCTAGTGCGGTGTCTGGTAATCAAACTGTGAACTTAGGAGTATCGGGAACTGGAATTACAGCCAGTGATTACTACCTGAGCAATCCTACAATTACTATTGCCAATGGACAAACCTCTGGTTCTGTCTCCTTTATTGTTGCCGATGATGCGATCGCTGAAGGCACAGAAACCGCAATCTTAACTATCTCGAATCCCTCGGCAGGTATAAGTTTAGGTACGACGACTTCCCAAAATATCAGTATTACTAACAATGACACCAGCTTTTTAATTAAAGTTGGTAGTGCTACCAGTGCTAACGGGGCAGAAATTCCCGCCTTTGATCCTGTGAGCGATCGCCTATTCGTCGTTGCTGGCAATACAGTTGAAATTTATACCGTCAGCAATACAGGTACTCTGACTGCGGCTGGTAGCTTGACTCCTACGCTCGTTCCTCCTCCTGGTATAGAATTAATTCCTAATAGCGTAGCTGTAAAAAATGGTGTTGTCGCTGTTGCTGAAGCGATTCGGAACACCACCACAGGCGCACAACTCACAGGACAGGTGAGTTTCTACGATGCTGCTAATGGCACATCATTAAACGCTGTGTTCGTGGGTGTATTGCCTGATATGCTGACATTTACACCCGATGGCACAAAGGTATTGGTAGCCAATGAGGGAGAACCCAACAGCTATGGTCAAGGAAACTCGGTTGATCCAGAAGGTTCTGTTAGTATTATTGATATTTCAGGTGGTGTAGCCAATGCCACAGTGCAAACTGCCACTTTCACTAGCTTTAACAGTCAGATTGCATCTCTCAAAGCAGCTGGGGTGAGAATTATTGGCCCTGGTGCAACAGTTGCCCAGGATGTAGAACCAGAATACATTGCTGTCGCTGCCGATGGTTTAACAGCGCGGATAACTTTACAAGAAAATAATGCGGTGGCAATTCTCGATATTGCCAGTGCCACCATCACTCAAATTTTGCCTTTGGGTGCGAAAAATCATAATCTCCCCGGTAATGGTCTAGATGCCAGTGATCAAGATGGTGGGATTAATATTCGCAATTGGCCGATATTTGGATTATATCAACCAGATGCGATCGCCAGCTTCACAGTTAGTGGACAAACCTACTACATCACTGCTAACGAAGGTGATTCCCGTAACTACACAGGATTTAACGAAGAAGTTCGCGTTGGTAATGCCAGCTATGTTTTAGATCCAACTGCTTTCCCCAATGCCACTCTCCTCAAGCAAAACACCAACTTGGGAAGGCTACAACTAACAAACGCCACAGGGGACACTGACGGAGACGGAGATATTGATCGGATAGAGGCATTTGGCGCGCGTTCTTTCTCCATCTGGAACTCAAACGGCACTCAAGTATTTGATAGTGGTGATCAACTCGAACAAATCACCGCCGCTAAAACACCAACCTTATTTAACTCCGATGGTGCAGCCGCTACCTTTGATACCCGCAGTGACAACAAAGGCCCAGAACCAGAAGGTGTTACCGTTGGAGTCATCAATAACCGCACCTATGCCTTTATCGGTTTAGAACGCACAGGTGATGTCATGGTTTATGATGTCACCAATCCCAACCAACCACAATTTATTCAGTATATTAATACACCTGAAGATATTGCCCCGGAAGGATTGACTTTTATTTCTGCTGCCGACAGTCCCACTGGCAGACCTCTGTTAGTCACTGCCAATGAAGTTAGCAGAACGGTTGCAGTATTTGCCATTAACCTACCAGGTGTAACTATTACCGAATCTGGTGGCAGTACAAATGTAGCCGAAGGGGGTGCAACTGATACTTACACAGTGAAGTTGGATAGTCAACCCACAGGAGTTGTCACTATTAGCATTAATCCAGGTAATCAACTCACAACTAGCACTAATACCCTCACCTTCACCGCTAACAACTGGAATGTAGAACAGACAGTAACTGTGACTGCGGTAGATGACACAGTTGTAGAAGGTAGTCACACTGCTACGATTACTCATGCGATCGCTAATAGCGGTACTAACTACGATAGCCTGATCATTCCTCTCATTACTGTCAATATTACTGACAACGACACACCACCCATTACAGGTACATCAGGCAACGACATCCTCACAGGCACAAATGGCAACGACACCATCAACGGCTTAGAAGGTAATGACTACCTCATCGGCAATGCCGGCAATGACACCCTCAACTGTGGCACAGGCAACGACTACGGATTTGGTGGTGCAGGCGATGACACCATCAACGGTAATGATGGCAATGATTTACTCTACGGTAATGAAGGTAACGATACTCTCAATGGTGGTGAAGGTAACGATAACCTCGACGGTGGCCCTGGTAATGACACTCTCATTGGCGGCAACGGCAACGACACTTACACTGTCGATAGCTTGAACGATAACATTACCGAAACTGCCACAGGCGGAACTAGAGATAAAGTCAACTCTTCTATCACTTGGACGCTGGGAGAAAACCTGGAAAACCTCACTTTGATTGGTCGCGCTGCTATCAACGGTACTGGTAATAGCCTCAATAACCAAATCTTCGGCAATGATGCCAGCAATACCCTCGATGGTGGTGATGGTAATGACTGGTTAGTCGGACAAGATGGTGATGATACCCTGATTGGTGGTGCTGGCAATGACCGACTTGATGGTGGTAAGGGTAATGATAACTTTAATGGTGGTGCTGGCGATGATATCTATGAGATAGATAGTGTTAATGATGTGATTACAGAAGCTGCCAATGAGGGTACAGATACTGTCATCTCTAGTGTGGAGTTAACTTTAGCCGTCAATTTTGAGAATTTAACTTTGGTGGGAACTGCCAATCTCAATGGTACTGGGAATGATGTCAGCAATCGTTTAGTTGGTAATGGTAGTAATAATACTCTGACTGGCTTGATTGGTAATGACTATCTCTCTGGTGAAGGGGGAAATGACACCCTTGTTGGTGGTTCAGGGAATGACACCCTTGTTGGTGGTAGTGGTGTCGATACTTTTGATTTGACTGCTAGTTTGAGTGCTTTTGATACTATCTTGGATTTCCAAGCTGGTGAGACTGTACTTTTGTCGGGTTCTGAGTTTGGCTTGAGTCAAGCTGGGACAATGGATGCTAGTTTATTCCGTTTGGGGAGTACGGCTGATAACTCTACTCAACGCTTCATCTACAATCAAGCTACTGGTGCTTTGTCTTTTGACTCTGATGGTAGTGGTGCGACTGCACAGGTGCAAATTGCTTTGTTTTCTAATCGTGTGGCTTTATCTAATACCAATTTTACTTTCATTTCCGAAGGGTAAGTAAGAAACCCGACTTGTTGAAGAAAGAAGTCGGGTTTCTTGTTGTCCATGAATGATTTAGGATTGCTATATCAGTGGTTGGTTAGAGGATATTTTATAGATGGTTGCCCAAAATCAAGAATTAGATGCTGTGCAGTGGGTGAAAACTCGTTCTTCCCTTGATCCAAATCAATCCACATTTCTCACTTGGACAGGTAAAATTTATGCCTTTATTCCCGGTGAAAAAAGAAAACTACTATTTAAAATGCTGGGTGTAAGCGTCAGTCGCTGTATTCCCACAGAAGAAGGTAGCTGGGATTTTACCTCCAGAGAGTTAACATATTATTTAAACCCAGAAAACGACGAAATTTTACGTAAATGGGAAAATCCTTGGACAGGCCAGATAGTCCCAGTCATTCATGTGGCTAACAATCCCGTGCAAGGACATTTTCAAGGTAAATTTCCTGCCCAAATAGAGGGAGATACAACCACTTTTGTCTTTGATATTTTTCCGACATATCCTAATCCCTTAGCTGAAGATGCTAACTTTGCTGAATATAGCCCCTATCCAACTTATCAAGCCGCCGAATTATTTAAACTCAGCGTACCCACCGCAGACTTATTTAACTCAGACTTGCTCTCAGTCTCTGAGCTAAAACTCAGTTGGGATAGAATCGGTCAATGGCTACCTTGGATGAAAATGAGCGATCGCCCCGGCAATTTAATCTATAGTGCTTTTGGTAGTAAAGTTAAAGGTCTAACAGATTTACCCCAGTTACTCCAAGATGAAATAAATACTCGCGTTCCTTTATACAAACAAGCCCCAAAAGCATTTATAGAAGGTGAAGACATGACATCTTGGCTATATTTCCAAAAACACTTTCAGTCCTACTTAGCCGGTGAAATCTTCCCCCTACCGGCAGTGAGTGATGAGTGATGAGTGCTGAGTGATGAGTGCTGAGTGCTGAGTGCTGAGTAGGGAGTGGGGGAGTGCTGAGTGGGGGGAGTGGGGGAGTGAGGGAGTGAGGGAGTGAGGGAGTGAGGGAGTGAGGGAGTGAGGGAGTGAGGGATTAGTAAAATAGTGATTAATGACTAGTGACTAATGACTAATGACTAATGACTAATGACTAATGACTAATGACTAATGACTATTGACCATTGACCATTGACCATTGACCAATGACTAACATAAAACATCTTGAGGGAAAAGTGGCACTAGTCACAGGTGCTACACGAGGGATTGGTAAAGGGATTGCGATCGCTCTTGGTGAAGCTGGTGCTACTGTCTATGTTACAGGACGCAGACTCAATAATGATGGGGTTTCTGGTGATGATGTTTCTGGAAGTTTGAGTGAAACAAAATTAGCCGTAGAAGCCGCAGGTGGTGTGTGTATTCCTGTACAGGTTGACCAGAGTGATGATGAGCAGGTGCGATCGCTTTTTGCACGTATCCAAGATGAACAAAATGGCAATCTAGACTTACTTGTGAATAATGCTTTTGCTGGAGTCCAAGCCTTAAGTGATGCCCAAGAGCATCCCTTTTGGGATTTTGATTCGAGTTTGTGGGACGCTTGTAATCATGTTGGGTTGCGTAGTCACTATGTTGCGAGTATTTATGCTGCCCAAATCATGACTAAACGCCAAAAAGGATTGATTTGTCATATTTCTTCTTGGGGCGGAATGTCATATATATTTGGTACAGCTTATGGTGCAGGTAAGGCAGGATGCGATCGCCTGGCAGCTGATATGGCAGTAGAATTAAAACCCTACAATGTGGCATCTGTTTCTATTTGGCCAGGTATTGTTGGGACTGAACATATTTCTCGCCTCGCTGAGGCAATGAATGAAAATGATTTGACCAACCAAAGAAATTCTGCGATCGCTGAACGATATAATTGGGAAACTCCCCTACTCACAGGTAGAGCGATCGCCAAGCTAGCCGCAGAACCAAATATCATCCAGCGTACAGGCAAAGTCCAAATTGTTGCCGAAATAGCTCAAAAATACGGACTAGTAGATCAAGATGGCAATCTACCCGTATCATTGCGTTCCCTGCGCTTTCTAGTACCATTTAGCATACCTGGACTAAGAAAATATTCTTGGCTCGTACCCGATATGAAAATACCTTGGTCATTGTTGCTACTCAGTTTGCTAAAATCACCCAAGATTTGATGAGCTTTGTTTAACCACAAAGACACAAAGACACAAAGAGTCCTAAGATTAACCAGAAAAGTGACCTATTATTCAGATTTCTATCGACCACAAACACACAATCATTAACGAGGGTTGCTACTGTATTCCCTCTTGATTCCAGTTTTTCCTTGCAAGAATTAGCTGGGATCTAATGTTGTGCCTTAATTTAAAGTTCGATGGTTGTAGATGAACATAGGAATAATTGAGCCTTACAGTAACGGGTTTTTGGAAGTTGTACCAGAGAGTGACTATTGGCAGATTGTCGCTATACACATCAACGGCGAAGCTTTCTGTCCTACCCCTCGGCTTTATCGTTCAGAAAGCGTAGCATTTGCCAAAGCTGCACAAATTTATGATTGGATAGCTAACAATGAACCAGAAATGAGTAATGGGACTTGCTATTGCTCTCAATTGCAACTCATTTTGTGGCAGCAGTCGAAAGTATCTTAATGATGAGTGCTGAGTGCTGAGTGATGAGTGGGGGAGTGAGGGAGTGATACCATTTCACGTTAATCATGATACACATGAATTATGTAGAGACGTTGCATTGCAACGTCTCTACTGTTTCACATTTAAAGGAAATTGGTATGAGGGAGTGGGGGAGTGAGGGAGCTAGTGAGGGAGTAAGAATTGCTAATGACTAATGACTAATGACCAATGACTATTGACCATTGACTAATTAGTGATACAATACACTTCATGTTTCCTAGCTTTTTACCTGCCACCGTTGGGCAACTTACTGAATCAGAGTCGATCGCTCTAGCTCAGAGTATCCAAACTCAGGCGATCGCTACGCCTTTGAGTAATCAATTAATCACTACAACCTATGTGTGTCAAGGTAGTGGTGGTGTACCAATTTTATTAATTCACGGTTTTGATAGTTCTGTATTAGAATACCGTCGTCTTTTGCCACTCCTAGCCCTAGAAAACGAAACTTGGGCAGTGGATTTGTTGGGTTTTGGATTTACACAGAGGCTTTCAGGGATACAATTTAGTCCTGTTGCCATTAAAACCCACCTATATTATTTCTGGAAAACTCTGATTAACCAACCTGTGATTTTAGTAGGTGCATCGATGGGAGGTGCAGCAGCTATTGATTTCACTCTCACCTATCCCGAAGTTGTACACAAATTGGTGTTAATTGACAGTGCTGGGTTGAAAGGGGGTTCACCTTTAAGTAAGTTCATGTTTCCCCCATTGGGTTATTTAGCATCTCAGTTTTTGCGTAGTCCTAAAGTACGCGATTTCGTTGCTCGTGCTGCTTATAAAAACCCCAGTTTTGCTACTGTTGATGCTTTATACTGTGGGGCTTTACATTTAGAAAGTTCTAGTTGGAGTGAGGCTTTAATTGCCTTTACTAAAAGTGGTGGTTATACAGCTTTTCGATTTACAAAACTTGCCGAAATTGTCTCACCAACGTTAATTTTGTGGGGTGATGCTGATAAGATTTTGGGGACTGAAGATGGTAAAAGATTTAACCGGGCAATTCCTCAGAGTCAACTTATCTGGATTGAAAATTGTGGTCATATTCCCCATTTAGAACAACCACAAATTACATCGCAACATATTCTCAATTTTCGCTCTTCAGTCTAAATGACTTGATACAGCAACTAGCAGATTAATAACTGTTTTTAAAAACCAAAAAGCTGTTTCTGAAAACATATTCTTCCGGATGCAATTAGATATAGCTGAATAATTACTATACAGTGAATATATATGTTCAAGCTATGGAAATGCCTCAGCGCGTATCGGTTCGCTACAAGGACGTATCCTACAATATCAATGAGATACGCTTAAAAACATTTCGTCTTGGGTTGCAAATTTGGGAAGAACAAAGCAAACCTAGAAAAACAGAAATGTATGAATTCATACTATCTTGTTTAAAACAAGTTGATCGCCAAGATAGATTTATCTTTTCTCTACTATTTATAGAGTTAGCTGACCTCATCCGTGATTCTGCTTTAAATCGGAATACGAAAGAAGATTTAATTAAAACAGCTTTTCGAGAGTTTGCTTTTGCTTTAACTGATTTTGAAGATATTGCTAAATGAATTTCTAGAGGATGCCTATTTGATTTTTGTTGGCGTAGTCCATAGCACTAGTATTTGATTATTGAAAAAAATCAGCACCAGTGGAGAAACTTCTTACCTATTGCCTATTGCCTATTGCCTATTCCCTATCTTCAGCCTGTAAACAGCGAATAGCTATTAACAACCCTCTAGCTTTATTCAGCGTCTCTTCATATTCCTTTTCTGGTTCAGAATCGGCTACTAACCCTGCACCGGCTTGTACAGTAACTGTATTGTTTCTCACGACCATTGTGCGAATAGCGATCGCACTATTTAATTGTCCTTCAAAATCGTAATATCCATACACACCAGAATACACACCCCGGCGACTCGGTTCTAACTCATTAATAATTTCCATTGCTCGAATTTTGGGTGCGCCGCTAACCGTACCTGCGGGAAAACAAGCTTTTAATAAATCCCAGGCAGTCTTATCGGCGGCTAATTTACCCACCACATTACTAACAATGTGCATAACATGAGAGTAGCGCTCAACTACCATTAATTCATCAACCTTAACACTTCCACTAGCACAAACACGTCCTAAATCATTGCGTCCCAAATCGACCAACATGACGTGTTCGGCGATTTCCTTGGGATCTGCTAATAAATCGGTAGCAAAAGCTGCATCTTCTCTGGCTGTTTTTCCCCGTGGACGTGTCCCCGCGATGGGGCGCACTGTGGCGATTACTTCTCCTTCTGTATCCCGTTCGGCTTTCACCATGACTTCCGGACTAGAACCGATGATTTGCCAATCCTGGAAGTTAAAGTAAGCCATGTAAGGCGAAGGATTAATCTGACGTAGAGAACGGTACAGCGCAAAAGGATCGCCGTTGTACTGAGTTGAGAGTTGTTGGGAAATGACTACTTGAAAGATATCACCTGCTTTGATGTAGGCTTTAGCCTTTTCTACACTGGTACAAAATTCTGTGCGTGTGAAGTTGCTGTTATATGCTTGTGTTTCCCCGATTTTAGTATTGCTGGGGGGTGTCCATTCTAAGATGGTTTTTTGCGGCGATAGGGGTAATGATAATTTGTCTACCATTTGAGTGACGCGATCGCACGCTTGTTGATATGCGTCCCGTAGAGACGTTGCATGCAACGTCTCTACATCACCATTATCTGAAACCTCTACGTTGCGTAAATCCGCATAGGCGATCGCCCAAATTTTCCGCTTTACCTGATCAAATATTAACAGGTGGTCTACCTGCATCCACAATCCATCAGGGATGTTGCGATCGTCTTGTGGATGTATAGGTACACGTGGCTCAATCCAACGAATCAACTCATAACCCCAAAACCCAAACAAACCACCGATTCCTGGGGGTAATTGGGGTAATTTAACTGGTTGATATGGTGCAAGACATTGAGCTAAAGCCGCAAAAGGATCACCAGAAAAAACCACTTGTGAACCATCGCGGTTTGTCTGAGTCGTTGTCTCACCTCTTGCTTCCAAAACCCAAACAGGATCGCACCCAACCAGACTGTAGCGACCAATATTTTCCCCACCTTCCACCGATTCCAACAAAAAGCTATAAGGCTGTCCCGCACAAAATTTGTACCAAGCCGAAACTGGTGTATCTAGGTCTGCTACCCATTCTTGATACACTGGCACAAAATTACCTTGCAAAGCTAACTGAGAGAATTCGGAGAAATTAGGAAATATCATAGGTTAATTGGAGTATTGGGTACTGGGGATTGGGTATGGGGTACTGGAGATTAGGTATGAGCATTGATTGCATCAGAATGTAATATTTCTGCTTCCCTGCTTCTTCCTAGTTCCCAGTCCTCAGTCCCCAGTCCCCAGTCCCTAGCTTCTACACGTCATGGGTAGCCTTACCAGAGAACTTGATTTTTGCAGGGCTGGGATTTTCGCCAATGCTGCGGGGAACGTGACGAACTTTTTCCCGGCCAGCATTCACTTTTTCTGGGAATACGCCATCAGCAGGATGGATGAAAGTTGTTTCACCGTTGGGCAAAATCCGATAAATCTTGTAGTCGGTGATTTTGAATTTACGGAGTTGTCCGCCCAAAGCGATACCATATTCTTTCCGAGCTATATACAACAGGTTTTCTCCTTGGTGCATAGTAGCCGCGCCACCGGTGGGCAGTTCAAAAACTTGCGCCTTGGGGCTAGTCCAAGTGATCGCATATTTTTCTTCTACTACTGCTTTTGTGAGCAAGCCGCCGGTGCTACCAGCAAATAGGGGAGTTTTTCCAGAAAGGGTTTCTGCCATAAGGGATTCTCTCAACGTTTTTAGGGCATCGTAACACCGCCATCACCATCATATTGCGATCGCGTTATAGTCTGTAACAGTTCTTGGTCAATGGTCAATGGTCATTAGTCAATGGTCATTAGTCAATGGTCAATGGTCAATGGTCATTGGTCATTCGACTTCCGACTTCTACTCAGCACTCAGCACTCAGCACTCAGCACTCCCTCACTCCCTCCCTCACTCTTTTCCCCTTGTCCCCTTCTTTCCCACTCCTTTACTTTTGACAGGGCGCGTTTCCTCTTGGCTACCTTGAACAATGGGGATGGTGAAATGAAATTGGCTGCCTTGGTCTTTACCGCTTGACTCTGCCCAAATTTCTCCGCCCCAGCCGGTGACGATTTGGCGGCAAATAGCTAAACCTAGCCCTGTACCGCCTGCTGTACGGCGTAATGCACCCTCTTCTTGATAGAAACGGTCAAAAACTATTTCTAGGCGGTTTGGTTCAATTCCTCGCCCCGTATCGGCTACTGTGACTTTTAGCATCTGATTCAGGTTGGGAGTGGCGCTGATGTGGATTTCGCCTTGTGATGGCGTAAACTTACAAGCGTTATCTATGAGTTTTGCTAATACTTCTACAAGCCAATCACCATCAGCCCTAATTAAAGGCAAGTTTTGGTCTAGTTGAGTTTTGATGGCGGGTGGTTTTTCTGCTGGTGGCCTGGTGCGGAGGCGACTGAGGGCTAAATCGACGCACTCTTGTAGGGTTAAGGATTCGGGATGCCATTCTACGCGACCACTTTCTAAATTTGATAGGGTTAAGAAGTCTTGTACTAGTTTCCGCATCCGTTCTGAATCTGCCAAAGCCGTGTTCAGCATTACCTGTTGCAACTCCACAGGCATATCGGGTTCGGTAGCCAGACTTTCTAGACACACTTGAATTGTGGATAGAGGTGTGCGGAGTTCGTGTCCTGTGATGGCGATCAGGTTGCTGCGCGTGCGGTCTAGGGCTTCTAGTTGCTGGTTGAGTTCTTCTAGGTTGGCGTAAGCTTCTGCTTGAATTAGAGCAGCACCGATTTGGGTGGCGATCGCTTCGACTAAATCCAGTTCTCCTTGATGCCACTGGTGTGGTGGTACTTTGCAGTAATGCAGTTCCACAATGCCTAACATTCGTCCTTGAAATAACACTGGTTCTATTAACCAAGAACGAATCGCCAATTTTTTGGCAATTAAGGACAGCGTTGGGGAGTTATTGACACGGAAGTCGTTTAGTGTGTCACTAATACAGACACCTTCACCATGATCTACAACTTCTGCAAATAAAGGATTTTCACTTAACTGCCAAGTTTGACCACTGATTGAGGTTACACCAGGAGTCAAAAATTCATGTTCAATTGTCGCTGCGGCATCTGTCGCTTGAGCGCGATAAATTAAACAACGACTGGCTCCTAAGTGTTGTCCCAGTTCTTGCGCCGCGATTTGTAGTACTTCATGGGGGTCGAGCGATCGCCTAATTGCTGTACTAATTGAGTTGACTAAACGTTCCTTTCGTGCTTGAGCCGCAATTGAACGATAAGCTTTGTGTAATTTGTACTGACTCGCTTGTAGATAAGTAACTAAGCGCTGGACAAAGGGGTCAGTATCGATATCACAAGCATATTCAGTGAGGACATTTGCAGTCGAGTAAATTTTAGTTTGACCAATTCCAAACCGTTGGCAAGCCTGTGTAACTTTTTTTGCCAAGTCTGGGCGATAAACCAAAATTCTCTCTAGTAAGAGTTGAGCTGCTTTGATGCTCACCCCTCGTTCTGATGTCCAAATACCCTCAAATCGTCGCCCTGTATCCATATCTAAAAGGCTGGGGCTAAAATCCGGTACTTGTTGATTTTTAGCGATGGAGCCAAGGCTTTCCCGACAAACTAGGCAAGTAGCATAATTATCAGCTACAACCACTAAATGCCACTCTTGAGTCAGAGCATCTTCTGGCTCAAAAGCTACCTTTTCATAGTATTCCGAACTATTGGTAAACTCAGTTTCTGGTGCTGACAGAACGTATATTTGATTACTTCGTTGCGCCAGACGCTGATAACGGTGAGCTTCTTGGCGATAGAATCTCTCTCGTTGAAAGCTAGCAATTACTAGAGGCTGGTCTAAAGTCGCAGCCAAAACCTGGTCTTCCATTGCGTGGGAGAGCGCCGTTAGTGAAGCTTTGAAATATAGCTGGGGCCGCAGGTAAGGTAAGGACTCTAGCAGATCACTCAGCACGGAAGTCGATATGCTCATGAATATCTTTTAAAGAAGCGCAATCTGAATAAGATCCACGTCACAGCTGCATTGTACAAATTACAACGGACTCTAAACTAAAATAGGCAGTTGCAAGATGTAAATAATTTTGAATTACCCATCCACAAGGGCATTAGTAGTATTTTGCTGGGATAGCGGCAGGTAGAGAGCAGACGGCAGGACTAACATCGTGATTTTTTCTCAAATATACTACTAAGCCCAATATACATTCTCGAACAGCTCTGCTATCAGGCTATTGAGAATTTGATTAGTCGTCAGCCACAAATTAGATAATGTTGTATCTTAGTTGATAATTGCCTGCTATTAAGGTTCTTGTTGTTTGATTTGAGGATAAGTCCAGTCAAAATCCTGATTTTTCAGACTTGACTTGAGACGCAGACGATATAAATTTATAAAGATTTGTAATGTAATTTTAAGTTAGATTTTCCATTGACATGATGTGGGGAGCGCTGAGTAATGAGTGGTGAGTCACCGAAGTTTGCCCGGAGGGAAACCCTCCTTGCAACTTCTCACTGAGTGAGGGAGTGAGGAATGGGAGAGCAGGAGAGAATAAGAATTGCTACTGATTAATGACTATTGCCTATTCCCTATTGCCTCTAACCATTGACTACTGACTAATGACCATTGACCAATGACTATTGACTATTGACTATTGACATTGTAAAAATTTAGACCTGTACAGGGAATTTTGGCTAATGACACCGGATACGCTGACTCACCCGGACAAAATCGTTTTGGATGGCAAAACTTTTATTCCTGCCGAGCAATTACCGATTCCAGAGTGGCCTTGTGTGGTGAGCGAAAGACCACAACCCACTCTGACAGTAAAAGATGATGATTTATTTTTAGTCACAGACACCATAGGCAATATATCTGGTTGTTCCCTCAGTGATGGGGGCAACCCTAGTATGGGACTATTTTGCTGTGACACACGATTTCTTAGTCGTTTGGAGTTACAAATTGATGGGCGATCGCCTGTGCTTCTCAGTAGTACTGCGGAGAAAGGTTTTTCCCTGTCGGTTTTGTGTACCAATCCCAGAATAGACGAAGGAATGAAAGCTGATACTCTGGGTATCCGGCGGGAAATGGTTCTCAATGGCGCTCTATTTGAAGAAATTGAGGTAGCAAATTACAGCACCACTACTGTAACTTTTGAACTTAGTATCAGCTTTGATGCTGATTTTGTGGATTTGTTTGAAGTTCGGGGTTACGACAGAGACAAAAGAGGTAAACTTTTACGCCTAGTGGAACCAGCTGTTGAAGAAGGAGCAACTTTTAACGGCGATAGCGTACCTGTATATACACAACCCTCACCTCATCGAGAAGAATCTCTAACTTTGGCATATCAAGGTTTAGAAGGGTTTGTGATGGAATCTCGTATCCAATTCCAACACCGTCAACCAGACGATTTCAAGGGTTACACAGCCATTTGGCGCTTAGAGTTACCTTCTCACTCTACCCAAAAGCTAGGTTATCGGGTAAATATGTTAACTAACAACACCGCTAGTTCTAGTGTGGGTGCGGCGTTGACTTTAGTACAGGCGAAAGCATCCGAGTTGATGGAAGAACAAAATTGGGTGCAACAAATTACCAATATTCGTGCTGATAAAAGCATTTTTAATCTGGTAATTGAAAGAGCCGAGCAGGATATGTATTTATTACGTCAGTCTTTTGGTAAATACAAGACTGTTTCCGCCGGTGTACCTTGGTTTTCAGCTTTATTTGGGCGAGATTCCCTGATTACCGCTTCCCAAACCCTGATGCTAAATCCCCAAATTGCCAAAGAAACCTTGATGTTGTTGGCAACTTACCAAGGCAAAAATGAGGATGATTGGCGGGAGGAGGAACCAGGAAAGATTCTCCACGAGTTACGTTTAGGAGAAATGGCCAGGTGTCAGGAAATTCCTCATACACCTTACTATGGTACAGTGGATGCCACACCCCTTTGGCTGATGCTGTATTCTGAATACTATGCTTGGACACATGATAGAGAAACTCTAGAGCAACTGTGGCCGAATGCTTTAGCGGCGATGGAGTGGATTGATCGGAATATGCGCCAAAGTGGTTATCTTACCTACTACCGTAAATCGAAACGAGGTCTAGATAACCAAGGTTGGAAAGATTCTGGTGATTGTATTGTCAACCGTAAGGGAGAATTAGCTAACGGCCCCATAGCCTTGAGTGAAGTACAAGCTTATGTTTACGCTGCTAAAACTCGCCTGTCAGAAATTGCTAGGATGAAGAAACGCTTGGATTTAGCAGATCGTTGGCAAGAAGAAGCCAGAAGTCTCAAGGAGCGTTTTAACCAAGATTTTTGGATAGAAGAACAGGATTTCTGCGCTTTGGCTTTGGATGGCGAAGGTAAGCACGTGGAAAGTATTACATCTAATCCTGGACATTGCTTGCTTTTAGGGATTTTTACACCGGAAAGAGCTTACAGTGTGGCGGAAAGGTTACGCGCACCAGATATGTTTAATGGTTGGGGTATTCGGACTCTGAGTAGTTTATCGCCAGCGTACAATCCAATGGGTTATCACATTGGTTCAGTTTGGCCCCATGATAATGCTTTAATTGCGATGGGATTGCGATCGCTCGGTTTAATTGATCAAGCTTTAGAAATCTTCCAAGGTTTGTTTGACATGACTAGCCAGCAACCTTACCAGCGTCCCCCAGAACTATTTTGTGGTTACGAACGCAATGGCGATCGCGCTCCTGTACAATATCCTGTAGCTTGTACACCTCAAGCTTGGGCTACTGGCAGCATTTTCCAACTTTTACAAATGATTGTCAATTTAGTCCCAGATGCGCCAAATAATTGCTTGCGAATTATCGATCCAGCTCTACCAGAATCAATCAATCGTTTATCATTACACAATCTGCAAGTCGGTACTACTGTCTTAGATTTGGAATTTGAGCGTTCTGGCGGGACTACAGCTTGTCGCGTAGCTAAAAAACGGGGCAATTTAAGAGTAGTGATTGAAGCTTAAACTCAGCACTAAGGAGTAGTAATTTTTCTATTTTCTACTCCTTCTAGTGTTAGGAATTAACAACTGAAACGCACAGTAAATAAAGTCATTTTCTCTTGTAGTCTCTCTTGTAGTCTCTCTTGTAGGTTGGGTGTAGCGGAGCGTAACCCAACATCATCTTTGGATTTCACTGCTTTACACCTAACCTACATTAATGGTAAGTCTTTAACCGTACAGGATATTATTATCTAGTCTCAAATGGGTTTAATAATTCAAGTTGCGTAATCCACCGGAAATCATCAGTGTTTCTAGTTATTAGAGTTATTCTATAGACTAATGCCGTCCCAGCAATGATCGCATCTCCCACACTCATTCGTCTTTGTTGTCGTAAAATTACTGCTTGGTTTAAAATGTCTTGAGATATTGGTAAAACTGAAGCAACTTCAAAAAAATCCTCAAAATACTGAAGCTGTAGCTCTGTCAGCAAGTGATAACCTAATACTTCTAAATAACTCAATGCTGATACTGCTGGTGCATACTCAGCAATTAGTTCTCTCAGTTGAATATGTTCTAGTTGAGCAGAGTAGATGATGATGTTGCTATCAAGAAGCACTGTTTCTCATCCTGGAAGTGAACGATCTTGGCGGGTTTCTTTCTGCCAAGCAATTGGCTCAATATTAGTTAGAGGTTCACTAACAGCCAAATTTTCTAATATCTGTGCCATTTTTTGTCCGCGAGATTTTTTCTGTGAGGCAAGTTCATTTTCCAGAAATGTCACATGAACTTGAATTAGTTTATCCTCCACTTCGGGTATGTCATCAATCCATTCTAGATTGTTTCCTTTTAACCAAGCCTTAAATGTCTTTAACATTGTTGAGTCAATTGTATGATTAACTTCTAGCTTACTTGATAATATCTTGGGAAATAAACTTCTTTTTGATATGAGAAATCTTTCTACATAAAAAAGTTCAAAATATTAAACTGATATTTTTGCTGACACAAAAAATCCTGAAGTTGTTGCTAGAACAACTTCAGGATTAGATCGAATCCAAATACTATGCTTAAAAAATCACAAAAATAAACTTAATCTAAATGGAGTTCTAAGCTACATCTGCTTAATTTACGCTTCTTCTGAATTTTCACTTTTCCGCCCTGGAGAAGATTCATAAATAGCATCAAGTTGCTGACGTGCATCTTCAACATTAATTGAACGCATTACTAACAGAGGTTCTTTGATTAACTTACCTGTGTTATCTAATAACTCTGGATGTGGTGTAAATTGTCTATTTGCTCCTAAATAACCAAATCCACCCTGATTTCCCCCTTGGTAGTTTCGTGTCGGATAACTCCGTTCACGGTCAAAGCTAAACATAATTAAGTTACGAATCAAGTTAGCTACAGCTACGACAGCAAGAATTGTGAAAGCCAGAATGTAAAGCAGGTGTAACATCAGATTTTCCTCCAGGGGCAGCAAATTTTAAAACTTTATACTTTAACGCTTTGTCTCGCCTATGCTTTCAACATTGGCGAGTGTAAATACCTGAAACTTCCAGAGTGTACTTATGTATATGTAGAGAAATTTGTCAACATTTATTCAAGTTATTGTAGCATAGGATACATTATTGTTTTATTAAAACAATGTTAAGAATTTCGTAACATGGCAACAAACGAGATGTGTGTGCTGGCTATTATGCAGCTTGCTGAGAACGAAAGCGTGCTGCTACGTTCCAACATTCTGTGACTAATTGATGCCAAGGCATGAGTGTTGTCATATCAATTCCGACTTGTCCCTCAGTCGCATTAAACAGCATCATGGCCGCACTTAGTTCTTCTTGAGCTTGCTTAACGCGCGATAACAATTCTGACTGCGCTTGTTCATCCATAAATGAGAGCTTTTCAGTTTCCAGAAAGTCACGCGATCGCACAAACCAATACTGAAAATCTTCTAACAGTGGTTCCAGAACCGTCTTCATTAGATCGGCTCCTGATGTATTTGAGTCTGGCATAAATGAGAAGGATACTTCTAATTTCTTTACTAATATTAACTCTATTTACGTTTCTTAATATTAGTATACGCTCTCTCTTTAGAAATATTTAATGATTTTCTGTAGTCATGAATACAAACTTATATGGGGAATAGGGGATAGGGGATAGGGAGGAGGGGAGCAGAGGAGCAGAGGAGCAGAGGGGAATAATTAATGAATATTCATGACTCAGCACTCCCGCACACCCCGACACCCCGACACCCCCACACCCCCATCCTCTTTTGATTAGAATGTAGACAACTCAGAACATCTGGGTAGATTTTTAGAACTTAAATTGATAAATTACATTTGCAATTACTTCGCTAATGGTTCAGCAGCCGATGTCGCCTAATCAAGACTCCAATCAGCCAGAACAACCTGTAAAAATGTATTTACCGCGTACCAGCGAATCAGAAACATTAAAAAAGATTCGTCACACCGCCTCTCATGTGATGGCCATGGCAGTACAAAAGCTGTTTCCCAAGGCACAAGTGACAATTGGCCCTTGGATTGAAAATGGATTTTATTATGACTTTGATAATCCAGAGCCATTTAGTGATAAGGATCTCAAAGCCATCCAGAAAGAGATGGTGAAGATTATTAACCGCAAATTGCCTGTAGTTCGAGAAGAAGTGAGTCGGGAAGAAGCGGAACGCCGCATCCAAGAAATCAAGGAACCTTATAAATTAGAAATCCTGGCGGACATTAAACAGGAACCAATCACCATCTATCATTTGGGGAACGAGTGGTGGGATTTGTGCGCGGGGCCTCATGTAGAAAATACCAGTGAAATCAACCCAAAAGCTATTGACTTAGAAAGTGTGGCGGGTGCTTATTGGCGTGGAGATGAAACTAAAGCGCAACTGCAACGGATTTATGCTACTGCTTGGGAAACTCCCGAACAACTAGCTGAGTATAAACGGCGGAAAGAGGAAGCACTCAGACGTGATCACCGGAAACTTGGTAAAGAATTAGGATTATTTATCTTTGCCGAGCAAGTGGGGCCTGGTTTACCTTTGTGGACTCCTAAAGGGACTTTGTTGCGGAGTATTTTAGAAGACTTTCTCAAACAAGAACAAATTAAACGTGGCTATCAGCAGGTTGTCACACCGCACATTGGCAGAGTGGATTTATTTAAAACCTCTGGACACTGGCAGAAATATAAAGATGATTTGTTTCCGATGATGGCAGAGGATGAAGTAGCCGCAGCACAAGAACAAGGATTTGTTCTTAAAGCGATGAATTGTCCCTTCCACATCCAAATATATAAGAGTGAGTTACGTTCTTACCGGGAACTACCAATGCGTTTGGCAGAGTTTGGCACTGTTTACCGTTACGAACAATCAGGAGAATTAGGCGGTTTAACGAGAGTGCGTGGTTTTACTCAAGATGATGCGCATATTTTTGTCACTCCAGAACAGTTGGATAGTGAATTTCTCAAAGTTGTGGATTTGATCTTGTCAGTGATTAAGACTCTACAATTGGGGAGTTTTAAAGCACGGCTGAGTTTCCGAGATCCAGCTAGCGATAAATACATTGGTTCGGATGAAGCTTGGAACCAAGCGGAAAATGCCATCCGTCGAGCTGTAGAAACCTTAGGAATGGAACATTTTGAAGGTATTGGGGAAGCTGCATTTTATGGGCCGAAACTCGATTTTATCGTTAGCGATGCTCTAGAGCGAGAATGGCAGTTGGGAACTGTACAAGTAGATTACAACTTGCCAGAACGCTTTGATTTAGAATATGTGGCTGAAGATGGTTCCCGTAAACGTCCAGTGATGATTCACCGTGCGCCTTTTGGTTCTTTGGAACGGTTGATTGGGATTTTAATCGAAGAGTATGCAGGTGATTTCCCCTTGTGGTTAGCGCCAGTGCAAATCAGGTTGTTGCCTGTGGGTGAACTGCAACTAGATTTTACTAAAGAAGTGGCAACAAAGATGCAAGCTTTAGGGATTCGTGCTGAAGTTGATGTCAGTGGCGATCGCTTAGGTAAACTCATCCGCAACGCCGAAAAGGATAAAATACCTGTAATGGCAGTTGTCGGAGCGAAGGAAGTCGAAACTAATTCCTTGAGTGTCCGTACCCGTGCATCTGGGGAATTAGGCGCTATATCTGTAGATGAAGTGGTGGATAAATTAAAGGGAGCGATCGCTAACTATAGCAACTTCTAGTCAAAAATCGGCTGGATATTTCCCAGCCGAGAAAACCAAATTAACTAGACTACACATCATATCTAGTTGAGGTTTCATCCTCCTGGATATCATCTGCTAAATCTAGAGCAAATCTCAAAGCTTGTTTGATTTTGAGGATTGTTTCCTCGGAAAGTTCCCCAAGTTTACGCTCCAGTCTCATAGATGGGATGGAACCTATACCTTGCACATTCGCAACAGAGCCTTGCCGCAAAAATGCTAAGGTGGGTAGCTCAATCTCGTATGCGCTTCCTCGATTTTGTGTCGTTACAGGTATATAGAGAACCAAAGCTCTTGGTGGATTTGGATCATAGCGAGACACAATGATGACAGGGCGTGTTTTGGCTGCAAGCCCCAAATCTGCCAACCAAACTTCACCAAGTTTCGGATTCATCAATTAGATCCAATACTTCTTGCTCAACTACTCTAGAACGAAGGATATCTAGAGCATCTTGATCTGCTAATTCAATAATCTGTACAAGGCTCTCTCTCACTTGTTTAACTATGTCAGGCTGCCATTGGCGAAGTTTAGTGTCGAGTTCTTGAATTAGAGTATCCATTTCAAGTTTCTACAAAACAATACTATTTTTGTTCTATATTCTATCGTAAGGTATACAGCGATAAGCTAACACTGCATTATTGATCTGACCAAATGCTAACTGTATTGGTATACCAAGATGCAAATACCCTGACGTATAGCTATTGAACTCTGGTTTTATTTTAGTGCGATCGCCATTTATTTCATCTGGTTAAAACACACCTACTTTATCTGTTTTTTCCCAAGGTAACTCGATATCTGTTCTCCCCACATGACCATAAGCGGCTAGTTTTTGATAAAATCCCCCTTTAGTTAATGATGGTAAATGTCGTAAATTAAACTGTTGCAAAATCCCAGCTAGTCGGAAATCAAAGTGTTTTTCTAATAAAATTGTTAGGTCTTCATCAGATATTTTTCCTGTGCCAAAAGTTTCTACTTGCACGCTTACAGGTCGAGAAAGTCCAATAGAGTAACTTAGTTGTACTTCACATTCATCAGCTAAGTTGGCAGCTACAATATTTTTGGCAGCATAACGGGCTATATATGCTCCGACTCTATCGATTCTAATGGGGTCTTTACCACTTAAAGCCGAACCACTGTGTTTAGAATATTCGCCATAAGTATCTATAGCATTTTTCCTACCTGTTAAACCAGAATGCACCGCCGGGCCGCCAACAATAAATTCCCCATCAGGATTAATAAAAATTCTAGTTTTGTCATCTGGTTTGATTTCTTCATCTGCAAATACTGGATAGATAATTGTATCTCTAATATCATCATGTAATTGCTGGAGTTCTGGTTTTCCTGCTTTACGTTGACTAGCGACAACTGTGATACTGTGGATTCTATCAGGTCGGCGATTTTTATATTCAACTCCGACTTGAGTTTTGCCATCAGGAGTCAGATAACTTAAAATGTTCTGCTTTCTCACTTCACTAATTTGTCTAGCTAGTTTATGCGCTAACCATATTGGTAATGGCATGAGTACAGAGGTTTGATTGCAAGCAAAACCAAACACGGTAACTTGGTTGGTGACTGTAATTTGCTCGATTTCTGCATCAGATAATTTATGTTCATCGAATAAATGATATTGGTCAAGAGGTAGTTCTTTTAAACTAGTTAAAATACTACAATTTCTCCCATTAAATTCTTTTTGTTCGTAACCTACATGATCAATAACTTGTCTGGCGATATTCGTAAAATCTACATTAGTATTGGGTGCAAATCTGGCAGCAATAAATACGATTCCTGTAGATGCAGCACATTCGGTAATAACTCTGGCGTAGGGGTCTTGTTGTAAAAAACGATCAACGATCGCATCACTAATTTGGGGAGCATCCACTTTTGGAAGATATACAGGTTCTGGGAGAATATAACAACAGATAAAACAGTGTGGATGACTTACCATGAACCAGGATAAACAAGAAAGAATCAAAGCCTGTTTACAAGAATTGTCAACACTACTGTATGAAGAAGCAGATAAAAGTAAGCTGACAGACCTCGAAAGTATAGAAAAAACAGTTCGGAGTCAAATATTAGAACTAGTCAGTCCAGAAATAGCCCTTTTTTTATCGAACAAAAAACTGGAACAAAAGTAGGTAAAACCAGGAAAATTAAAAGCTTAGTGGGGGAACTGACTCTTAAAGCCAAACAGTTACAGAAACTGGGTTTGAAGCCAAGAACCCGGTTAAGTCCATTACTTCAAAAGTGTTGTTTAAGGCTGTCAGCTAACGAATCATACCAAAAAGCAGAAATTGAAGTTGAGGCATTGACAGGAGTCAAAGTGGGTCACTCAACGCAACAAAAATTAGTGCTGTCACAAGATTTTCAACTACCATTTGCAAAACAAGCAGTTTCAGAAGTCAGTGTAGATGGAGGAAAAGTCCGACTCAGAGGTAAACCGAAAGCAGGCTGTTACTGGCGAGACTATAAAACCGTTCGTCTGCAAGGGATTTACTATGGTGCGTTTTTTGATGACAACCAATCATTAGTTGATTATGTCAATAGCCAACGTCTGGTTAACCCGTTAGTGTGCTTGGGGGATGGTCATGATGGCGTGTGGAATCTAGTCAAAGAGTTTGGTAAAACAGAAAATTTTGAGCGTTGGGAAATCTTGGATTGGTATCACCTCAAAGAAAATCTCTATAAAGTTGGTGGTTCTTTAAAACGGCTTAAAGCTGCTGAAACGCTGTTATGGCAAGGTCAGATAGAAGAAACTCAAGCTTTATTTCTTCATTGCCGAGGTAAACAAGCGAAGAACTTCATTGCTTATCTTGAAAAACATCGCTCTCGTCTTGTCAATTATGCCTATTACCAGGCTGAACAACTTTGTTCTATTGGTTCTGGCGCAGTTGAATCTGCTATTAAACAAATTGGTGCGAGGATTAAAATTTCTGGCGCACAGTGGAATGTTGATAGTGTTAATCACATCCTCTCTATTCGTTGTGCTTATCTCAATGGTTTATTAGCTATTTGAGTCTTTCTGCCAAAAGTGGATGCTCCCCTAATTTGATCGCACAGTTTATCAGGATGTCCCTCTGTCACTGATTCAGATGTAAACATGAAGTCTTTTTTCATGGTCTACCTTCTCTTGTGTCTCTATTCTCTTTTGTACCTTCATTGACTAATAGAGGTAATAAAGCACTACTGCCGATAACAGCACTATCTAATAGATTAATTGGCGTAATTTTTAAGAGATTGCGTAATGGTGGTACGGTTATGGCTAATAGTTGGATGGCAAATGAACTAGTCACTGCCGCATTGAGATAAGGATTATTCGGAAGTTTTTGGGGATGAAATATGCTGTGTTTTTCGGAACGGCTACTAATTGTGTGTAGTAGTTGGGCTGTGGTGAGACTCATAAAAGCGATGGTGCTGGCTTGGGGGCTGATACCATATTTGAGGATGCCGTAACCATAGGCAGCTAGGGTACTGCCAGAGATGGTGGCAGATTCCCAGGTAATTCTGGCAAAATCTGATTTTTTGATAATTGGTTCTTCTGGGTTCCGTGGTGGCTGGCTTAAAACTTCTGGTTCTGGCGCTTCCATTGCTAAAGACAAACCAGGGAAGATGTCTGTGACTAAATTTAGCCAGAGAAGTTGAATTGCGTTTAAGGGTTCGCCGATACCACTAGCGGTGGCAATAGTCATCACCATGATTTCGCTTAAGTTTGTGGCTAAGAGGAAATGCACGGATTTACGAATGTTGTTGTAAATTGTCCGTCCCCGACTGACGGCGATAATCATGGTTTCGAGTCTGTCATCTTCGAGGATGATATCTGCAACTTCACGGGCTACATCGGTTCCACCTTTACCCATAGCTACACCAACCTGGGCTGCTTTTAGGGCAGGTGCATCGTTAATTCCATCACCAGTCATGGCGACGACTTGACCGGCATTTTGCAAGGCTTGGACTATTTGCAGTTTATTGCTAGGACTAATCCTGGCAAACACGTCTACTTTATCACTGAGGGCGGTTAAAGCTTCTGGGGTGAGGTTGTTGAGGTTGTTAGAGTCGAGAATTTCTAACTGGGAGTCTCGGCTTAAATCTAGTTCTTTAGCGATCGCATAAGCTGTGGGACTTTGATCACCAGTAATCATCACAGTATTAATACCTGCTTGATGGAAGTTCGCCATTAATTCTCTAGCGCCTTTCCTGATGGGATCTGCCATACCCACCAACCCCAACCAAATTAAGCCTGATTCATGGTTGCCGTGATCGGATTCATCAAGATAGCTATAGGCTAGACCCAATATTCGCAAAGCTTTACCAGCCATGCGATCGTTTTCTATTTCTAACTTTTGTCGGTCTTCATTTGTTAAGGTAACTAGCTGTCCATCTTTCATCCAACTTTGGCATATCTGCGCCACTTCTTTGGGGTTGCCTTTAACAGCGACAAATTTGTCGGTATTCTGCGTCTGATGGATGGTACTCATGAGGTTGCGGTTTTCGGAACGCAGATTGGTGTGTAATAGGGGATATTTTTCTCTGAGGGCGATCGCATCCACACCAGCTGCGATCGCCAGATGAATTAAAGCATTTTCTGTGGCTGAACCTGTAACCGCATATTCTCCATTTCTGTCTTGGCTGACTTCGCTTTCATTGCAGAGAACTGATACATGAATCAGCTTTAATAATTCATCGTACATATATGGGTTGATATTTTCTGCCCCAGCTAAAAATTCCCCATCGGCTACTTTGATTTCTCGCGTACTTATATGAATCTCCACTACAGACATTTTATTTTCGGTGATTGTCCCAGTTTTGTCTAAGCAAATCGTCTGTACTGACCCTAAAGCTTCCACGGCGCTGAGGCTACGGACGAGGACTTGATTTTTCCGCATATCGCGGATACCTAAAGCCAGGGTTGTGGTGGCAATTGTCGGCAATCCTTCGGGAACCGCAGCCACGGCCAGAGATATAGATGATTTCAGCATTTGCACTAAACCATATCCCCGCAGCAATCCCAAGCCAAAAACCAGGCCACAAATGCCCATACTAATTAACACTAATTGGCTACCCACTTCATCTAACTGCCTAGCGAGGGGTGTCTCTGTCGCTTTGGCTTCCCCGACTAGTTGGTGGATATTGCCCATTTCGGTGAATTGCCCTGTAGCCACGACTACCGCTAATCCTTGACCACCAGTAATCAATGTACCTTTGTAGATCATGTTTAGGCGATCGCCTAGAGGTACATCTTCCCCCATTAAAGGTGCAGTATTTTTACTCACAGGTATACTTTCGCCTGTCAAAGCCGACTCATCAATACTCAAGTTATCTGCCTCAATTAATCGAGCATCTGCGGCTATATAACTACCTGGCTTGAGAATTAAAATATCACCCATCACTACATTTTCTACAGGTATTTCTCTAGCAGTGTCATCTCGCATTACCCAAGCGGAGGTTTGCTGTTGGTGTTTGAGGGAATGAATAATTCTTTCCGATTGGGTTTCTGTAGTGTATCCAATAACTGCATTTAGACCGACGACACCCAAAATCACCAGCGCATCTATCAGCCCCCCGGTAAAGAGTGACACCCCAGCAGCCACACCCAGCAAAGCCACTGGTAAGGATTGAAACTGGTCAACAAAAATGCTCAGATGGGAACGGACTTGTGTGTCTGCCAGGACATTCAACCCGTATCTACTCAAATTAGTAGTAGCCACCTCACTAGATAGTCCTGATTTGGCAGAGGTTTTTAATTTGTCTAATGCCCTATCTGCTGACATCAAGTGCCACTTTTCACTGCTGGCAAGATTTTTTTGACTAAGTTTTGTTGTTTTTGCTGGTGCAACTAACTGATGGTTTTTTTGATAGCTAAATATAGCTGCTGCAATCAGATTAGCAATTTGCTGGTAATTATATTCTTGACAAAAAATCACCAGTACATTACTTGTTAATGGATTAGCAGATACAGCAATAATTTCTGGCTGACTCACCAGCGATCGCTCTAAATGATTTTTCAGAGATAGTGAACGATCAAGCTCTTTTACTTTGTATCTAGCTCTCCCTTTAACACTAGTATGAATTGCTTTAATCACAGCAATTTACACTCCTGTCATCTTCTTATACTCAATTATAAATCCTGGCGATCGCATTTATATCTACACAGATTGTTAAGACTTTCAAAGCTATAGTTTTTAAAACTTAAAAGCTAATCCAATTCGCTATAACTATTGATTTTGATCAAGATAGCCTAGTCTAAAAGACAATTTTTTAATTAATCTCTCACCTCATCATCGGCTATATAGGACTCATATTTGATTTTTGAAAAAAAGTCATTACCCTGCTAATTCCCTTCTTTTCTGTCGCCTGTTACCTACCTAAACAAATCCGTTCCGTAATCAAAGCAGATTCCTATATCCAACCTTAGTTGCATAAATCACTGATGCCATCAATCTTAGGTTTAAAATACCTCTATCAGTCCCATCCATCAGTAATTGGCGAATTTAAATTACTTCTAGCGGTAGACATACTTTAAAAGTGAAAATGTTAATAGTAATAAATATTGTCATAACCAAATAAAGTAAGTGAGTAATTATATGACACCTCCTCAAGATAGTAATCAACAAATCGTATATTTACAACAATTAATGAGAAATATTGATTATGGTATGTTGACTACCGTCGATCAAGATGGCAGTTTGCATAGTCGTCCAATGTATATAAATAGTAGTATTGATAATAATGGTATACTTTGCTTCTTTACTGCTGCTAGTTCTCATAAAGTGCTAGAAATTGAAGAACATCAGCAAGTTAATGTGAGTTTTTCCTCAGTTGAAAAAATACTATTTATTTCTATATCTGGCAAAGCAAAACTAGTAAAAGACCGTAAAAAAAATCAAGATAAATGGCAGCCAGAGCTAACGAATTGGTTTCCTCAAGGATTAGATGATCCTGATCTTGCCTTACTGGAGATAAATATTGACAAAGCTGCTTATTGGGATAACATATCAAATTTTCATCCACAGATAATTAGTTTGTAAACCCGTTAACTAGGAGGGAAAAAAGGCGTTGCAGAACAGGGGTACGAATTTAGGCAAGCACGGGAAGCAGGGGGGAAATTTTATAACTTGCTAAATCATCCCTCAATTCAGCAACGCCAGAAAAAATAGTAATTGTTATACCAACTTTCTTTAAATGTGAACAGTAGAGACGTTGCATTGCAACGTCTCTACATAATTTATATTTATGTGTATCATGATTAACGTGAAATGGTATTAAAGGTGATTTATAAAGTAAACCTTAAATTGTTGGGTGCGTTATAGCAACGCTTAACGCACCGAGAAACATGGTGACCTGCGGCTCATTTTTACTTTCTCAAACTCCCAAATCCTTGCACAGCCGTAACACACCTACTGGCGTGGCAAGGCTAAAATGTTGCAAAAAAATTGTAGGTTGAGTATGGCGATCGCTTCACTCAAAACTAAGATATACGTTGTGTTCCTTAGATTATGTTGGGTTACGCAAAGCCTCCACCCAGCCTACTAATGTACTACTTTAGTCTAGACACGCCACTACCTTAATATTTACTTTATTCTTTCTCCTCAGTCCCCAGTCCCCAGTCCCCAGTCTCTTACCTCTACAAATGATTCAGAAATCAAATCGGATTACTATATGACTCTTGTGATGTTGAAGCCATTAGGGTTAAATATTTACATAAGTATAAGTTTTCACTTAATCTTACTTAAAAGTTTTTTCATTGTAGAGTAAGTGTAGTTTTAGCCGTTTAAACTTATATCAAACTTATGTTTTGTTTGTTTATTTAGCCTCCTAAATAAGCATCTTCAGTTAATATTAAGCAGGTTTTACTCTTTAGTTGCTCACTCTGACCTACTAGATCATCTCGTATTAATTTCATCTTATTCCATAGCTTTTAGCTCTCATTGCTCCCATGCTGACCCATCACCGCAAGCCCGTGTGCTTATCACTTGTTTCCACAGACCTGCCATTCTGGTCTGTTGTCGAAACTGCTGGTACACTTTATCAAAAAGACATTGATCGATTTCATTTACTTTTGACTGCACCGCCGCTAATCACTTGTGAAGTAGCCGACTTTGACAGTCCAGAAGATCCACTTTCTTCAAGTAGGAGTAATCAAGCTTACGTACCTACTAGCCCACGAATTTTGTGGTTAGAGATTTCGCCTTATCGAGTCATTATGACCATGCAAGGTAACAATCAAGTCAGTTATCGCCACTTCTGGGAACAGGGTGTGTATGGCGTTAGTCGATACTGGTTACCAACGGAGTCATTACAAGCTAATGATCCTATCCGCTTACGCAATTATACAAATAGCTTAAATCTCAGTGGACACCCACTACCACAGCATTTGCGCTTGGAATACGAATTGTGGGCAGAGAAAGTCCAAATAGGACGATACATACTCAATCTGGAAATTCAGCATTGACAGTTCACACATTAGGGAATAAGCAGCTTATTCCCTATTCCCTGCTATATCTCAACCAAAATAACTAGGTTCATTGCCTGGTTTCCACTTAATATTGCAACCCACACTAGGTTTTTGTTCGCTGTTGACAGGTTTACCAGCCAATACAGCATCAATGGCAGCGCGTAAATCTACACCAGTTACGGGTTTACCATTACTAGGACGACTATCATCTAATTGCCCTCTGTAAACGAGTTTGCGTTCTCCATCAAACACAAAAAAATCAGGTGTGCAAGCTGCTGTGTAAGCTCTGGCTATTTCCTGAGTCTCGTCGTAGCATAAGCTAAACTGCCAGCCTAGTTGTGTCGCCAAGGCTTTGAGCGAATCTGGTGCATCATCGGGATAATTTTTGGCATCATTGGCGCTAATAGCAATGATTCCTAAATCGCTGGCAGAATAATCTCTGTCTATCTGTGTTAATTCGTTTTGAATGTGTTTGACGAATGGACAATGCCGACAAATAAACATGACTAATAGTGCTTTCTTGTCAGCAAAACTGGCCAGTGAAATGACTTTGCCAGATACTACTTCTGGTAGATGAAAATCTGGTGCTTGTGTGCCTAATGGCAACATTGTAGAAGCAGTTAAAGCCATAGTTTTCAGTAGTTTGATTTTTGAATTTGGCTCTTGCAATCTGTCACTGTCAAAATAGCATAGATAGGGGATTGGGGACAGGGGACAGGAGACAGGGGATTGGGAAAAGTCAGCCATCCAGAAGGGGGAGGTAGTCTTGTGGTAGGGCTGGGGACTGCTATTTTTTCATAAATTTAGAGACGGGAAAATTTCCCGTCTCTGAGGTTTGTTAACTTAAATTTTACAAATATTAAAATTTGCTGGTTATAAACTTGCTAGAAGACCAAGAATGCCGTGTCCGGTAAAGACTTCTAAGGCTATTAGGGAGATGAAACCAATCATTGCTAAACGACCGTTGAGTAGTTCTGCATAGGGTGTGAAGCCAGTGCGATCGCCTTGCTCATCTACATATACTTTTGGCTCGATCGCAAAGTTGTTTAGCTTACCTTGATCATCGATGATTGCACTACTTGTACGCATTTGATTTTCCCCGTTTTGTTTCTTGTTAAGAACTGTAACAAAGATATTAATTTTTGTAAAGTATCTGAATCTGCCGAAAGAGATATCATGGTGAATCGAGTTCAAAATCTCAAGCCAATGGATCGATTCCGAGTAGAAGTTATTGCTAAAACACCCAATCCCCAGCAGGTGATTTATGCGGCGATGCACCAGGATTATACTGATGGGTTCGTATTTGACGAGCGTGACTCTTGGCCTTCCGAGTCCGAATGCGGTGAAATTATTGTCAAGCGACTTTTAGCAGGCGAGAGGGGACACTATGGGCCTCTAGAACATCCGCAAATTGTCTTAAATTGTGGCTATTTTCCTCATAGTGTGATGCAGCAGGCGCGTACTCACAGAGTTGGTGTATCATTTGATGTACAATGCCTATCAGCTAATACTGAAATTACTTTCGTTAACTGTCAAGGCGAAACCAGCCGAAAATTGAAAAAAACTATAGGTGAGTTATACGATCTCTGGACTAACGGGGAAAAAGCAATTCGTCAAAGGTCAATTCGTGGTAGAAATGGAGAGCCACCTGGTGAATACCGACGTGATATTAAACAACGTATCCGTAAGATGCGTCTGCGAATTCTAAATGAAAAAACAGGCTTATTTGAAGTTGGACATATTAAAGATGTGATGTGTAGTGGTCTTCAGCCCGTCTACCGAGTTACTTTAGAAGATGGAAAGACTCTAGATTGCACTGTTAACCATCGCCTATTGACATCAGAAGGCTGGCAAACAATGGGTGATGCTGTAGACTTAGTTATCAATGCTGATGGTAGCGTGGTCAAAATGGCTAAAGAGTGCTATTTGATGTGTAATGGTCTAGCAGTTGTAAGTGATGGACTTTACAGAAATAAAGAATGGCTAGAATCGCAGATTGCACAGGGACTTTCTACATTAGAAATTGCTCAATTATCTGAATGTTCTGTTAACACTGTTAGAAGTTGGGCTATCAAATATGGATTATCTTTAAATCACAAAGATACTAAATTTACTAAAGAAAACAAACCTTGGAACTATAATCCTGATGCCCTATACCGGGATAAGTTTTGGTTAGAGGAACAACTTAGTAAAGGACTCCATGCTGATGAAATAGCAAGGCTGGCTAACTGTTCAATAGAGGCAATCAAAAAATGGGTTTACACTTACGGATTATCGTTAAATAAAAAACCATCTGGTTCCAAAACTCCTTGGAACCAGGGTAAAAGTGGTTATCGCTTAAACTTATCAGCAGAAAGTCGTCAAAAACGTATAGAAAACGCGAAAAAATTTACAAAAAGAAAAGAGGAGTCTAATTTCTGGAAAGGAGGTACATCTGATGAACGGGAGTTAATAGGTACATGGACAAGAGGAGTTGCACCGCGAGTACATGAAAAGTTCAACTACATTTGTCAAAAATGTAGGGTTCGTGGTGGTAATCTTCATGCTCATCATTTAATCCCAGTTTATGTTGATGATTCGTTAGCATACAAATTTGATAATCTAGTGACTCTATGTAAAGAGTGTCATGAATATATTCATCATCATAACCAAGAAGCTGAGTTTGCTAAATTTTATAACCCAATACTAGATACTGAAAACTGGCAACCTAAACCCAAACCAAGAAGCCGAAAGTTAAGGACACATCCCCTTAAAGTTAAGAGTGTAGAATATATGGGGCAACAAATGACTTATGACTTAGAAGTTGAAGGTGATTGGCATAATTTTGTTGCTAATGGCATTGTAGTTCATAACTCTTTCCGTTATACAGGGAACCAATTTATTGAAGTGGTAGAAGGAAAGAAAGATATAGAAGATGTGATTTACCTGCGTCCTGTGGGCTATTACACTGACAGGCAAGGTAAAAAATACTATTATTCACCAGAACAAAGAGCCGCAGATTTGCAGTGGTGTCTAGAAGCAGCTAAACGATACAAAGCTGATTTTGAAGGGGGAATGTCGGAAGAACACGCACGGGGAAAAGTACCTTTTGATTATCGCCAGCATTTTGTCGTCAGCTTGAATGTGCGTTCATTTTTGCATTTTTGTGATTTGCGAAATAAAAAAGATGCACAATTAGAAATTCAAAAGCTGTGCGAATTAATGTGGCCTCACTTTGAAGCATGGACACCAGCGATCGCTCAATGGTATGAAAAGCAGCGTTTAGGTAGAGCCAGGTTAGCACCTTAATGAATGTCCGAACCTTAATTACCCGGACGCACCACACCACCAACAACGGGTTTAACATCAGTAAACGGATCTGTGCCACCTGTCCAGTTAAAATCACTAATGCGGATGCTAATACCGCCTAATTCCAATACTGGGTTGTAGCGCAAAGTAATTCCGTAGGTACGCCGACTGTATTCAATGGTGTAATCAGTGCTACTTTGTTCACCTGTATCTAAGTTAATCGATGTTTGAAAACCCAAGCGCACAGGGCCATAAATTTGTTGGGATATACCAGCACTCAGCACTTGATTATCAACAGATCGGTCAAACAAGAAAGGTGATAGACCACTAGTTAAACCTTGGGAATAAATGATATTGAAAGCAGTGTAGTCTAGGAAGGGGCGAGAAAAATGACCAATCTGCCCGACTAAGCCAATTGTGCCGATGAGGGTACTTTGATTATCGCCGTTAGTATAAAAACTAGTAGTACCTGTCAGACCAGCGATCGCCTGCAAGTAAGGAACTACTGGGGTAGGTGTATATTTTAACCCAGCCGTTGCGGTAGCTGCTAGCGGTTTGCCTCGCCACAGTGACACCCCAGTACTGAGAGCCGCACTACTTTGAAAGCGCCCAAGGGAAATGCGATCGTTGTCGCGGATTGGCTCTAACAAGTCTTGGCGATCGGTGTTCGCTTCGATATACTGTGCGCCTGCTTGATAGCTGAGGTTAATGCCACTTTTGCCTAAAGGAATCGCCGGAGAAATAATTACACCACCCAAACTACTTTGGACGGTTTGAAAGCCCAGTGTACCGTTGTAGAGGCGATCGCGGTAGCTATATTCCCAATTGACGACGTAGGGATTCTGATCGCTTAAAGCTTGGCGTAACCGCAAACTCGCTTTTAAATTTTCGTCTACTTCGTCTAAGTTAAAACTAGTGAGTTCACCGGAACCCTGAAGAACTGCTCGTGGACTTAAAACAGCGTTTAACCTAGCTTTTACACCAAATAGCCCTGCGATATCATCTTGTTCTTGGATGGCTTTCTGGGCAAAAAACTGTGGTGTAATCTGTAGGCGGGCATTATCTGTATTGATGAGTGTAAAACCACGTTCAATGAATAAACCACCCCGTTTATCACCATCGAAGCCAGGGGAAACGATAAATGGTGTGGTGTCTCTCTCCCGCCGATCAATTGTCTGCTCATTCACTGGGATAGGCAGAGTAAACTTGTCATCAAAGACTAAACGCTGTCGCTGTGTGTTGACCCGATCAATTAAGGGAGCTTGCCTTGTCACCGTCACTTTATCAGCTCGTATCTCTAATTCTGGTGGCGAAAATGGGTCATTAGTAAGTCGCACATTTCGAGCTTGCCAACCACGGGGATAGAATTCAATTTGCTTGGCTTCAAATCTGATGCGATTGACTTGACCCCCTGATTTTTGTGTTGGTAGGTTACTCGCTTGTCTGCCCCCAAAGGCAAAATCAATGCCACCGGGGCTACTGACACCAGTCAGGGGTTGATTGGCACGGATGCGATCGCTTGGTAGTTCTCGTGGGACTCCCCCGGCGGTAATATCTGTAGGTAAGAAGGCAAAATCTGTCTGGGCTGAGGGTACGTAGATTTCTCCCCTGCCATTGGCGAGTTCGCCACTGTCTTGAATAAAGTTATAAGTAAAGCTTTCTCCCCGTAATACCTGATCCCCGCGTGTTAAGGCGACATTACCCGATCCGGCAGCAATTAAGTTATCTAAATTGACTTGTACGCGATCAGCATCTAGCACTGCCCCATCAAATCGGACTATAACATTCCCCTCTGCTGTGATAATTCGCCGTTGTTCATCATATTCTTGCCGATCTGATGTAACTTCGACAATTCGCGGTTGGGTCGGGGGAGTATTGTTGGGTGTCGTTGGGGTTGTCTGGGCTTGTGGGCTGGTGGATGATACTGATAGTTTATTGATGGAGTTGCGGGACTTAAACTCAATGACATTTGCTGTTGGTCGATTAATCGGTGGATGATCAGCAGCAGATGCAGAAATATTCACACTACCCGCAGTTTTTTGTACAGTAATCTGATCTTGCTTGGCTTGTTTCGTAAAATTCCCTTGGCTAACTGGCTCTTGGTAGGCAGGAAAATTCTGCTGATTTGTAATGTTGGGAACTGTGGGAGATTTGGTTGTTGCTTGAATGGGATAACCAATTGCCACAGGTTGTCCCAAATTCACTGCACTAGTGGGTGTGGGCGGGAGAGAAAATTCTGGCGGAAAAGTTTCTGGCTTAGTAGTGGATGGTGTAGGGGTGGAAGTGGCTAATTTTAGCTGGGATAGTGTGGGTGATGGCGTTATGCCCAGGGTAGCTGCTGGCCGAAAATTATCTATTGGCTTGACAATCGATCTGGGCGATGTTTGCTGTTGTAAGTTATCAATTTCTTGTTTTTTCTGAGGACTATAGTCAATCTCACTAACTAAATGAAACTGGGTATCACTAGCAGATAGAGGGGAATTTGCAGGTTGTATGGGTTCAACAAGAGAAGGCGGTGCAGGCGGCAGAACTGGATGGAGCATATTTTGGACACAATCAACCTAACAAATAGCCAAATTAAGAGCCGGAAGAATTTAGTTTTTGCCTTCCAACTGCCGCTTCCTGCCTGTATGCAGTTAGCCCCCGGAGGGAGACACAAGCGGCTAAAAATAAAATTTTCACAGCTTGTGTCTGTTAAATCTGGTGTTTGCCAGCTTTTGGCAGTCGTGGATGATTTGTCTAACTTCTACTCTAAATCCTGACGACCAGGGTTACGAGCTGGGTCATTAGACAAAAATCCGAAGATAAAAATCGTCAAGAAGAAGGCAACAACAATATAAACAGCGATTTTTAAAGTTAGCATCAGCGATATCTCCAGAGATTAGGGCTTTGTTTTTAGTATCTGCAAAGCAGAAAAAGGATAGTTACTTTATATTACCCATATCTCGTTCCTTTTGGAGAGGGCTAGGACGTTGGTTATCAGTTGTCAGTTATCAGTTATCAGTGATGTATTTATCCTGGGGTCAGAATCCCTCACTTCAAGCGAAATGGTAGATAACAGTTAGGGTCAAATCCTCGACTGAAACTTTGATAACTGTTCACTGTTCACTGTTCACTGATTTAATAGCCACCTCACTACAAATTTATCGGTTTTATGGATTTACCAGCTGATGCTCAGTTTTTGGTAGCTATCCCTGAATCAGTTAAGTTCTTAACTCGTTCATCTTGTGACGTTTACTCTCGACAGAGGTTTCCCAATTTATCTGCCTAGAGCAAAATCTAGATTTTGGCAAATCCGTAGTTAAGTTAAACTTGAGTATTAATTAAATCCTTGGCATTACGGCTTCTAATAACTCGTGCAGGCGCACCCACAGCTACAGAAAAGGCAGGAATGTTTTTATTGACTACTGCACCTGCTCCAATTACACTTCCTTGACCAATTGTTACACCATCTAAAACTGTGACTCCATGCCCTAGCCAACAATCATCTTCTATCACAATCCCTTTACTAGTTACACCTTGGTCTTTCATCGGTCGTGTGGTATCTGTGAAATTGTGATTATTCGCGTATATGCCTGAATGAGCAGCTATCATACAGCGCTTACCAATTTTAATATCACCAGGGCCAGCAATACAAACATCAGGGCCAATAAAAGTTTCTATATCAATGTGTATACAGGTATCTTCTAAACAACCTATATCGACATTACGCTCAATTGCTACTCCATCTGCTAAATAAATTTTATTATTTGGGTGTCCTTTGGCATCAAGACGCACACCTTTAAATAGGTGTACTCCGTCACAAATTTCCATACTCGCAGCATTAATAAATTCAACGCCGTGTTGAATAAATACTGAGTTTCCCATGTGAGCAAAAATTTGCCGATATACGAGATTTCTTAATTTTGGGCCGAAGGCGAGGGTAGAGATATCACCGAAAATAGCGATCGCTAGCAGTTCTGGAAATCTGTGCCATTTTGAGGAATATTGCTTGTTAGTCATGACCAAATTACAAGAGATGAATGGTGTTAATAATCTTGAAGTGGTATTGGCGTTATATCCTGTGTTTTGGTAATCATACTTCTGCTGATATTTAGGTAATGAATTAATTACTAATTGGTAAGAATTTCCTCTCGATTACCTATGAGCAATTAGCTATTACCAATATCAGAGATTACATCTCAATCACTAGCAACTTTAATGATTAGCTACGTTGGTAAACACCATATTTAGCAACGGCGTTTTTCGATAATTATTTCAGCGCCAATATGCTAGATAGGTAGCGTATCTAACCCAGAATATGAAATTGTAAAATTGATTGCAAGAAACTACATTTTGCACAGGCTAACTCAAAGTCAGTGCAACGATTTGCCTGGACAGCAAAATATAATTTATGTTAATCCTTACTTGGTAAGACTTACCTAAATATAACCAAGTTAAGGTGGAGTATCTCCAACTTCAGCCATCACATTAAAATTAACCATCGGTGCAAACAAGTAAGCGCTTCCCCGATTGCTGTGACGACTTTCCGGCAACGAATTTTTAGAGTATGCTGCTCTCATCATGTTGCACACAGATGACTTACAAACCAAATCACGATTGTTTTACATGAATGGCTTTTGACAATAATTGCTCACCAGCATAACACACATTATTTGATGTGAATCAACCCTAAGCAGTAAGTTTATTTTGATATTATTAACTCTATGTAAATCTGTCACTCAGTATTATTTAATTTATCAGAGTTTCACTAATTAAATATTCACATTATTGGCTGGTTAAATATAGCATTTACTAACCTGCTGAAGTCCTGATTAACCTGCTAATAAAACTGGGCAATCTCCTCGCCCCTCTGTGTTGAAAAAAAATCTCCCTGTAGCTCACTTAACTAGGAATCGCTATAAGTGCAAAATATGACATCTATATTTTATACTTAACTTGATTTAAACTCAAAATGATATTTAAGATACTATTAAATAGATTACAAGTAAAAAACTAGGCTAATAATTATTATCTATCACACAAAATTTGTAAATCCCCCAATCAGGTGAGCCAATTGGGGGATGTGTACTTGGTGTCAGTCATTATAAATTTTGGAAACAATCGAATAAGATTTACGCAGTATCACAGATTTTTCATGCTGTTTTGTCGATAGTCAATTGTCAAGAGTGAAATAGTGCGTTCCTTTCGCCTTGTGGCTTGATTTTTGACAACCCTCATCAGTTGGCTGGTGTTTAGTGCGTAGATTCTATCTAAATATCACTTTGCATTCATCAACACTTGATGATATCTCAAAGGTATTATTGTTAACTCCCTCACTGGGCGAGAATTATGGCTCTAATTCAAAATATTGCTCAAAAAGCTATAAATATAGGTTATTTAAGTAATTCAGACTACAACCAAATCCAGGCATTACTGAAAACTAATTTTGATTCAGAAGATTTAGATGCCTTGATTATTTTACAGCGTGCGATCGCCGCCGGTGATGTCAAGCGAGAGTCATCCTACTTATCATCTAGTGGTAGAGACAATAAATCTAGTATTCAACGCGCTTATCAAATAGCTGCAGAAATGACTTTTGCCGCAGCTGTCGCCTTGACTAGGCAAAAAAATCATCATGATCAACCATCTTTAGGCTGACTAGAAGATGATAACTGAGACTAGCGATCGCCTGAGAGAATTTAGGGTAATTAAACCTGAAAATATCGCTACAATTTTTGGGCGATCGCTCAATTGCTCATCTTAGCCCAAGTTCTTACCCATTAATTATTACTACTCTCATAAATTTCAGTATTGTGCAAGATTTAATACCAACGAATCTTTAAGAAAATCTTTAAATTTGTATATCTTGAGTTTCCTTATGAAGAACAAGAGACGTAAAACAAAGACTGACAGTACACAGTTTACAATCTACCAACCAGAATGATTTTCCATCCTTAACAAAGTCATGGCAATTTTACAAACATAGTATAAAGAATTGGCAACATTGGGTAAAGACAGTCAACAATAGCCTTAGCTAAACTAGGAGCGTTGCTAACCTATGCAGCCAATTCGCACATTCAATGTATCTCCGTCTCTACCGCCGCGACTGGAACCGTTGCGGCGACTAGCGTATAATTTACATTGGGATTGGAACGTTGAGACTAAAGACTTATTTCGTCGCTTAGACCCAGATTTATGGGAATCTGTTCATCACAACCCAGTACTAATGCTGGGTACAATCAGTCAAGGAAGACTGATAGAAGTGGTGGAAGATGAAGGTTTCCTGGCACAAATGGATCGTGCCAACCGTCAGTTAGAGGACTATCTCCAAGAGCGTACATGGTATCAGAAACAGCGCTCTCAAAAGCCAAAAGAATGTTACGCTTATTTCTCGGCTGAATTTGGACTAGTAGATTGTCTACCCATCTACTCTGGTGGCTTAGGCGTTCTGGCGGGAGATCATCTCAAATCTGCCAGTGACTTGGGTTTACCCTTAGTTGGTATAGGTTTACTGTATCAACAAGGCTATTTTGCCCAGTATCTCAACGCCGATGGTTGGCAACAAGAACGTTACCCCATTAACGATTTCTATAATATGCCTTTGCACCTGGAGCGCAATGCTGATGGTTCAGAACTGCGGATTGCGGTAGACTATCCCGGACGCAAGGTATACGCTAGGGTGTGGCGTGTACAGGTGGGAACAGTACCCCTGTATATGCTAGATACAAATATTGAACCCAACAACCCCTACGATCACGATATTACAGACCAACTCTATGGTGGTGATATCGATATGCGTATCCACCAAGAGATTATGCTGGGTATTGGTGGTGTACAATTGTTGAAAGCCTTGGGTTATACAGTCACGGCTTATCACATGAATGAAGGTCATGCTGCCTTCTCGGCTTTAGAACGTATCCGCCTGTTGATTCAAGAACAGGGGTTGAGTTATGCAGAAGCTAAACAGCTAGTCAGTTCCAGCAATATCTTTACCACTCACACCCCAGTACCCGCAGGTATTGACTTATTCCCCCCTGAAAAAATTCTGCATTATCTGGGATATTATGCAGATATCTTTGGCTTACCCAAAGAGCAATTTTTGGGACTGGGGCGAGAAAATACGGGAGATTTGTCTGGGCCTTTCAGTATGGCGGTGCTAGCTTTGAAGATGGCAACATTTTCTAATGGAGTAGCCCAACTGCATGGTGTGGTATCACGACAAATGTTCCAAGGGTTATGGAAGAAAGTTCCCGTAGAAGAAGTACCCATCGCCGCAATTACTAACGGTGTTCACGCCCGGAGTTGCGTTGCCAAATCCACCCAGGAGTTATACGATCGCTATCTAGGGCCAAATTGGTCATCAGTCCCACCAGATAACCAATTGTGGGAACGCATGGATGCAATCCCCGATGAAGAATTATGGCGCAATCATGAACGCTGTCGCCTGGACATGGTATTGTATGTCCGTGATCATTTAGTCAAACATTTGCGCGATCGCGGTGCTTCAAGTTCAGAAATTGCCCAAGCGCAAGAAGTTCTCGACCCCAATGTCTTGACCATTGGCTTTGCTCGTCGTTTTGCTACCTACAAACGTGCTACCCTGTGGATGCGGGACATTGAACGCATCAAGCGTATTTTACTAGGTGACAAAGACCGCAAGGTACAATTTGTTATCGCTGGGAAAGCCCACCCCAAAGACATTCCCGGTAAAGAACTGATCCGCGATATTAACCACTTTATCCGCGAACAACACTTAGAAAAACAGATAGTGTTTGTTCCTAACTACGACATTCATATTTCCCGCCTCATGGTTGCAGGTTGTGATATCTGGTTAAACACACCCCGTCGTCCCAGAGAAGCCTCCGGTACTAGTGGGATGAAAGCATCCATGAATGGACTACCTAACCTCAGTGTCTTAGATGGTTGGTGGGATGAAGCTGATTATGTCCGCACAGGCTGGGCGATAGGACATGGAGAAAATTACGAAGATCCCAATTACCAGGATGAAGTAGAAGCCAATGCTCTCTACGATTTATTGGAAAAAGAAGTCGTACCCTTATTCTATGACCACCGCGATGTCGATGGTTTACCACGTCCTTGGGTTGCCAAAATGAAGGACGCAATTCGGCTGAATTGTCCATTCTTCAATACCGCGCGAATGGTGCGAGAATATGCACTCAGGGCTTACTTCCCAGCCAGCGATCGCTATCATACCCTGATCTCTGATAACTTTGCCCCAGCGAAAGAATTAGCAACTTGGAAAGCAAAACTGAGTGACCACTGGTTTAATATCAAAATCAAAGATATTGACGTATCCGTAGGCGCAGATATTGAAGTTAATCAAACTGTTGCCGTTAAAGCTAAGGTAGACTTAGCAACTTTAAATAACGATGATGTGCAAGTGGAACTATATCAAGGTTCCATCGATGCTAATGGCGATATTGTCAACGCTATCCCCGTAGTCATGGACTATCAAGGACAAGATACGGAAGGATTGAGTGTTTACACCGCCAATATCATCTACAGCACCTCTGGTTTGCAAGGCTTGTCTTTGCGCGTGTTACCAAAACACCCACATCTATCTAGTCCTTATGAACCTCGCTTGATTGCTTGGGCGGAGGAGTAGAGAGTGAGGGAGTGATGAGTGCTGTTAGCGGTAGCGGGGCGTTTAGCCCGTGATGAGTGCTGAGTTAGGAGTTAAAAGAACTTACACAAGGAGGCGGGCTTCTATTTAGTATATAAATACTGAGTAGAAATCAACTCACTACTCACTACTCACTCACTACTCAGCACTCACTACTCACTACTCACTCACTACTCACTACTCACTACTCATCACTCAGCACTCAGCCCTGCTTTAGGAATAACAATATAACCCGTAGTGCGATCGCCTAATACAAGATTACGCTGTTCTCCCCAATACCACCAGTGTGCAGCTACATAAGCACAAATTAAACTATCCAGTTTATCTTCAGTTGCTTTCAATTCTGTACCTGTGTGGGGAATTTCAATTAAGGACAAATTGCTGACAGACAAAGCAGGTTCAAAGCTAGGTAGCATATCAATAATATATTGATAAAGTCTAATTAATTCTAAGCGACGCTCACTAATGCGTCCTTTTTTATATTTAAGAATGCGTTCTAAGCCAAATAAATGGACTATCGCTGGATGGGGAAAGACTTCGATTTGATATCTGTCTGGTTTTTGCGGTTCAATTGTGGGTGCGTGAACAAAGCCACGAGATTCTAACTCTAAACCAAAATTGATGGTACGTTCTGCAAAGGGGAGGTTTTGGTTTGCAGGATAACAACCGGCGTGATATTTACCGAAATATTTATGGGTGAGTTTGTCAGGAAGACGGCTACCTGTGGGGTTGGGAATTAGGGTTGGTGCGTCTACAGCGATGAGGGCTGGTTCAGTTGGTTGTACCCAGGTATCTAGCCATGTGAAAATGTGAGCGATCGCATCTTGACGATCTAAATCAAGTATCTCTAATTTGCCCTCAGTTAATTGTAAGCAACATAAGCCACTTGGTTGAGACTTCCACCCTAAATCAACACCAATAAATTTCATCTTTTTAAAAATAAAAATTCCTCAATACACAAGCTAGAATCATCAAATTTTCTTTTCTAGCCTCTAGCCTCTAGCCCCTCTCACCAAACCTATCCGTCGCCTCAATCAATGCACTACAGATTCCTACTTCACTCATGGAATGACCAGCATCAGGAACTACAATAAATTCTGCTTCTGGCCAAGCACGATGTAATTCCCAAGCTGATATCATGGGGCAGACGACATCATAACGACCTTGGACAATCACTGCTGGAATATGTCGAATTCGCGGAACATTTAATAGTAGCTGATCTTCAACTTCAAAAAAACCTTTATTAATAAAATAATGACATTCAATTCGAGCAAAAGCCTCAGCAAAGTCATTATCACAAAAAGTTTGCATTAGCTGAGTATCAGGAAATAATCTACTCGTACTAGCTTCCCAAATCGACCAAGCACGCGCTGCTTCTAGTCTGATTTGTAAGTCTGGACTAGTTAAACGTTTGTAATAAGCATTGAGTAAATCATCACGCTCATCTACAGGAATTGGTTTGAGATATTCTTCCCAAGCATCAGGAAATATATAGCTAGTACCTTCTTGATAAAACCAGCGTAACTCCTTTTGTCGCAGCATGAATATACCGCGTAAAATTAACCCCAAACATCGCTCAGGATGAGTTTGACTATAAGCTAATGATAAAGTGCTACCCCAACTACCACCAAAAACCACCCACTTTTCTATTCCTAAATACTCTCGCAATTTTTCAATATCATTTACTAAATCCCATGTTGTATTTTCTCGTAATTCGGCATGGGGTAAACTTTGACCACAACCACGTTGATCAAACATGACTAATCGCCATTTATCAGGATGAAAATATTGTCGATAAACTGGTGGACAGCCACCACCGGGGCCACCGTGTAGTAGGACTATGGGTTTACCTTGGGGATTTCCTGATTCTTCAAAATGAATTGTATGTAATTCCGAAACTTTTAATTTTCCTTCTTGGTAAGGTTCAATCGGTGGATAAAGTTCACGCATTTTTATGTTTAATAATTTTCTATTTATTAAAAATCCTACACCGTATATGAGATACAATGTAGGTAACTTAAGAATATAGTTTTTGCTCAGAAAAAACAAATATTTCCTACGGCTTGCGGATGAATATTTGCGTTAAGTAAACTTCGCCTTTGCTATTGACGGCGACACCAATACCTGTAAGGTTGTAGTTACCTTTGATATTGTTGAGATGTCCCGAACTCCTCAGCCAGCCTTGGACTGCTTGGGTAGCAGGATCACTATATCCGCGATTTGTGGCAACATTTTCCGCCGCAGCTTGGTAAGGAATAGCGATCGCCTGAACTCGCTGGGCAAAATTATAATGACCAAAGGGAACTGTACCACTCGCCATATTTTGGCTATGAATTCTGGCTTGATTGTCTATGGACGCATTGCGAGTTAGGGCTGGTAAACCTTGGGAGGTACGGAATTGATTGATTTGCTGAAACACAGATGCTTCTACATTGGCGATGTTAATTGTCGATTGGGGATTAGTGGGAGTAGAAGTTTGACTTGATGTCCGGATAAATATTTGCGTCAGGTAAACTTCGCCTTTGCTATTGACGGCGACACCAACCCCTGTGAGATTGTAGTTACCTCGAATATTGTTGAGATGTCCTGAACTCCTAAGCCAACCTTGGACTGCTTGGGTAGCAGGATCGCTATATCCGCGATTTGTGGCGACATTTTCCGCCGCAGCTTGGTAAGGAATAGCGATCGCCTGGACTCGCTGGGCAAAATTATAATGACCAAAGGGAACTGTACCATTCGCCATATTCTGACTATGAATTCTGGCTTGATTGTCTATGGACGCATTGCGAGTTAGGGCTGGTAAACCTTGGGAGGTACGGAATTGATTGATTTGCTGAAACACAGATGCTTCTACATTAGCAATGTCAATTGTAGACTGTGCTAGTAGATGACGACTAGATACTGATCTGTGCAAAGACTTTGGTATGTAAGTGTGCGCTGGCTCAGAAATAGCGATTACGCCACCCAGCACAACCAAAGCCCCCAAAACAAAGTTATTGATTTTTGAGCGAATCATTAATAGGGTAGTCTTAAAGACCTAGACGGGGAACTTCCATAACATCTAAGCAGACTCATCTTTATTAGACAAATACGTGATTGGGTAGTTTTTTAGTGTAAAATGAAACATTCTTTTGATAAACAGCCAATCATCATCAAAATTGCTAATTTTTCAACTCGACAACTCAAGGACTTCCAAAAACTAAAATATACAGTCACCCAATGCTATTTTTTTCCCCATCCCCCAATTTCTCATCCTCTAGACTGCGAGTTATCCTGGAAAATGTCAAAATGAAATGTGTTTTGCTATTGCCACTCAACACAGTGGAAATTTGAGATAACTAATTTATTGATTTATGGGTAAGCAGCGCGTTCTGTCGGGAGTTCAACCAACTGGTAATCTACATTTAGGTAACTATTTAGGCGCAATTCGCAACTGGGTAGAAATCCAAGACCAGTATGATAATTTCTTCTGTGTAGTGGATTTACACGCAATTACTGTACCGCATAATCCAGCTACATTAGCGGCAGACACTTATGCGATCGCTGCGCTATATTTAGCCTGTGGTATTGACTTAAACCACTCCAATATCTTTGTCCAATCCCACGTCTCAGCCCACAGTGAACTGGCTTGGTTACTCAACTGCATTACCCCCCTAAATTGGCTCCAAGACATGATCCAATTTAAAGAAAAAGCCGTCAAACAAGGGGAAAACGTTGGTGCTGGCTTGTTGATTTACCCCGTACTCATGGCGGCGGACATCTTGCTGTACCAAGCTGATAAAGTACCCGTAGGTGAAGACCAAAAACAACACTTGGAACTAACACGGGATATTGTCAACAGATTTAATCACCAATTTGCCAAAGATCAACCTGTATTGAAATTACCAGCGCCTTTAATTAGCAAAGAAGGTGCTAGGGTAATGAGTCTGACAGATGGAACACGCAAAATGTCCAAATCAGATCCCTCAGAGTTAAGCCGGATTAATCTTTTAGATACACCAGATCAGATCACTAACAAGATTAAACGCTGTAAAACTGATCCAATTCGCGGTTTAACCTTTGATGACCCAGAACGTCCAGAGTGTGATAACTTGTTAACTCTATATATGCTGTTGTCTGGCAAAACCAAACAAGCAGTAGCCACCGAATGTCAAGATATGGGCTGGGGACAATTCAAGCCATTGTTCACCGAAACAGTCATCAATGCTTTGAAACCCATACAAGACAAGTACCAAGAAATCACCGCAGACAAAAGTTATTTAGAGTCTGTATTACGCGATGGACGCGAAAAAGCCGAAGCTGTCGCCAACCAAACTCTAACAGACGTGAAAGCTGCTCTGGGATACTCAATGCCTGTGTGAGAATAATTCGTAATTCTTAATGACGCTCGTTCGCTCTTAGCGTCTCCCCTTGGGAGAAGACTCGCTAACGTTACGCTAACGTAATTCGTAATTAATTCTCGCCAAAGGCGAGAAGCAAGCTACGTAATTGGGGAGTGATGAGTCAAAAATTATTTTTTCTCTTCTTCCCCAATCCCCAGTCCCCAATCTCCAATCCTCAGTCCCCAATCCCCAATCCCTTGTTCTTTAAAGTGTAATCTGTTATACCCTTGAAAAGAACAAACATATTCACATTATGGACGATAACCATAGCCATAATCCTTTGAATTATTTTAGTAAAGCAGCGCAAGCGGGTGATTTTTTAGTTACCGCCGAGGTAGCACCGCCAAAAGGGGTAAATCCCGCACATATGATTGAAATGGCAGCGACTCTTAAGGGGAGAGTTCATGCTGTCAATATTACTGATGGTAGCCGTGCCGTATTGCGGATGTCTTCATTAGTCGCATCAGCAATTTTATTACAACACGGGATTGAACCAGTTTGTCAAATAGCTTGCCGCGATCGCAACCGTATCGGATTACAAGCCGACCTCATGGGCGCTCATGCCTTGGGTATCCGTAATATCTTAGCCTTAACTGGCGACCCAGTAAAAGCAGGCGATCATCCCGAAGCCAAAGCCGTCTTTGATTTAGAAGCTGTACGACTACTGCAACTAATTCGGAAAATGAATCAAGGTGTCGATTGCAACGATAAACCCTTGACAGATGGTTCAACGGATTTATTTGTCGGTGCAGCTGTAGACCCGCAATGTGCCAGTTGGTCAGGTTTGCAAAGTCGCTTTGAACGCAAAATAGAAGCCGGAGCGCAATTTTTTCAAAGTCAATTAATCACCGATTTTGAAAGACTAGAAAAGTTCATGGACAAGATAGCTTCTACTCATAAGAAACCAATTTTGGCAGGAATTTTTCTGTTGAAATCAGCAAAAAATGCCCAATTTATTAATAGATGCGTTCCCGGTGTCAATATACCTGAGCATATTATTAATAGATTAGCCAAAGCCAAAGACCCCTTAGAAGAAGGTGTAAAAATTGCCGCCGAACAAGTACAAATAGCGCAGCAATTGTGTCAAGGTGTGCATATCATGGCCGTCAAACGAGAAGATTTGATTGCCAAAATTCTGGATTTAGCGGGAGTTGAGCCGGTGAATCAGGTGTTGGTGAAGTAGGCCAGTAACAGACTAGGTAGGTAGAGGCGTAAAATTTTGCGTCTCTACTATTTAGGGAGATAGTAAGATTGAAACAGCTAAGTTTAAAATACCCATTTGTTAATGTAATAATACCAAAAATAAATACTAGCTGGATGAATAGATATCCGTTCCAAGGAGTAACCGAAGTGGCAGATTTTAATAACCACAACCCAGAATTAGCTGATGAAGAAATTTTAGATGAAGAAGAAAATGATGAAGAGCAAGAGGAAAAAATTACTTTCCAGTATGATCCTGAAAAAATTAACATTGTAACTAGGGAACCTACAATAGAGCTATTGCTAAAAAGAATCAATGAAGAAGCCCTTGATTTAGCACCTGATTTCCAACGTCATGCAAACGTATGGAAAGAAGATGCTCAAAGTAGGCTGATAGAATCTATTATTATTCGCATCCCCATACCAGCATTTTATATAGATGCTACGAATGAAGATAAATGGTTAGTAGTCGATGGATTACAGCGTCTATTTGCACTAAAGCGCTTTATTCTTGACAAAAAACTCAAACTATCTGGATTAGAGTATCTTACCAATCTGGAAGATAAAACTTTCGATCAAATTGAGCGCAGATACCAACGCCGTCTTGAAGAAACTCAACTAACGGTATATTTGATCGAAAAAGGGACACCTCCAGAAATTAAATATAATATTTTTAAACGAATTAATACAGGAGGTCTTGCTTTATCTCCTCAAGAATTACGTCATGCACTTAATCCTGGTAAGGGAACAAAATTTCTAACTCACCTGGCGGCAGATTCAAAATTTCAGCAGGTAGTTAAGCTAGGGAATAACCGGAAAATGCGTATGGATGATCGGGAATTTATACTAGGGTTTTTAGCCTTTACTCTAACCCCTTATCAAAATTATGCGGATAATAGAGATACTTTTTTGACTAAAGCATTATCTAAGACAAATAAACTCTCTGAAGCAGAGTTAAATAAAATTGAAAATAATTTTAGAAGAACAATGGTAGCGGCTTGGAACATATTTGGTAAAAATGCCTTTCGTAAAATATCTAATTCCCAAAAGAAGCAGTTCCCTATAAATAAAGCTCTATTTGAATCTTGGTCAGTAATTTTGAGTAACTTAAGTGACGAAGAAATTCAAGTTTTGATAGAAAAAAAACAAGAATTAATCAATATATTTAAGGAATATGTAAGTAATGATAAATTATTTCTAGAATCCATATCTCAGGCAGCAGAAAGAGTACAGTATAGATTTAGTACTATAGAGACGATTATTCAGAAGGTACTTCTATGATTGATTCCCTGACGATCACAAATTTTAAGCCTTTTCAAAATCAATCTCTTAGATTCAGACCACTTACACTTTTATCTGGACTTAACAGCACTGGTAAATCGTCTGTTCTACAAGCATTATTATTATTAAGGCAATCTTATCAAAAAGGCTCGTTATTAAAAAAAGGTTTGGTACTTAATGGTGATTTAATTAATATTGGTACAGCTAAAGATGCTATTTTTGAAGGTGCATCTAAACAAGATGAGTTAGTATTTGAAATTCATTGGAAAAATGGTACGAAAAGTATATGGAAATTTAAAAATCAAGAAGAAGATATAGGAGCAAATTTTTTACATCTTACTTCAGAATTTGTAGATGATAAAGTATATGAATTTTCCAGCCTTTTTAATCAAAATTTTCATTACATTGAGGCAGAGCGAATAGGGCCAAGAGCATTTAATAAAATGTCATATGACAAAGTTCAATTACTTGGAACACTGGGTGCTAGATGTGAATATACATTAAATTTTCTTGCAGTTAATGAGAAGAAACCTATTGCTAATCAAAAATTAAGTCACCCGGAGGTAAAAATTTCACAACCACAATACGATGATCCGAAAGAAAAATCACTAGCTTTAATAGATCAAGTGGAAGCATGGATGGGAGAAATTAGCCCAGGTACACGCATCAGGATAAAATCAAACCCAGATATGGATTTGATAAATTTGCAATGCGCGTATGGAGATAGTAACCCTTACCGTGCAACTAATGTTGGTTTTGGTATTACTTATACTTTGCCAATCATTGTTGCGGTTCTCGCTTCTGAACCTGATACACTAATTCTAGTTGAAAACCCAGAGGCTCATCTTCATCCTAGAGGACAAACTAAAATGGGTGAATTACTAGCACTTGCCGCTAGTTGCGGTGTTCAAGTGGTGATAGAAACTCATAGTGATCATGTTTTAAATGGGATTCGTCTTGCTGTTCATGATGGTAAGCTTAAACCAGAAGACGTGCAATTACATTACTGTCAACGTGAAGAAAAACAGGGACAGGTCTACACAAAAGTAGTTTCACCACGTATTGATCGGGACGGTAGAATTGACCGATGCCCTGATGGATTTTTTGATGAATGGGAAAAAATTCTAGATGCTTTGTTAGAACCTGCTGCCGGAGATTAGTGTGTGGAGCTTGACTTAATATTAAATGAACTATCCCTACGATATCTAGCATCAAATGAGCGAATAGCACAACAATGGATGTCTGAATTAATTAAAACTATTAAAGCTTTTACGGCACAGGGTGTTAAGGTTAGCCTTCGCTCTAAAGATAAGTTTCATACAATCATGCTTGCACCTAATTATCCTGTAGGTCGTTGGTTTAATGATGCTGATCAAATAGAAAGAGGTTTTATAAAAGCTCTTGCAACAAAAGCTCCCTTATCGATAGATATAGACAATTCTGATATTCAAGATATTGAAAATAATATTGGTTTATTTGAATTCTATTATCAGGGAGAACTAGCAATTGGACTTGGTATTGCTCATTTACTTGATACCATATCAGTAAGTTTTAACTCAGAGCAATGCTGGAATTGTAGCAATATAGAAATTGATACAATACAACTTAATGAAAATGAGGAAATAGTTCATGAAATTTTAGATATTCTACACTCTAGCTACAGCCATCATGCTAGTGAACATAAAGAATGGATACAAAAGCGTATTCGTGACATCGTTCTTGATGGGGAAGATATGTGGGATCGGAAAAAAGAATTATTTCCCAACTTAGAATTTTGTGAAGTTGTGGGGAAGCAGTTAAAAAATATTCGGACTAGACAGTTAGAGCTTCAGCCTGTATTAAAAACATTGCGTGAGCTTCAGCAATGTACAGAAAACTGGAAAACTGGATCATTCAATGTAAAAGGTTATGCTATTGAGGAGTCTGGAGAAAGTGAACCAACTCTTAATAAATATAGAAATGAAAGGATGTTTCTTTGTCCCGATGGTGAAAAGCGTTTATTTGATAGACATATTAAATTAAAATTTTGTAACTGGCGAATTCACTTCTTACCAAAAGAACCAGGAAAAGTCTTTATTGGCTATATCGGTCGTCATCTTCCGACTGTGAAATATAGAACTTAGCAGAAACATGGCGATCGCTCTTTTTCTCCCATTCATTGCTAAACTAAAAAACAACCCTTACTTCCTGCAAAGGCGTTTTATGACCTCTGCAACTAATCCAGCCACCGAACTCACCCCATTTCCCGACCATACGCAGCTACCAGAATCCGATGGTACTTTCGTGAAAATGAAGAGTCTAGTTTAGGCACAACTCGTTTTATCATTGCGCTCCAAGCTATAATCTCCACAAATGACTATCTCAATTGAAGTCAAAGATGGCTCAAATTTTAGTTGATAATTTAGATCCGGTTCTTCTAGAAAAGTTAGAAACTCTTGCCAAGCAACACGGTAGGTCTTTGCAAGAAGAATTGAAACATATCCTACAACAAGCAGCAGACATGGCGACACACTACCACACTGGTGGTAACATCGAACAGGTCAGAGATGCAGTGGCACGCGCGCAGGTAAGATATGCCGAAAAAACTTTTAGTGACAGTACTGAACTCATCCGCGAGGACAGAGAACGGTGAGTAGGTATGTTTTAGATGCCAGTATTGCTATAAAATGGTTCGTGCCTGAAATTTACTCTAATTTAGCTAGACATTTACTAGCAAGTAACCATACTTTTTTAGTTCCAGATTTCTTCTTTGGAGAAGTAGCTAATGTCTTTTGGAAACGAGTCCGTCGTGGCGAGGATACTGCTGAGAATGCAAAGCAAACTTTGGCAGATTTGAATGCTGTCCCTGTGGAAGTGTACTTATCTCAGGCATTGATATCGCTTGCTTTAGATATTGCTCTTCAGACAGGTTGTGCTGTCTATGACAGTCTTTACTTAGCTCTAGCTATTACACAACAATGCCAAATGATAACAGCAGACGAAAAGTTTTACAACGCACTAAAAAATACTACCTATATAAGCCATCTTCTGTGGGTTGAGAATCTTTAGAAAGTAATCGCTTGAGTTTTAGAGAAAGAAGGTGCGATCGCTCTTTTTCTCCCCTTCATTGCTAAACTAAACAATAACCCTTACATCCTGCAAAGGCGTTTTATGACCTCTGCAACCAATCCAGCCACCGAACTCACCCCATTTCCCGACCATACGCAGCTACCAGAGTCTGATGGTACTTTCGTGAAAAATTGGCAAGAACATCCCCAAAGCATCTTACTAACAGACTCAATTCAACCTATCCTCAAACAGTTGCATCCTGATGGTCAATATTGTATTGGTCAGGACTTAGGTATTTACTGGCGCTTGACTGACCCCCTAGAGAAAGGTGCAGTAGCACCGGATTGGTTCTATGTAGGAAATGTACCACCCTCGCTCGATGGACAAACACGCAGGTCTTATGTGTTGTGGCGAGAGTTTATTGCGCCGTCGATTGCTTTAGAATTTGTCTCTGGCGATGGTAGCGAGGAGCGAGACAAAACTCCTTGGAAAGGCAAATTTTGGATTTATGAGCAAGTAATTCATCCAGCCTTTTATGGCATCTATGAAGTAAATAAAGCCAGTGTGGAAGTTTATGAATTAATTGGTGGAAAATATCAGCTCTTACCAGCCAATGAGAGAGGGCATTATACCATAGATCCTTTAGGGGTTGAGTTGGGTATATGGCAGGGAGAATACCAAAATATGCAATTACCTTGGTTGCGTTGGTGGGATTTGCAAGGTAATTTATTACTTACTGGTGAGGAAAGAGCTGATCGCCTGACTGCCCAATTGCGATCGCTCGGCGTTGAACCAGAGGTATAATCATCAAAACAGCTTTAGCTGTTAACATCAACTAACCGTGAGGTTGTAAAGCGATCCATCCATTTTTCTAGATACACTTGGTTAGCTGCTTGTTCTGCTGGTTCTTGGGTATCCAAAGGATGAGGCATTAATCCCAAAATTGCGGCTGTTGTCACACAGAACATGGATTTTTGGAAAGTCATACAAATTTGCACGCGCAAGTCATCTTCACCTCTCAAGCTACGGCGATAGATTTCATGCAAATACTCTGGCAAGTAATGACGCATATCTTGCATGAGTAAAGTTGGTGGAATACCTGCACCACCAATCGGTAGAGGATCAGCATACAATGCACCGTACTGAAATCTAGCTTGATCTGCTGGCACTTGATAGGCTTGAGCATTATAGGAAACTGTGCCTAAAAAGGGAGTTCCTCTAAAAAATACTGCTTCTACATAAGGGATTGCTGTGTCTGCTAAGAATGTCAATCCTATATTTTTAGGAATGATATCATAGACTTTATTTTTGATTTTCACGCTGTAGGTAATGGGTTTTAAAGCATCTGCGACTAACCCAGCTTTAATATGATCTACGACTTGAGGAATTGTGGTGATTTTGCCTGCGTCATAAAGGTCTGATAAGCTGAGGAAAATATCAGCCATGACGCGCCAAAATTGACCCAATCCACTATAGTAAGCAGACACACGCAAGTGTTCAATTAAAAAGTCTGGGAACAGTTGGTGAAGTCCCATCACTAGTGGATTCTGAGCAAATTTTGCCTGAATAACGGCTTGCGCTTTTTCTTGAAATTCTTTGGTATCTAAATATGAGTCTAAACCTCCACCACCATGCCACATCATTGATTTCATGCAGTATTCGGCATACTCAAAATTGATTCTGTCATGCCACCAGTGACGCAGGAGTTTTGCCCAAGAAAATTCTCCATTAAAATATTTAAAAAATGGAAAAAATACTAAGAATTGATTCTCAGCTATGTAAATCAAATTGTTTGAGTAAGCATCTAAAACTACACCATAGCTTTTCAGAATTCCTACTACTTCTAAGACGTTTTCGGGATTGTCTATAAGTAGGGCTTGTCCATTTTGCAGGCGTTCTATGTACTCATTTAAGGGGTTATTCGTCGGTTTGTTTTTAATCGTTACCATGCTTAGTTCTCCTAATCAATAAAATTAACAATTAAGGAATGATATTAAAGTGATGATCGGAAATTGATAAAAGTTAAAAGCTGAATGACAACTTTTAACTTTTTAGTCTAAGATGATTGTCAAGTTTTACTTTTTGCTTTTTCCAAAGAGACTGTTGCTACTGGATTTTCTACACTCAGCATCGCCGTAATGGTGGGTTCAGTCCAACGAGATAACCAAGCAGGCTGGATACCAAAAACGACAATTAGTATGGCTAAGATAAAAGCAGGAATGCGATCGCTCCAGTAAACTCGTGGTAAATTGAGTACCTGTGTAGATAAGCGTCCGAAAAATGCCCGATTGACAAGAATCAAGAAATAAACTGCTGTTAAGCCTGTACCAATCATCGATAACAGTGTCTGCACAGGGAAAACTGCAAAACTCCCACGAAACACAATAAACTCGGAGATAAAGCCTACCATGCCAGGAGTACCCGCACTGGCCATGACTCCCAAAATCATTAAACTACCAATCAAAGGCATACCGCGTTCTGGGTTGAGTAATCCTTTGATTACATTTAAGTCACGGCTACCTGCTTTTTGATACACAACACCTACCAGCAAAAATAGCAGTGCCGAAATTAAACCGTGGCTAATCATTTGCATGACAGCGCCCAAGGTGCTTAAGGGTGTAGCCGCCGCCGCCGCTAAAAGTATGTAGCCCATATGACCTATAGAACTATAGGCTACCATTTTCTTCATATCACTTTGAGCGATCGCACAAGAAGAACCATACAACACACTCACTACTGCCCAAACTGCTAACCAAGGAGCTAAATAGTTCCAAGCATCTGGTAGCAAGTCCATGCCAAATCGCAATAAGCCGTATGTCCCCAATTTCAACAGCACTCCAGCCAACAATACAGAAATCGGTGTGGAGGCTTCAACGTGGGCATCTGGTAGCCAAGTATGAAAGGGAACAAGGGGCATCTTAATGCCAAAACCAATTAAAATCCCGGCTAAGAGTGGTAGTTGAGTTAATAATGGTAGAGACTGTGTATTTAATGTAGCTATAGCGAAACTACCAGACCCACTCAATAATACTAAACCGAGGAAACTTGCCAGAATTAAGATTCCCGAAACGGCTGTGTAAATCAGGAATTTTGTGGCTGCATAACCTCGTCTCGCACCACCCCAAATAGCAATTAAGAGATATAAAGGGATTAGCTCTAACTCGTAAAACAAGAAAAACAGCAATAAGTCCTGAGCAATAAAAGCTCCGTTCACTCCAGCACTTAACAACAGAATTAGGGAATAATAAAATTTGGGACGTTGTAGAGATTCATCGCTACTGTAAATGGCGATCGCAGTTAACAATCCATTCAGTACTAGCAACGGCAAAGATAAACCATCTACCCCCAAATTGTAGCTTAATCCCAAGGCATCTATCCAAGGGATAAACTCACTAAACTGTTGAGTAACTTCCCCTTGATTAAACTGGCTAGCTAGAACTATTGACCACAAAAAAGTCAAGCTAGCAAAAACTAACGCTACCCTCTGGGAGTTTTTCCCATTCACACCAGTCGGTAATAAACTAACTAAAATCGCACCTAACAACGGGGCAAAAATTAAAGCGCTCAACATAAGCAAACATCAGGATGGGGAATTGGGGATGAGGAATAGGGAACAGGGGATAGGGAGCAGAGGAGCAGAGGAGCAGAGGAGCAGAGGGGAATAATTAATGAATACTCATGACTCAGCACTCCCCCACTCCCTCACTCCCTTACTCCCTCACTCAGCACTCAGCACTCTCAAAAAGGCAACTTATCCAGTAGTCCTAACGACCAACTAATAAAAAAGCCTAGCGCGCTGACTACTGCCAGGATGGTTAACATATAGCCTTGGGATTGACCAGAAATGCTGTACTTCAAACTTTGCCCACCGAGAATTGCAGCAAAGCCGACTAGATTAACTAGACCATCAACTAAATAGCGATCGCTCCATGCAGAAATTTTCGATAATAGAGATACTGCACTCACTACTGTCAGTCGATAAATTCGGTCTATGTAAAAATCGTAACCCAATAAATCTTGGATAAATCTCCAAGCTAATACTCTTGACCTAGACCAAGCTTTATGCAAGTGAATAGTTGAGCCAATGACGACACCAGCAACCGTTGAGGAAACTAGAACTAAGACCACATACCAATCAATACTTTCCCAAGTGGGCAATAAGTACCATTGTTGGAGCATCAAGGGTAACAGTAAGGTCAAGATTGTCAATGACACCATGGGAAATGCCATTTGCCAACCAACTTCCGGGGCGCGGCGGGTCTTTTGTTGCGGTTCACCCCAAAATACTAATCTAAACACCCGCGTTAAGTTTAAGGCTGTCAAACCGTTGACTACAATGAGAACGCCGATTACCCAAGGGCTAACTTTTACCAAACCATCAGCCCAAGCTAGCATTGCCCAAAAGCTACCTAGTGGCAGTAAAGTCACCATCCCTGCTGCACCGACTACATAAGCGGTAGTAGTTGCTGGCATCCTTGACCACAAACCGCCCATTTCTGTTAAGTCTTGGCTATGGGTGGTAAATATGACTGAGCCAGAACTCATAAATAATAGAGCCTTAGCGATCGCATGGGTTAAGAGTAACATCAAAGCTACACCACCTTGCTCTAACCCCACCGCCAGAAACACTAATCCCATATATGCACTAGTCGAGTGAGATAATGCCCGCTTAATATCAGTCTGAGCAATGGAAACCAGTGTTGCACCAACTGCTGTTACCCCACCAATGACTATTAAGACATTCAACGCTATTGGTGATAGAGTCAAGACTGGTTGCAGTTTATACAACAGATAAGCACCACCAGCTACTACTAAAGAGTTTCGCATGACTGAGGCTGGATTCGGGCCTTCCATCGCCTCATCTAACCACATATGCAGGGGAAACTGAGCGCATTTACCTGCTGGGCCAGCAATTAACCCTAAGCATAGTAATGCTGCTGTCAGTTGATCTAAATTCGCAGTTTGCGCCCACTCATACAAATCAGAAAAGTTCAAACTCCCAGCTAAGGTGGAAAGGGTGACTACAGTCATTAACAGCAGTAAATCTCCTACTCGCTTCGTCCAAAAAGCATCTCTAGCTGCTGTAACTACCAACGGTTGAGCATACCAAAATCCCACAAGCAGGTAAGTCGAAAGCGTCAAGACTTCCAACAGTGCGTAACTCAGAAATAGGGAATCACTAATTGCCAACCCACTCAAAGCAGCTTCAAAAAAACCAATCAAAGCAAAAAAACGCGCTAATGACCAGTCTTTTTCCATGTAACCCAAGGCATAGATTTGCGCCAACAGACTCAGTATTGTAATTAATACTGTTGCGCCAATGCTGATTGATGAGAGTTCTAAGGCAAAGGATAAATTCAAATCCGCCGCTTGAAACCAAGTAATTACCAAATTTTCTGGCTCTCGGCTCCAAATATCCTTAAACACTAATGAGCTATGAGCAAAAGCCAAAAGGGTAGTCAACAAGTTGAGATAAGCCGCAGGTCTTGGCCCTGTACGTCGGACAATTCCGATTCCCCACGGCAAAGTCAAAATCGCTCCTATGAGGCTGTAAAAAGGTACGCACCAGCTTGTTGCAAATAGAAACTCACTCATTTAGATTTCCCTTGATGACTCAGCCTTAACTTTTTTTAAAACTCTTAAAACAATCATTTACCAAAAAAAATAAATTATCTAAAAAAATATGCTTTTTTTAACTTTCTTTTCACTAAACTTCAATAATTCTTTTCTCCTGGACTTCTCATACTAAGGTTTAATTAGAAATAATTTGCCTAGCTGAAAACAATGAGCTTTTAGTACATTTTATGTGTAATAAAATTTCTGTTTTTGCTTTGAGAAAATAACTTTATAGAAGACATTTAAAAAAGTTATGTGTTTTTTCAGCAATTTTGAACCGTACAATAAAACCGAGGAAAGATAGAGACAGTAATATATACAGCCTTTCACAATTCCCCCCAGACAAAAATTGTCTTGGTTATCAATATCTATTTATAAATGTCATAAAAAAATTATAAAGCATAAGTGGTTGCTCTAGGAATTAGTTAACTTTGATTGCACAAAACCCTGGTATAAACTTTTGTTAAGTTTTTTTAAACTTTTTTATTATAAACTATTATAGTAATTTATATTGCCAGAAACGCCAAGCTTTTCTATGCTTAGTTTGGAAGTGTTTTGATTGCTCAAGATGAGCCTCCCCGTTCAAATTTTCAAACCACAGTACTGATTGGATTAATTTTTTAGGAGTTCTGCGATGCCAATTGCAGTTGGAATGATTGAGACTAAGGGCTTTCCCGCAGTAGTAGAAGCTGCTGACGCAATGGTAAAAGCCGCGCGTGTGACATTGGTAGGATATGAAAAGATTGGTAGCGCCAGAGTTACCGTGATTGTGCGCGGAGATGTATCTGAAGTACAAGCCTCCGTAGCCGCAGGTATCGAAGCAGCCAGAAGAGTTAATGGTGGTGAAGTTGTATCTACACATATCATTGCTCGCCCCCACGAAAACCTAGAGTACGTCTTGCCGATTCGTTACACAGAAGCTGTGGAACAGTTCCGGACTTAGAAGCTGATGAATCAAAGTCATTAACGGGGCTGCCTTCTTGAGCATCAATTTAAGTCACAGGCGAGAAACTTTAATTTAGGAAGCAAACAAATGTCAATTGCAGTGGGAATGGTAGAAACGCTAGGCTTTCCAGCAGTGGTAGAAGCAGCCGATGCGATGGTAAAAGCAGCTCGCGTTACCTTGGTAGGTTACGAAAAAATTGGTAGCGGTCGAGTCACAGTCATTGTCAGAGGAGATGTTTCTGAGGTACAAGCTTCTGTAGCTGCTGGTGTAGAATCTGTCAAGCGTGTCAATGGTGGACAAGTTTTATCTACACACATTATTGCTCGTCCCCACGAAAACTTAGAATATGTCCTCCCAATTCGTTATACCGAAGACGTAGAACAATTCCGGGAAAATGTAAACGCAATTCCTCCTTTCGGTAGAAGACCGTAATTATTAATGCAAGTTGCTAAAGTTCGTGGCACGGTAGTTAGCACCCAAAAAGACCCTAGTTTAAGAGGTGTGAAACTACTTTTGTTGCAATTAGTGGATGAAGATGGAAAACTCCTGCCACAATACGAGGTAGCCGCAGATAGCGTTGGTGCAGGGGTTGATGAGTGGGTACTGATCAGTCGCGGCAGTGCTGCGCGTCAAGTACTTGGCAATGAACAGCGTCCTTTAGATGCTGCGGTGGTGGCGATAATTGATACTATTCATGTTGAGGATCGTCTCATTTACAGCAAGAAAGATCAGTATAGGTAGTCAAAAGTCAACAGTCAAAAGTCAACAGTCTAATTACTTATAGACTATGGACTATTGACTATGGACTAATGACATTTAATTCAGGAGGAATCTCGCAATGGCAGTCCGCAGCACGGCGGCACCCCCAACCCCGTGGTCAAAGAGTTTAACTGAAGCCACAATCCACGAAACCGCATTTGTACATTCGTTTTCCAACATTATTGGGGATGTTCGGATTGGTGCAAATGTGATCGTTGCTCCAGGGACTTCAATTAGAGCCGATGAAGGTACACCCTTTTATATTGGAGAGAATACCAATATTCAAGATGGTGTGGTAATTCACGGTTTGGAGCAAGGCCGAGTCATTGGTGATGACGATCAAGAATACTCGGTTTGGGTTGGCAAAAATGCTTCCCTGACTCATATGGCACTGATTCATGGGCCAGCTTATGTTGGGGAAGATTCGTTTATTGGATTTCGCTCGACGGTATTTAACGCTAAGGTAGGGGCAGGTTGCATCGTGATGATGCACGCTTTAATTAAGGATGTGGAAGTTCCCCCTGGTAAGTATGTACCTTCAGGAGCGATCATTACCAACCAAAAGCAAGCTGATCGCTTGCCAGACGTACAGGAGCAAGATCGGGACTTTGCCCATCATGTAATTGGCATTAATCAAGCATTACGGGCTGGATATCTTTGTGCTGCGGATAGCAAGTGTATTGCACCCATACGCGAGAAAGAAGTTAAATCTTATACAAGTAATAATGTTAGTGGGATAGAAAGGAGTACTGAAGTGGCAAGCAACAGCTTGGGTGCAGAAATCATAGAACAGGTACGTTATCTGTTAGAGCAAGGATATAAAATCGGTACGGAACACGTAGATCAAAGAAGATTCCGTACAGGTTCTTGGACTAGCTGCCAGCCGATTGAAGCCAGATCCATTGGTGAAGCATTATCCGCCTTGGAAACCTGTTTAGCTGATCATGATGGCGAGTACATCCGCCTATTTGGCATTGACCCCAAAGGTAAACGTCGAGTATTAGAAACTATTATCCATCGTCCTGATGGGACAGTGACAGGTTCCACCAGCTTTAAAGCCCCTACTCAGACCAAGAGTAGTTACAACGGTAGTAGCAATGGTTATAGTAATGGTGCGGCTAATAGTCATAAGCTCAGTGGTGAAACCGTAGAGCAAATTCGCCAGTTATTAGCAGGTGGTTACAAAATTGGCACAGAACACGTCGATGAACGTCGCTTCCGCACAGGTTCTTGGACTAGCTGTAAACCAATTGAAACAACTTCTGCTAGTGAAGTAGTCTCGGCATTAGAAGAATGTATTGATAACCATCAAGGCGAGTATGTCCGGCTAATTGGTATTGACCCGAAAGCTAAACGCCGTGTCCTCGAAAGTATTATCCAAAGACCCAATGGTCAAGTCGCTCCTTCTGGTAGCCAAAAATCGGCAGTGAGTACACCATCGGCAACAGCAACAGCGACAAATACTCGCCTGAGTGCGGAAATAGTCGCTCAATTACGGCAAGTTTTGGCTGGTGGGTATAAACTGAGTATTGAACACGTAGATCAAAGAAGATTCCGCACTGGTTCTTGGACTAGCACTGGGCAAATTCAAGCTAATTCGGAAAGAGAAGCGATCGCTGCCGTAGAAGCTAGTCTATCTGATTATGCCGGCGAATATGTCCGCCTAATTGGCATCGACCCCAAAGCCAAGCGGCGAGTGTTGGAAACAATTATTCAGCGTCCATAGTGAGTGCTGAGTGCTGAGTAATGAGTAATTAGCAATGAGTGCTGAGTAATGAGTAATGAGTAAAGAATAGTGAGTGCTGAGTGGCTTTTAAAGTTGAGAACAAGTGATACTCAAATGATTTAGCCTAAAATTATTCGATACAAGCTAAACATTTCACTATTAGAAACTTACAACTCCTAACTCAGCACGGGCTGCATCGCCCCGCTACCGCTAACACAACTCAGCACTCAGCACTCCTAACTGATATTCGGCTTCCGAGGTTAAAATTTCCATGTCTGTGCCGCCACTGCGCCTCTACAACAACTTTGATTCCTACATGAGTGGCGAGGTGACGATTCATCCCAGTGCAGTGATTGCACCAGGGGTGATACTCCAAGCGGCTACCAACAGCAAAATTATCATTGGGCCGGGGGTCTGTATTGGCATGGGGTCAATTCTCCAAGCTGAAGGGGGGACTATTGAAGTAGAAGCCAGTGCCAGCTTGGGGGCTGGGTTTTTGATGGTTGGTCAAGGTAAGATTGGGATAAATGCTTGCATTGGTGCAGCGACAACTGTGTTTAACTGTTCCGTTGCTGCTAGTTCAGTAGTACCGCCAGGTTCAATTTTGGGAGATGACAGTAGGCCAGTTGTGACAAACGCGCTGCCACCATCCTCAAACAATCATGCTGTTCCCACCTCTACCCAAAAACCCCAGCCAGGTGAGAGTAAGGTCATTACTTCCACTAGCCTCTCTGCCTCGGCCTTTGTGGAGTTTAAACAAGAGTCTATTTCTGTGACAGAATCAGCCGCAGCTGAGAGTGACTCTGCTACTGTAGGAGACAACACTGATCAGACTGACTCTAACTTGACACAACCCAATCCAGAAAATGCAGAATCTGGTCAACCTGCCACAGAATCATCTAATAGCTTCGGGACTCAAATTTATGGGCAAGGAAGCATTCAACGACTTTTAGTCACATTGTTTCCCCACAGACAAGCCCTAAATAACCCTGTCTCTGACGATGGCGTTCCGCCCAGCGAGCGTAGCTGATCGCTCTGAGTAAGTGTTAAGTTGTGAGTATCCTGGAGTAATTCACATGGAGACATATAATCAACGCTCTTTTAGCACCAGCCAGAGATCCAATCGTCGAGACGATTTCAGCGATACCGCCTTGGGGTTAGTATCTACCCTCAGCTTTCCGGCGATCGTTGGGACGGCTGATATGATGTTGAAATCGGCTGGTGTTCATCTAGTCGGCTACGAGAAAATTGGCAGTGGACACTGTACGGCGATCGTCCGGGGTGGAATTGCTGATGTCCGTTTAGCTGTAGAATCTGGTGTACAGACAGCTGAACAATTCGGACAGCTGGTTTCTAGTCTAGTAATTCCCAGACCTTTTCCCAATTTGGATGTCGTTCTACCCATCACCAATCGCCTCAGTCAAATTATGGCGGAGGGGCAACAAAGCCGCTTGAGTAACCAAGCCATTGGCTTAGTAGAAACACGAGGCTTTCCCGCAATGGTGGGTGCGTGTGATGCGATGCTCAAATCAGCTGATGTCCAGTTGGCATCCTATGAAAAAATCGGTGCGGGTTTGTGTACAGCCATTATTCGTGGTTCAGTTGCTAACGTTGCCGTAGCAGTGGAAGCAGGAATGTATGAAGCAGAACGGATTGGCGAATTGAACGCAGTTATGGTGATTCCTCGACCCTTAGATGAATTGGAACAAACTCTGCCAATAGCTAGTTGTTGGATTGAAGAACGTCAGCCATTAAAATTACCTGTAAACATTAGAGAGCAAGTTGCAGAAAGGGAAGTGTTGCAATTGCCAGATTTAGCCACTCTACCCGTCAAAGTTATTGAGGAAGTTTGGGATGATGAATGATGAATGATGAATTACTAACTCTAGAATGATGAATTAGGAAAAATCTTGATTCAACGATTCAGAATTAAGTATTCAACATTCATCTTGCAGATGGAAGGCATCTTACGCTTTGCTTGTTTTTTTGATAATAACTTCTTCAACCATAAATAGATTAATTTTCTTCTAATAGCGAGAATAGAGTTTTATCTATAATAGACGCATGATTTTCGTATGAGTGAAGCTATTTCATTTGTAAGTATTCAGTGATACTAGTTTTATATCTGAAAGAAATCGCTATTAGAGGAGAATCACCTTGAACCAAGCAACGTTACACCAGTTGAAGGTGTTCGAGGCGGCGGCACGGCACGGTAGTTTTACTCGTGCTGCTGAGGAATTATTTCTCACCCAACCCACCGTCTCTATGCAAATTAAGCAACTGACGAAATCAGTAGGTTTACCGTTATTTGAGCAGGTAGGCAAACGCTTATATTTAACGGAAGCAGGACGAGAATTATTTGCTACGTGTCGGCAAATATTTGAGACAATAGCCCAATTTGAAATGAAAGTAGCAGATTTAAAGGGGCTAAAACAAGGACAATTGCGTTTGTCAGTTATTACAACAGCAAAATATTTTATACCACGTTTGTTGGGGCCTTTTTGCGAACTTTATCCAGGAATTGATATTTCCCTGCAAGTGACAAACCACGAAGGGATATTAGAACGCATGACCAGCAACATGGATGACTTGTATATTATGAGTCAAGTGCCTGAGCATTTAGATGTGAATTGCCAAGCATTTTTAGACAACCCCTTAGTAGTATTTGCTCCGGCAAATCACCCGTTGGCAAAAGAAAAAAATATCCCCATTCAACGTTTGGCTAATGAACCTTTTATCATGCGGGAACCAGGTTCAGGAACTCGCCGGGCAGTGCAACAACTCCTAGAAGAACAAGGTATTTCTGTGAAAGTCAAGCTAGAATTAGGTTCTAATGAAGCAATTAAACAAGCGATCGCAGGTGGTTTAGGTATTTCTGTATTATCTCGCCATACCCTATTAACCGATACCGCAGAATTCAGCATTTTAGACGTAGAACACTTTCCCATTCAACGGTCTTGGTATATGGTTCATCCATCTGGCAAACAACTATCTATAGTGGCACGTACTTACTACGAATATCTCCTAGATGCAGCCAAGAAATTTGTTGAGCAAACAGAGCTTTTAAGTAGTTCTTTACCTGTGCCTGAGTACAGTAGAGTGGAGTAGGAAGGGGATAGGTGACAGGGGACAGGTGACAAGAGAATGTAAAATAATACTCTTTACTCAGCACGCGGCTCATCGCCCCACTACCGCTAACACCACTCACTACTTGTACCAATTTAAAAAAACAATGCTATAGATCCAAACTTAGAAACCCTGGTAATATCTGGCTTTCTTAATTTTGAATTTTGAATTTTGAATTTTGAATTGGTATTACTTGACGGACTGACCTTGAACAATTGAAAATTAACCAGCAGAGTCATTTACGATAGGGGAGAACTGGCAGTGGTTAACCCAGAAGCACCTTCTTGGCAAAAAACAGTACAAAGTCAGATTGTGGCTGTGACGGTGTACAGTGACAAAGCTTTGGTTACACGCAAAGGAAAGGTTGCGTTAATTGGTACAGAAAAGTCACTAGTAATTACTTCACTGCCGGTAACTCTAGAAACAGATTCTGTCAGAGTTAGTGGTACAGGTACAGTAGGGGTGCGCTTATTGGGGGTAAATTGCGATCGCATTTACACCACCGAACCTGTAGGAGAAAGAGTTGCCCACTTAAATAGGCAAATTCAGCAATTAGAAGCAGAAAAACGCCATCTACAAGCCCAAATTGATGCTCTAGGCTTACAATCTAAGTTTATCGAAGGCTTAAGAGAAAAGACAGAAGAACCATTTGCTCAAAGCCTATCGCGGAAAAATCTTAGTCCTAGTGAAACTCTGGATTTTCTCAACTTTTTAGGTAGTCAGTATAGCGAATATGCGATCGCTTCTGGTGAATGTAAAAGCCAGCAAAAAGAATTAGATCAACAAATTCAAGCACTCCGCAATTCATTACAAATTATTCAGTCACCCCACCCCCACGCCAGTGTTAGCTTGATTGTGCCAATTGAGGTGACTGATGCAGGTGAATTTGAGCTAGAAGCATCCTATGTAGTCAATCAAGCAAGTTGGACTCCCTTATATGATTTGCGCTTAGATAGCACGCACAAAAGTTTAAATTTAAGTTATCTAGCTGAAGTGACTCAAAGTACTGGTGAAGATTGGTTGGGTGTAGCGCTTACCCTATCGACAGCTAAACCAGGGTTGGGAACACTGCCACCAAAATTAAACCCCTGGTATATTGATACACTAACACCGCCAAATCAATCAAATCAATTATTGCGATCGCGCCAAAAGCTAGCCCCTAGTCCATCCCTACCCAGCATAACAGCTATGCCTGCTCCCGCTTCTGGAGAAATGGCACTAGCAGCACAAGCAGAAATAACCACAGATGATTTGATAGTTGCGGAAAATACAGTAGCTGAAGTTGCCAAAACTGGCAGTATTATTACTTTTAAACTACATGGAGACGGTAATATTCCCAGTGATGGCACACCCCATAAAATCACTATTTTTCATGACGATTATCCATGCAATTTTAATTATGTAGCCATACCACGTTTAGTCAGTTTTGCCTATTTAGAAGCCAATGTCAAAAACAGTGCTGATGGCGCAACTTTATTACCCGGCAACGCTAATATTTTCCGTGATGATATGTTTGTTGGCACAACTCAACTAGAAAATATTGCCCCAGGACAAGAATTTAAACTAAATTTAGGTATTGATGAAGGTTTAAAAATTGAGCGTGATTTAGTTGAGCGTCAAGTCGATAAAAAACTGATTGGAAATCAACGCCGAACGACTTATACTTATCGCTTAGTAATTACAAACTTACTCAATCAAGCAACCCATTTACAATTAACTGAACAATTACCAGTCAGCCGCAACGAACAAATTAAAGTGCGGCTCAACCGCAGTAACCCGCAAATTCAATTAGGAGAAATGGGCATCTTAGAATGGAATTTGAATATTCTTCCCCAAGAAAAACAGGAATTATTTTATCAATTCACTATTGAACATCCACCTGAACTAACCATTATAGGATTAAATATTTAAGTTTCATCTACATTTGTAAAGGCTTGTGCTGTAAGCCACTACAACAGATAAAATCTGTATCATGATTTTTGTGAACTGGTATAAGTTCTAAAATTAAGCCATTTTTTGTTAACTCATATTTTGCACTAGGCGACTGGAAGTCGCGGCTACACAGGCAAAACCCGCCTACGCGGGTTAAAACTTTGGTTTAACGTTAGTCCGCGTAGGCGGACTTTGTTTGTATAGCCGCGATTTCTAATCGCTAGGGCTAGGTGCAAGATGTGAGTTAACAAAATGTCCGAAACTTATAGTTTGAGAGATGTATCTAACCAATCTATCGATCTTATCTTGTAAACAATGAATAGCAAAGCTAAATTAGGAACTTTTGCAACAGTCACCCTTAGTTTGTGTTCCCTAACTATCGGTGCGGTTCTAGCGTATCCACCCCTCACTAATCAGTCCAAACTAGTGATTAATGGACTAGGATCTGTGAGAGTTGGTATGACAGTTTCCCAGGCTGCAAAAGCATCTGGTAGAAGACTAATTGGTGATCCACCAAATAACAATTGCTACTACGTCAGACCCCAGGGAGAAAAAGATTTTGGATTTATGGTAACAGGAGGACGTATTGCGAGGGTTGATGTTTGGAGAAATACAAGAATTACCACCCTCAGAGGTGCAAAAATTGGCGACACGGAAGCGCGGATTAAATCACTTTATCCAGGACAAATTCAAGTCACACCCCATCAATATGTCCAAGGAGGTCATTATCTCATCTTTGTACCCAGCGATCGCACTGACAAGAACTATCGAGTAGTATTCGAGACTGATGGTAAGCGTGTGACTCGCTTTCGTGCCGGTAAATTACCAGAAGTAGAATTTGTCGAAGGATGTTCTTGAGTGAGTGAGTACTGAGTGCTGAGTGAGTGAGAGAGTGAGGGAGTGAGGGAGTGAGTGCTGAGTGAAAGTCGGAAGTCAGAAGTCGGAGAGTACTGACTAATGACTAATGACTAATGACTATTGACTATTGACTATTGACTCATAAGCTATATTTATAATTGTGATTTAAGGAGGCTCAACATTGGCTGCTGTCCGCGTTCGTCAACACGTCAACCCGTTAGCTCAAAAATACTCCACGCCAGCGAACCCATTGGCATGGGAAAAAATTTATGCTTGTTCACATCAACCACTACATTTAGATATTGGTTGTGCTAAGGGAAGATTTGTGTTGCAGATGGCACAGGTAGAACCAAATTGGAATTTTCTGGGTTTAGAAATTCGAGAACCTTTGGTAGTAGAGGCTAATCAATTGCGTTGTGAGTTGGGATTGACTAATCTCCATTATTTATATTGCAATGCTAATAACTCTTTGCAGCCGCTATTATCATCTTTGCCTATAGGAATTTTGCAGCGTGTGACGATTCAATTTCCTGATCCTTGGTTTAAAACTCGTCATGCCAAACGTCGTGTAGTGCAACCAGAATTAGTGGCAGATTTAGCTAATTATTTAGCAGTTGGGGGAGTTGTATTACTACAATCAGATATGGAATTTGTAGCGATAGAAATGCGCGATCGCTTTGCGGCAAATCCTGCTTTTCAAAAAGTAGGTACAGAAGAATGGTTAGCAGAAAATCCTCTTCCAGTACCTACAGAAAGGGAAGTGTATACGCAAAATAAGGGTGAACCTGTTTATCGGGTGTTATTTGAAAAACGTGAGTAATAGGTAATTAATTTTTTGTGCTTTAACTCTAAATGTTTTCCTGTAATATTCTTCTGCTGATAAAATTTTATGGCTAAAGTTTTTGACTGTATCACCAAAGAATTGCAAGAATTTATTGCAGCCCAACACTTGTTTTTTGTGGCTTCTGCACCCCTAAGCCCTGATGGTCACGTGAATATGTCGCCTAAAGGATTAGACTGTTTTCGGATTATCTCACCTCATCAAGTAGCTTATTTAGACTTGACAGGTAGTGGTAATGAAACCTCAGCCCATCTGCAAGAAAATGGGCGGATCACTTTAATGTTTTGTGCTTTTGCAGAACCACCATCTATTTTGCGTCTCTACGGCAAAGGAAAAACAATTTTACCCAATTCTTCAGAATGGGATTCTTTATACTGCGTATTTCCTCAAATTCCTGGAACTCGACAAATAATTGTTGCTGATATTGAGCGAGTACAAACATCCTGTGGTTTTGCTGTACCACTTTATGAATATCGAGGTCAAAGACAGATTTTAGTTGATTGGGCAGAGAAAAAAGGTGAACAGGGAATCAGAGAATATCAAAAGCAAAAAAATGTTGTCAGTATTGATGGTTTAGCTACTCCATTGAGTAAATTACCTTAAGCAGAATTGTGAGCAAAAAGGGCGTATGAATTACGTAATTCGTCCACTAATACATGAAGATGAACCTTTTCTCTAGCAAAGTTTTTGATGACATTTTTACCTCATGATAGAACATTCACACTTACTTGTTGACCTAAATACTTTCTAATTTCAGTATATCGCGCATTGATAGACAACTATACGCTTGTAGCAAAAGCTGTTGCAGATTTGCTGTAATTATCTGAGGCTAATAGATACTGGTTTGGGAAAATAGCCGGTTATTTTGATGGCAGAACTACCATATTTTCAACTTAAGTGTTTTAGAAACAAATCAGAGCGATCAGCTACGCTGGGTGGTTACGCCATCGTCTCATCACTCCATCACCATAAGAGCGATCGCAAAATCTTGCTCAAAATGCCTAATTACTTTCTCATTTTAGTAAATTGAGTAAGCAAACCGCAGTTTGTTAACTCATTTAGCCAAAATGTTTTCTCATTTTAGTGAATTGAGTAAGCAAACCGCAGTTTGTTAACTCATTTAGCCAAAATGTTTTCTCATTTTGGTGTTTTCCCCAAGCAAACCGCAGTTTGTTAACTCATTTAGTCAAAATGCTTTCTCATTTCAGTAATTCACGTATTTATAACAACTATTGCTTGGAGCAAAAGTCGTTGCAGATTTGCCAAAATTCTCTCAAGCTGATCGATACGGATATTTTCTGGCGGTCAGCTACGCTGGGCGGTTACGCCATTTGACGTTAATCATGATACACATAAATTATGTAGAGACGTTGCATTGCAACGTCTCTACTGTTTCACATTTAAAGGAAATTGGTATTACGCCATTGCCCACATCAATCTCATCACCAGAAGTGCGTAGGTGGAGCATCGTCGTAGACATTGCTTATGAGACATACTTGATAAAAGAGCGATCGCCTACTACCCTCTGTGTTTTTTATTACATTACAGCATCTGCTGGGAAATTTTCATTGGCTAGAAAGCGCATAATCTACCCAGGAAAAGCGTAAACTTTTTCAGCTTTAAGACTGGCACTAGCATAGCCTAAACAAGCTTGAATATCTTCAAGGGTAATACCAGGGTAGTTGCGGAGAATTTCTTCATTTGTCCAGCCTTGAGCAAGAAGGTCAATAATAAACTCAACAGCAAGACGAGTGCCTTTAATAATTGGTTTGCCGACAAGGACGTTAGGATCTATAGTAATTCGGGATTGCAAATCCATAAAATTAAGTTAAGTGTGTTGTCTTTATTTTATTGCATTCGCTTCCAGACACCTCCATCATCAGAAATGCGTAGGCGAGCTTTTCGTAGACATCGCCTACATCAACCCCATCATCAAAAGTGCGTCACCGAACAGCTCGTCGTAGACATCAGGAATTGTTATAGTAAATTGATTTAAAAAACAGATGTACCAGTCTTTGCTGTACACTTTTTGACACTTCTACACCAGTTAAATATTCAATATCTTCTGCTGCACGTTGATACAACACAGACGCGCTAACTTGCAGACAACAAGCTTCTAAATATGGACTCAATTGATTATGAGGTCTAAGTTCCAACTTTTTTGCTTGACTTTTCATACTGCGGGATAACTTCTGTCTCTTGTTTTGCTGCTTCTATCCATTCTTGCAAAGCTGGTAGCGCTAAAATTGTTTGGGCGTAATCTTGAGAAATATGATCGAGTTGCACATCATAGGTAATAAAGCGCAAAACAACAGGGGCAAAAAACGCATCAGCAATGGTGAATTGACCAAATAAAAAATTATCTCCAACTCCAAAATTTTGGCGTGCATCTTGCCAAATTTTTGTGATGCGGTCAATATCTTTTTGTACTTCTGGTGTTAAACCTTGACCAGGATATTTAGCACGGCAATTCATGCTCATATTTTGCCGCAGGTGTTGAAAGCCTGAGTGCATTTCGCAACTAACAGCACGAGCAGTTGCTCTAGCAGATTTATCCTCTGGCCACCAGTGGAGTGTTGGGAAAGTTTCGGCTAAGTATTCACAAATTGCCAGGGAATCCCAAATTGTTTGCTGATCATGCAACAGTATAGGTACTTTGCCGGCTGGAGAGTATTGGCTAATTTTCGCTGGAGCGTCGGGAGTGTAAAGAGGTATGCAAATCTCTTGAAATTCTACACCCAATTGTTTCATCGCTAGCCAAGGACGCAGTGACCAGGATGAATAATTTTTATTGCCAATTATTAAAGTCAGTTCAGACATGATTTTAGTACCTATAAGTTTGTTCTATCCACATCGATACATCTGCTTCTGAACCAGAAGCAAAAGACCTACCTGTAACAGGATCATACACAAACCAGTATTGATTACCGTGGCGATCAACCTTTTGCCGGACTTGGATTTCCTGCGTGTCCACTAGTATGATTTTTACGAATTTTTGCCAGATATTCTGTAAAAATCCCCAAGAGAAATTTTGTCTGAATAGTATGCTGGCTGGTGTTTTTATGCCTTTAGATTCTAGACATCTGATATCATCTTGCATAAAATTACTCACAAGATTTGCTGGATAAATAAAACTTTAACAACGTCTCAATTAAGAATCAAATTATGGCTTGCATAGTTTCTATAAATCATATTTATATAAAGTTTAAAATCTTTAGTGTTTAACTGTGAAATTGCCCATGAAAATTTCCCAACTTCGCGCCGTAGTTGCAGTAGCAGAGCGTGGTAATTTTAGTGAAGCAGCTTTAGATTTGCAGCTTACTCAACCAGCAGTGAGTCATGCGATCGCTACTCTAGAAGAAGAATTGGGTGTACCTTTATTCGCTAGAGGTCGTCATGGCGCTATTTTGACACCGGCCGGGGAACGCATCCTGCATCATGTGCGCCAAGCCATGCAACATCTGGAAATGATGCAGTTAGAAGCAAACCTACATAAAGGTTTACACGGTGGTCATGTGCGGGTAGCGGCTTTTCGCAGTGTGGCGACTCACTTATTACCAAAAGCGATCGCTCAATTTCATGAACAATTTCCGGAAGTTGGTGTCACAATTATTGAGTGTCTTTCTTATCTGGAAGCTGAACAATGTTTGCGAGAAGGAAGGGCAGATATTGGCATTACTTATTTACCAACTAGCAACGACTTTACAGCTTGGGAAATTCTCAGAGATGAATATGTAGCTTTGCTACCACCAAAAGCTAAAGTGAATAGTAAGCAAATTACTTGGGAAGATATAGCTACACATTCACCTGTGATACTTTCTTGTTTACCTTGTGGAAAACCTCTCCATCATCATCTTAAGCAGTTAGTGCCGACGATGAATACTATTAGTAATATTCAGGAAGACTCCACTATTGTCAGCATGGTTAATCAAGGATTGAGCGCAGCCATTTTACCCCGGTTAGCAGCTGTACCCATTCCTTCAGCAGTGCAAGTTTATCGTTTACCAAAACCGTTAGAAAGAGTTATGGGTGTGGCTATTCGCTCTCAATCTCTCCACATTCCCTCTGTGTTTAAATTTCTGGAAATGCTGAAAGATTTTGATTTTTATAGTTTAGCTAAATCCACATATTAACGCATAATTTAACGATTTAGATACCCAATTTCTCGAAGAAGTCAGGTATCTGAGTTTATATTGAGAATGGATGATTTGATAACACTGACTATGCAATACCAAGTTGTTAACCAATTGACCGACAATCAAATAGTAGAATTAGTAGACTTATACCAAAATGAATTTTGGAGTAAAAATAGACAATATCAAGATGTTGTCAAAATGTTGACCACGTCTGATGTTATTATTGGTTTGATTGATCAGCGCGAACAATTAATTGGTTTTACTCGTGTCTTAACTGACTTTGTTTACAGAGCAACTATTTATGATGTCATTATTAAACCTAGCCACAGAAACAAAGGACTTGGTGCTAAATTAATTGATGCAATTATCAATCATCCGCAATTGATTACAGTTGAACATTTAACTCTTTATTGTTTACCAGAAATGATCCCGTTTTATCAACGCTATGGTTTTACAGCTACTACAGGTAAATTTGAATTCATGTACAGAAAAAACTGAATTTTGAGAAAAATTGGGAATAATTACATAATTTTCATTTCACAAGCATAATAAAAGAGTGCTAATGACCAATGACTATTGACTATTGACTATTGACTATTGACTATTGACCAATGACTATTGCCCAAGCACAAGTGACCATTCTTTAATTCGAGCATTCCAGCTTGGTTGGGGTGTTTCTCCGACAACATAAGGCCCCCAGTAGCGTCGGGAACCATCTTGGGCAAAGGCTACAAGAATATCACCTTTCTCCAGTTGCAATTTACCATTTGGCAGAGAGAGGACTAAACCTTTTTCACTCCCTTCTTGGGGATCAAAATCCCAATGAGCAGGAACATCTGTTTTTTTGACATTCGAGCCTTTTTTGACTGATTGACGTGCTAGTAAAGCTAGTCGTACAGGTTGGTCTGTTTGATTGCTCATGCGCAAATTTCCTTGTAGCTTGCCACCTTCAGCTAATTGCTGACGAGTTGCCAAGATAGAATTTGTTTGTGCTTGTTTCTGCTGTATAGAATTAATTGATGTATTATTTAAATTCTTATTTTCTGTATAATTACTATTGTTTGATGAAACTGTTGATGTTCTGTTGTCTTTTAACTGCGGTAAATCATGAGATGACTGAGAAGATGTTTCTGGATTGGCAGCTTCAAATGATACTGTCATTTCCCAGCAACCTGCTAGTAACACTAGCAGTCCCAAGACACAAGCTGTCGCCGCAGCGTTACGATACACTGAAGATTTCATAAGATATTGATTTTAGGAATAATTATTTGTCTAGGCTTGACCAAATACTAGCCTATTATCAGTGAGGATAACCAGTGAAAATTACCAGCTTGCTGACTATAGTCTTGCGGAGAATTTGGATGAACAATGTATCATAAATGTCATTTTTTCATAAAAATATGCACATAAACAGTTACCAATCTCATCAACTACAAAAAGTCTTAAAAGCTGATTTATGCTGGAAATGATATACAATCCGAGCAAATAATCGCTATAAATTATACAGGAATCAGACCTTTGCAGGTAGAAATACAACCAAAGTTTTTTGCTTTCGGCGTAATTTGCAGCACAAGCTATGTCTCCTCAAATTTCTAGAGAATATTGTTTACATTTCTTGATATTTACATTCCTAAGAGCTGGTGAGCAGGGGAGGTAGGGGAGGCAGGGGAGAAGAATAAATGCTAATGACTAATGACTAATGACTAATGACTATTGACTAATGACTAATGACTAATGACTATTGACTATTGACTTTCTACCTAAACAAGCGCTGTACACATTTGAGAATCACAGGTTGTAAAAAAAAGCGTTCCTGCTCACCATCTTTGATAGTTTCTAACAATGCTCTGCGTTTTAAGGATAAGAGTGCCGCAAAAATATCCCCATTGGCAACATCACTTCCCAGGTATGAGAGAATTTCTTCACGAGTGAATCCTTGTGCTTTGGTTGCCAAAAACTTGATGAGGATTTGTTCCACAGAGGAAATATGCTGCAACCATTGCCTGACAAGCGGCTCAAATTCACCAGCTACTATAGTTCCAGAGGCTAAAAATTCTCCCACATCCCCAGCAAATAGTTCGTGAATGAAATTAGCTGCCATATTGAGAAACAATGGATTACCGCCATATTGGTTTACCAATGTCACCCACTGTTGAGCATCGAAGGTAAGTTGATGATGCTGCAAAAGCTCAATAGCACCCTCCATAAGTCCACCGAGGGGGAAAATTACTACACCCGCAGCGCCTCTCCAGGTATTTAATCCTTCTGGTTGTTCTCGACTCGTCAAAATTACGCAACTAGTGTGAGCCGTCTGTACCACTGTCCGCAGAAATTCGGCGTATGGTTCATATCCTAAACGATATTGCCCAGCCCGTTGCCGTAGTCCGTCGTAGACATCGCCTCCTAAAATTCCATCCCAACCATCAAAAACTAGCAAGGTTTGCGGTGGTAAGGTTAGGGGTGCATTTGTCGCTGGTGGTGTGATATGAAACGAAAACCACAAAGTTTGTTGAAATCGCCCTTGCAAAGTTTGAGCCAGTTTAGCAGCTACAGCCGTTTTCCCAATACCACCAATTCCTGTAATCGCTACTAGGCGAGTTCCACCTTCAACCGCCTGGGTGAGTGTCGCCAGCTCGTAACCTCGTCCAAAAAACAAAGGAATATGGGGAATTTGAGTTGTGCTAGCTAGGGGTGAGTTGAAGGTACGTTCAATGACTTCTGACCAATTCAAATCCAAAACTTGACAGAAGGCTTTAAATACCGAAGCATCAATGCCATCGCCTCGCAGAAAACGCTTCCATGTTGGTAAAGATACGCCTGCTGCAAATACTTCCGCATTTTCCCAGTTAAGCTCAGGTTCAATAATTTGACTAGCTGCCTCTAACCAAGATGGGTTATCAATCGTCCAGCCTCTTTCCTTACGAGCTTGTTTAACTATTTCCAGTCCAGTCTGCGAGAGTTTGAGGCTAGGCATTGGGCATTAGTGGGAAAGTGTATCAAATTCGTCAAGCTCAATTTTAGATCAGTCAGGCAGTGAACTGAAACTTAACTAGAATACTCCTGCTCAATCGATGATATTAAAAATAATTCTTGAGCAACCTGCTGATTTAAAGGAGGGTGTTTGAAAAGTCTAAATTAATACCAGCCCCGGCGATTATAAATCGCGGCTACACAGACGAAACCTGCCTCCGCAGGTTTGAAATACTTGATTTTGTGTTAGTCCACGGAGGTGGACTTTGTTTGTGTAGTGGCGATTTCTAATCGCCCAAAACTTTTCAAACAATCTCTAAAAGAGGGTGTGGGGAAAAAGCATCTTTCATGTTGGGATGTGAAACTTGCTTTTTCTGGACTTTCATACAAGTAATTCTGGCAATATATCAGGATAGTAGAAATTATGTGGACTAAAATCATTCAAAGATTGTGTCTGTTTTGCGTTGCTTTATTTCTGAGTCTGGGTCTTACTATCAATCATGCCACGGCACAATCACCACCATTTTATTGGGATTTTATTAATGTTGATCTGGCTGTCCAAACTAACGGTGATATGTTAGTGACTGAAACCCAGAAATATACATTTACTGGAGACTATAAAAATCAACGTTATCGCTATATTCCTCTAGATAAAGTAGACGAAATTACAGAAGTTTCAGTATCAGAAAATGGTCAAGTTCTGCCGATTACAACAGGTATTGAAAATAATCAACTCTGGATTCGCTGGGAACATCAGATCAAACCACCAGAGAGTCATACTTTTGTGTTGAAATACCGTGTTATCGGTGGGTTACACGTGAATAGTGATGATGCACAAGTATACTGGAAAGCTATTTTTAGCGATCGCCTAGCTCCTGTCAAGCAAGCAAAAGTTACAGTAGAACTTCCAGAGGTATTTGCTACTGGTATCAAAGATTTCCGGAGCTACGGCGTAACCGCAAACATCCGCCAAGTGAATAGCCGAACTATTGAGTTTTTAGCACAAGCACCCATCCAACCACAGAATGAGTTAGAAGTTCAAGTCACCTTTAACCGCGCAGGTACTAATCTCACAACTCCTCAATGGCAAAATTCATCGTTTTGGTCTCTTAGTATCGTCCTATTGATGTTGATGTGTTTGCCATTTTTGCTTGTTATCTTCTTGAGTAGGATTTTCCGTAGAAATAGAACTAGCTATTACAGCAGTGGCAGTAGCTATAGCTATTTCGACGGTGGTGGTGGCGGTGGTGGTGGTGGTGGCGGTGGTGGTGGTGGTGGTGGTGGCGGTGGTGGCGGTGGTGGTTGAGTGAGTTTAATTCTCAACACCTGATCCTTACATCCCCAAACTAGTAGAAGTTCCTATAGGACTCATACTTGATTTTTGTATGCGTAGCCTGCGCTTACGCATACAAAACTCAGTACACCTTTATTCTTTCTTCCCAGTCCCCATTGCCCCTTATCCCCAGAGGGGGCCCCGAGTTCCCCAGTCCCTTACCTCTATGAGTGATTCAGAAATTAAATCGGATTACTATAGTTTTATTTCAAATCTAGTAATCCTTCTTCTTTTAATTTAGGATGGAAACGCAACTGGGTTTTCAAACCACGTAATTCTAAAGCTGCTAAAATTTCTGCTTCTACTCGTCTGGCGACATTTTTGATAATTTTAATTTGTGCCAGATCATCATGGATCGGATTTTGATAATTTGTTTGTTCTTCTACAGTCATTTCTGCTTTAGCGTCTATGGGTTGCGTCCATTTTTCTTTAAGTTCTCCGTTTCCTGGCGGAATATCACTATTTTCAGCTATCCAAGCTTTTTCAATGTTTTCTAAAACTGTACGATTCGGGCGATCAATAGTTTGTACTTTTAGCCAATAACATTGTTGTGGTTGCCGGACTAAATGTTGTCTGAGACTTAGATAAACATCACGAGAATATCCGACAAATTGTAATATTTTCTCTTGATTAAAGATGGCATATACTCCTATTTTTCCTTGAAGATATTCGGGTAATTGACCATCATCATCAATATAAGGAATATATTCTAAGCTAGATAAATCTGTAATATTAGTTTCGGTTGTCATAAATTTGTTGTCTGGAAAATAGAAGCTATTATCGCCTGAATTTACTGAACAGAATTCAGGCGTCAGGAGCCAGAATTCAGTATAAATTCTGTGTGACTGGGTAATGAATATTGGTTTAAAACCGTACTACGTCCAAAAAAATTAAAATACACCTACAATAGCGTTACCGAGAATCTTTGTAGAGACGTAGCAATGCTACGTCTCTACTGCTACGTCTCTACGTTATTTTCTATTAATCAATGGATATTGATTGGGGGCCGGTGGCTTTGCCATTGTGCGCTTCAGTCGCTGGGGAAGAGTAATTAGTACCTATTTGCTGATCTAGCCAGCTTTTAACTGGGTCATCTGCTAAGTTAAGCTTGAGGACACCAGAGGCAAATCCACCCAAAAACGATATTGGGTGTTGGGTGAGTTGTTTAAATATTGGTGACAATTCATCAATGAACATTAAAAACTCCTGATACTGTTGCAAAAAGTATTAATTCTTAATTAATCGTAACGTGTAAATTCGCTTTGGGTTGAGAGCATTCTACAGATGACTTTGGTGATGATGTGAGAAAAATTCAGAAGTCATAATATTTTGACTCCTGAAATTTGCGGAAATTATGTGGGGCTTTGTTCAGGCATCATGCACTTATCAGAGTCACAACCTGCTGGGCCTACTTCCATTAATTCACCGAAATCATAGCGACTTAAGACTGCGTAAAAATCATCGGTTTTAGAACGGAGACTGACTGCTTGCATCATCTGCTCATACTCCTCTTTGGAGATTGGCTCGAAAGGCAAACGAGGGAAAGTTTGATGATCATCAAATCTGGCTAGAAGTGCCGCACTAATGTAGCCTTCGTCATGCTCAATAGCTTGCCAGATCAAATTGCCTAAAGCTTCGACTTCGTGTTCTCGTAGCTCGATGGTTGCAGAGGTGTTGTGAGTGACATAGAACTTCTGCACCTGCATATAGAAATCCATCTGAGCGATCGCACCAAATTTGCTGATATCAATTGTATCAGCCCCTGGGATATCAGCCCAAGGCACAGCCACAGGAATTTCCACCAACCATTCACTCACACGGGGATCAAAAGGATCGTTGAGCAAATTACCTTGTTCATCCTTATCTGATTGAGAGGGAATGACGTTATAGCCATAGTCGATACAAGCCAACGCCACGGGATCATTTTTGCGGAAAGTAATGCGGCGGATAAACCTTTGCGCCTTGGGGGGATGCCATCCGGGACTTGCACCAGTTAATAGTGATTTTGTGCCACTGGGTTGGACTGTAGTGCAACGATTCGGGCGTTTGATATGATGGCGATCGCAATAATCAGCCACAACCCGATGGACAATATCTCGCCAAGAACTGAGATATTCGGCTTCCTGATGTTTAAATGCTAACCCTTGTGGTGTCGCAGGTCTTCCCTCTGCCCACCAGCGCAGCCAGTCCACACCAAAAGCATGAACAAAGAAATCAAATAAACCAGTAAAAGAAACCCCCACAATTGGGTCTAATTCCCGACTATATTGATAACGTGGTTCTTGGAATTGATGATTTAAAAGTGTCGCTACAGATAAAGCTCCAGCCGTGAAAGCCTCCTCTTGTTCTTTGTGATCAAATGGGTCAATTTGATTGAGATGAACCTCTGATAGATTGCAGTTACCTGTTAGGGTGTTACCAAATACTCCTTTATGATGTTCTGGTTCGTTGAAGCAATAAGTATCGTGTAAACCTAGTAATTCTTCCACCCCTCTGACTATTTGCCATTTACCTTTGTATTTGGCATCACAGCCTTTGCTTACATCCAAACGCTGGCAAGGAATTTGCCCACAGTCAGTTATTTGCAAGTAATACAAGTCTTGAGTGCGAACACCATAATTAGTTACTGATCCTTGATGAGCGCAAAGATTTACAGAAGAACGGATACCGCATTTAGTTAGTAATAACTGCACTCGATATGCACGTTCGTAATCAGAGATGTAAATCCTAATGCCATTGCTATGTGTATTTGTGCCGTCTGTATCTGCTAAACCAGCAATAAAGTGCAAAATTGCTTGGCGATTCCAGCTAGCAATTACATTTAGCCCCTCTGGATTTGTTTTTAAACTCTTTAAAAATTCTCCAGAAAAACCTAAGTCTGTGACATCTGTAAAAGTCGGTAAGTAGTCATAATTTCTTTCAGGAGACTTACTACCGATTACAGATAAAGCTGCTTTGTGTTCATAGAGTCTAATTTTGGCATGACCATTTTTATCTGTAGTTCCATCTCCTACAGCTATCCCCAAAGTATAGGCATAACTAGGATTGATATCTAATCCATCTTCATACTGAATAGTAAAAGGCTCAGTATGAATGGCATATCTACTAACATCCATCAAATCCTTAGTTTGCACTTCTTTGTATTCTTGAGCAAATCTATCTTTAACAAAGAAGCGATGATATTCGGTTGCATCCAAGTAAGTACCATCTGCAAATCTGACTCGATACAGCTTGCGTTCGCTACCAGTTTTAAAAGGTGTTACTTGGCTCCATTTTTGACCATTCCAAATTTCAATTTCACTGCCGATAACATCTTTGATTTTGTGTATGCCATCTTTAGTGATGAGCAAGGTATCACCACTCACACAATGGAAGTCAGAGCCAATTATTTCACCACAATTGTGAGCAACGATGCCATTAGCATCAAACTGAGAAGCTCCTGGTACAGTACAGTCATAAACAGCTTCAAAACCATCAGATACAATTTGCTTAACTTTAACAGCAAATCTCTCACTATTGAGTTTTCGCCTGTACCCAGATAGTAATTCTTGTAAGCGTATCGCTTTTTGTGGCTCTTGAAATCCTACAATTTGTTGAAAATAATAGAGATTATCATTAGAGATCACAAGCTCATGCTGTGCTTTACAAGCATACAATGCTAATTCCCGATTACTATCAGGCAGATGGCGATCGCCTTCAGGACGACGCTCTTGATAAATCGTGGAAATAATCCCCAATCTTGCCAACATTCTTTGAACAATCTTCAAAGATTCAAGACTACTCTGCGCTAGTCTGACACTAACACCTTTTTGTTGATTACCTTGGACACTGCCATCAGCATCAAACAAACCACGTAAGAAACCACGGTAAAATTCATAGCTGGCTTGCTCAATTTTTTCTGTTGGCATTTTGTGTTTTAAAGTGACACCATAATCATCTGCCAATTTAGCCAAGCCTGATGAGTTAATAACCCGGTGTTTTAGCTGTTGATGGTAGCAACCAGAGTCTGTAGAACTGGAAAAATTTACAGCATTTTTGAGTGACGCAACTGCATATCTTCCCATCTCCTCTTGGCTATCTTGCCAATATCTTAGATAGGCAGTTTTTCCCCATTGTGTTGATGCAATGCTGCCATCACCAATTAAATTACCAATTAACCAACCCTCATCAAAAGTACCAAAACTATCCCAAGGTTGTACTCCACGATGGTTATGAACCAAGATATAGTCCCCAGGTTGCAAATCTTGAGTTTCTACCCAATCAGTGTATTGCTTATTCTGAGTTTGGGCAGTCACTTTGAGTAGCTGATGATTGCCAGTCAAACGCAATTCATAGCCTTCTTGAGTGAGAACTTTAAAAATAGGTTTCACTCCAGTAAACCAAAAGCCATCAGTTGTAGTACTGAACAATTCCCCATTGACATATACACTCAACTGTTTGCCAATCAAGTCTTTAACTTGTTGTGCGCCTTGTTCAGTGTGAATCCAAGTATCAGCAGTAACACAAGGATTAAGCGCATATCGAGCCAAGCGATGCTCTATTTCATTAGCATCAAGATGAGGATGGCGTGCTTGCAACCACTCTTTAGCTGTTCCTTGTGAGTAAGCTTTCAAGAAATCAACTTTTAAATCTTGTGTGGTTAGCAAATCACAATTAGCCCTGGCTACAGCTTCACCTGCCCACTGAATCGCCCCTTCGCCACTGTAATATTGTTTACGTACAGCATCAATACATTCTTCTAGTGTGGGCTTGCGATGAAACACTCTTGTATGGTTTGCCATCCGCAAAGCATCACGCTCAGGATCTATGCGCCAGTTACCATTGCTGTCTTGTTGCCAGAGGTTATCTTTGGCTGCTGCTCCCAATTGATCATCAGAGGTAAACTGACGAATACCCGCACTTCTTCTGATATTGCCTGCAACAATTGTTACAGCACCTTCATCAATTAACAAGCAACACTCGACCGAATTTAATTGTCTGCCTACAGCCTTGTTGAGAATGTCCGCACAACGTTGATATAGTCCCGGTAGCTTCACCGGGTTAGCAACGCCACCAAAGCCTTTGAGGGTTTCCCTGGCTTGACGAACATCACTTACATCAACGATTACCTGCACTTCGTCTGTAAATCTTTCATCGGTGGAGAGTTCCAACAGGCTTTGATAAGAACCAACCCAACCTTCACGACTATCTCCGACGTGGATAGTAACTTTGTTGCCTTCTATATCGGTTTGTGTATATTCACGACGTAGGTGTTTGGGAGTAGCACCAAGTTCTCCTGTAACAGTGACATTTAGATGATTGCGGATGGGAGGTAGCTGATTAATGTATTGTGGTTCGATCACGGCTCCCGTACCACAGCCCATCATTGCTAAATTCATCATCAACCCAAAGGCTTGCCAGTCCTTGAGGTTGGTTGATGTGCAGTTGTACGCACCCGAAAAGTTTTTTGATTTATTGATCCAATCTGTGCCACCAACCCACAACCAACGTCCACTGGGTAAGGCGGTGAGGTTACGCTGTGTCTTTTCTAAAATGGCTACTTCTTCGGAAGTGAGTTTACCTAACTCAATTAAATCTCGGAGGGTGCGATCGCATACCTCATCCCATGTTTCTCTTAAACCCGCTTCTGTACGACGGCTATAGGTTCTAAAAAATACAGGATTAGCAGCTGGGGCTGTCTCTGGAAACCTTGCACTCTGACGTTTTCTTTCAAGCTCTCGAACCATAAATCAAGTCTTGTTCTTGCTAACAGATTATGACTATACGCCAAGTAGATTGAGGATAAAAGATTGCCAAAATATCCACTTTACGCTATGCCATCACCGTTAAAATTGCCACACAAATTTATAGTGTATAATATCTTTTTCTACACAGAAAAATTATATACTGAGTCGCAATTATTAACAGTATTACTCTGTAAAGGTGATGGGATATGAGCAAATTTAGCGTGAACTAGATAGAAATTCAAATAACAAATTTGAGCTATAAGTAATGTGTATAAAAGACTCAGATTCCTCAATCTCTGACTTTGTTATCCATCGACAATTGCATAGCAGCAATAAAACTTAATTCACTCCAGAAAAAAAGTGATATAAATCACAAATTATCAATCACGTAACTAGCTTCTTGCCTTTAGCGAGTATTACGAATTATCATGTTTTTAGCTCCTTGGCGAAGTGCGATCGCCCACGCCCTCCATCGCAACCGCAGTCTAGTTTATGCTCGTTACCTCCAACTAGCAACAGTCAAAGCCAACGGTCATCCTGCCAACCGGACTGTAGTATTTCGGGGCTTTTTAGCTGATACTAACCAGTTAAAATTTGTTACTGATGCCCGTAGTGATAAAGTAGACCAGATACAGCAACAACCCTGGGCAGAGGCGTGCTGGTACTTTCCCAAGACAAGAGAACAATTTCGCCTCACTGGTCATTTAAACTTAGTCACAAGCGATGAATCCCAGCCCCATCTCCAACCAGCCCGGATTGCTATGTGGCAAGAACTCAGCGATTCTGCACGCCTACAATTTGCCTGGCCTCATCCTGGTAAACAAAGAGATACAGCACCAGCAGCCTTTACACACCCAGCACCAGACTCTTTGCAACCAGTGTCAAACTTTTGCTTGCTATTACTTGATCCCATACAAGTTGATCATTTAGAGTTGCGAGGCGAACCACAAAATCGCAGCATTTATCAACTTGATGAAAATCAACAGTGGTTTTGTAGAGAAGTTAATCCTTAAGAAGCAGAGAGTGAATATGTGCTGAGTGAGGAAGTGCTGTTAGCGGAAGCGGGGCGTTTAGCCCGTGCTGAGTAAAGAGTACTGAGTGATGACCAATAGCCATTGACTAATGACTAATGACTATTGACCATTGACCATTGACTATTGACCATTGACTATTCCCTCACCACTTCTTGTATGGCAAAAACTTACCATTCATGGTGACTTTGACGCGATCGCCTTTGGGATCTTCCACTTTGTCAATGTCCAAAGTAAAATCAATTGCACTCATAATCCCGTCGCCGAATTTTTCTTGGATAATTTCTTTCATCGGCATACCGTATACCTGCATGATTTCGTAGAAGCGGTAAATCAAGGGATCGGTAGGGACAACAGCGCCTAAACCTTTAGTGGGATAACTTGTCAGTTCAGCAACGTCTTCAGAATTGAGATCCAACAACTGTGCAAGTTTCTCGGCTTCCTCCAGGGAAGCAGTTGCTTGACGATAAAATAAAGCCGCAATCCAGACTTCATCACGCCCTAAAACTTGTTCTAAATCTGCAAAGCTTATTCCTTTGATTTTTTTGGCAGTGAGAAGCTTTTGAGTTAACTCTGGAATTGACATAATCTACTCTAATAGGTCTGCTGGGCAGAATGTCATATTTTGAACCATGAACAAGTATACTGTGCCAGAACAACTTGTTTAACTTAACATTAGTTCGATGAACTTCTCCCTTTCCGAAACGGATAATTCATTCGCCCTCCGGGTTCGGCAGTTTGCAATCGACGGAAACCGCCAAGATTGCAACTGCCTCACCAGTCGTACAAAATTCATGGCTTTATTCTGACTCCTGACTCCTGAATTCTGTTTGATAACCCAGATTAGCTAAATACCCGCACCATCGAGAAACTCTTGAATAGCCTTATCTCTGAGGTTGCACCATTGTGTTTCCTTGGGTAGATCACTTTCCTGCGAGGGTGCAGCAACCATTAAAGCAGGGTTGTGTGAAGATTGGCGATTTTGTAAAGCTTGTATTTGTTGTTCCATTGATTCAATGCGGTCTACCAAAGCTCGAATTACTTCAGCTTCCGAATCTGGTAAATTATTATGTTCTAGGGGTGCAACTCGCGCTCCTGAACGGTAGACAATGCGACCAGGGATACCCACAACCGTGCAATTTGAGGGTACATCCCTGAGAACAACAGAACCCGCACCAATCCGCACATTACTACCGATTTCAATATTTCCCAGTACCTTAGCACCAGCACCAACAACAACATTTTCACCTAAAGTAGGGTGGCGCTTACCACTTTCTTTACCAGTCCCCCCCAGGGTAACACCTTGATAAATCAGCGCATAATCACCAACGATCGCCGTTTCACCAATAACGACACCCATACCATGATCGATAAATACACCCTGTCCGATTGTTGCACCAGGGTGAATTTCAATACCTGTTAAAAACCGGGCAATGTGAGAAATCAAGCGAGGGATAAACGGAAGACCCAGACGATACAGCCAGTTTGCTACCCGATGGAAAAGCAGAGCTTGCAAACCTGGGTAACAAAACAAGACCTCCAACAGGTTACGAGCAGCCGGGTCACGTTCAAATATGATACGAAAGTCAGCACGCAGTGTAGATAACACGAGATAGCACCCTCGGAAAGCACAACAAGCTACCATCCCATCATATCGTTAGTCAATGGTCATTAGTCATTGGTCAATAGTCAATAGTCAATGGTCAATAGTCAATGGTCAATAGTCAATAGTCAGCACTCAGCACTCAGCACTCAGCACTCAGCACTCCCTCACTCCCTCACTCCCCTAAATTGTCCCCACACGCTCAAGAGGCCAGAAGCGGAATACTGCTCTACCGATGATGTTTTCTTTGGGTAAAAAGCCCCAGTAGCGAGAGTCGTTACTATTGTTGCGGTTGTCTCCCATGACAAAAAACTGGTTTTCTGGGACTTTCACTGGTAAAAAGGGTTGATTGGGTGGTTCAGCGATGTAGTCTTCTAGTAATGGCTGCCCATTGAGGTAAACTCTACCATTAGCAACGCTGACGACTTCGCCGGGTGTGCCAATGACTCGTTTGATGAAAGCTTGGTCTTTGGGGTAGCCTCGTCGTTGAAGTTCTGTGGGTGGCTGAAAAACGACAATATCTCCAGTTGTGGGTGGCTGAAAATGGTAAGAGACTTTTTCTACCACCAGGCGATCGCCTTCATATAAAGTAGGAACCATCGACTCAGAAGGTATGTAGCGGGGTTCGGCGATAAAAGTCCGAATCAATAGCGCTAAACATAAAGCGATCGCTATCAGCGTTAAATTTTCCTGCCAACCACGCCATGTTTTTGACTGATGAGAGGCTTGTTTAGTATCACTTTCCTGCGGATTCATAGAAGTTTTCGGCCAGTTGAAAAAATAAAACAAATGCTTTGATTATTCTAAGGAATAAGTAGCTATGGCAGGGAACAGGGGACAGGGAACAAAGTTAAAATCTCTTGACTATTTGAGTTTTATCAAACAGAATTCAGGAGTCAGGAGTCAGAATTCAGCATGAATTGGAGTCTGACTGGTGGGTGAATCTTGGTTTAAAACCGTACTACGTCCAAAAAATGAAAATATTCTCGCCTTGAAACTCTATTCCTTTATGGGTAGAGTACTTTGTATTCTGACTCCTTTTTATTCCACCCCTAAACCCCTAAAACTGTCTCACTTCTTCAAGACTAACTGAAAAGAATTGAGATATCCTGTAATGGTTTTAGCTAAATTCTTTTGCTGTTTTTTAGTGGTTATCGCCATTACTTGATATAATCTTCCATCTGCAACATAAATCCTACTTCTAGTAATTTTACCCCCAGCGTTGATATAGGCAATTTCTTTCCCTGGATGACCATTGGAGCTGCGAATACTACGCTGACTAATTAAATTACTTTGGGTAGTTTTTAACGCCATATACTGCACGTTATTTAAGATTTCTTGGGGGCTAGTCATTTGCCCATAACTATGAGGAAATTCATTGGCAACCACTAGATAAGCTACTTCCTGTTTTGGTGGTTGGGCTAAGAATACCTCTAAATCAATTTCCCCCATGTAAGTTTTTTGAACTTGGGTATCCTGTTTAGGTTTTCCAGGCATCAACACAGAAAAACGTCCATCTGGGGCAGTGAATAGCTGCCATTTTGGTTGTACTGGTTGAGCAACTATGGGTTTTTTTTGAGACACTGCCGCTTTAGTTGGTAAAGTCGGGCGTTTGGGCTGACGTGCTTCAGCAATCAGAGAAACGCTACTAATCAGAGTTGCGGCGATTAATGGTAATAAACATCTTGTGGTCATAGTTTTAGCATTCGCAGATGCTGATATTACTGATGATGCTATAGTTCACTCTAAGAGCGTGAAATCTAGCTAATCTAACAAATTATTTACAAAATTCCGGCACTAATAGCGTTTCATTTTAAGGTTGATACATTTAGGCAAGCGAGGAAGCGGAGGGGCAAAGGAGCAGAGGAGAAATTATTTGTATTCAGCAGATTTCAGCAAACAGTCGTGAGTAAATACTTGCATCTGCTTGAAATTGTACTTCGACAAAATATATTGGCTGCTCACTTTCAACTATGGAAACACACCATCAATTCTAAGAGGACGTTTGAAAAGTCTGTTTCTTTGTCATGTTGAATGCAGCGTAGCGGAATGAAACATCTCGGTATGTGCCACAAAACCTAGATTCTTCCTTACGCTTCGCGTAAGGAAGAATGACATTTTTATACCTACTGAAACTTTTCAAACACCCTCTAAATGCTGTTTGTTTGATTTCAATGGATGAAAATTGGTAAGCAATAGCCATATCAGCAGAATTCCCAATCAGTTCAAACAAGATATCGGGAAATTCTTGAAACAGGCGATAAAAAATACTATCTGTTTTCACTTTTTTGCATAAAATCAAATTTGTTGCTCATTGATCGCTTACCACCTTTGCCCCATCTCTTACTTCCAATAATCGCTCTTTTGTAATTCCCAATATGCGGGTAAGTGGTAATAATAAATTATCATCAATAGATGCACCAGCATAGATATTATTCAATTCTGTGGGAGAGACTTTAAAGGTATCGCAGAATTTACTAAACTCTTGATCGCTCAAATCAAGTTCCTTCTGTCTTTCATTGAGTAAAAGTGCGATCGCTCTACTACCAAACTTCGGACGTTCACTAATTTTTATATATTTTTTAATTAAATTGTTAACTTTACTGCTGTCGCCACCTGTTTTTTTGAGTAAATCAGTGCAAGCAATTCTCAGTGCTTTTTTTAAAACCTCATCTTCATTCAAAGATTGAGTAATTTGATTAGCATATTCTTGTTTAAAGAAACCAACTAAATCACCCTTATGGTAAACAGGCACATAAGTTTCGTCAGATTCAACTTGCCAATCTAAAGGTTCATTACGTAGCGACATTGCTAAACCTGTTAAAATTTGATGCAACCATCTTAGGATAATTTATACTAGGTTGCCATGAGTAAAATTTGGGATAAATAACTTATAGTCTAATATCTCCGACTTCTTGAAGAAATCGGGAATCTGGTTTGTACATCTAATTCAAGTCTTAGTTAACGAAAGGATTTTCTATCTTTAATTCAGCAATTTCTTGAAAATCCTGAACATTTCGTGTTACTAAAAATGCGTCTTTATATAGTGCTGTAGCTGCAATAATTGCATCAGGAAGTTTAATCTTATAATTTCGTTTTAATTTAATTGTCTGATTTTCAATTTCTTGTAATAATGGAACTGAGTTAAACTGTGACAGTAAATCTTCAATTGCTTGCTCTTCTTCCTTTAATAAACCTGCAAAACTCAGTAATTCAATCCGAATAATCGGTGAAAATAGAATCTCATGTAAATTCAGAAATTTTTCTGTAAACCATGCACTAACTATTGGCTCATCAGCAAGATAGTAAATAAAAATATTTGTATCATAAAGATATTTCATGCGTCCCATTCCTGACGCAAATTATTTAAGTGAGCCAGCATTGCTGCTTTTTTGTGCTTTAAAATACCTTTAGCTTGAGAAATTTTTTCATAGTCTTTTTGCCAGTTTAATAGCATTGACTCTGGTATATCTACTGTAATTGAATCTTCATCTTGATATAGAACGTAATTTTTTGGTATTTTGATTAATGGCATAGTTTTATACTCCTATTTCTAATATTTTTAGGCTTTGATTGTAACAAATTTCGTTTCTACCGCTCCTTTGAGTCAACCTGTATTTTTATAATTAACCCCAAGCCATCAATTTCTCGAAAATTATATCAATCTACACTTCATAAAAAACAGCCTGTGTGTGTTCAAAAAAATAGCACAACAAGCTGGTTTTTCAGTTATTTAACAGTGAATATTTAGTTGCTAGCACCAGAAGCAGCTAACTCTGCTAAACGTTCCTGCTGGTCTTGAGAAATACAAGATTGGATTAATGCTTCTATCTCTCCTTCCAGTGCAGGGTTAAGCGCAAAATTTTGCCCCAAACGGTGATCGGTGACGCGATTATCTTTATAATTGTAAGTGCGAATTTTTTCTGATCGCGATCCTGTACCAACTTGCGATCGCCTCATGGAAGTCACTTCTTCTTGTTGTTCGCGCAGCTTGATTTCATAAAGTTTCGCCCGCAAAATTTGCATCGCCCGTTCTTTGTTTTGTAACTGGCTACGTTCTTCTGTACAGAAAATTCTGATTCCTGTGGGTTTGTGCATCAAGTCAACTGCTGTTTCCACCTTGTTGACGTTTTGTCCACCTGCACCACCAGAACGAGCTGTAGTCATTTCAATATCTTTCGGGTCAATGTGAATTTCCACCTCATCCACTTCCGGCATAATAGCGATTGTGGCTGTAGATGTATGTACCCGTCCCCCAGCTTCTGTTGCTGGTACACGCTGTACGCGATGTACTCCGGCTTCAAACTTCAGCTTACTGTAAACGCTCTCACCTTGAATTTCCAGAATTACTTCCTTGAAGCCACCCATTTCACCCAAAGATTCGCTGACTAATTTCACTCGCCAACCTTGAGTATCAGCGTAGCGAGAATACATTCTTAGTAAATCTCCAGCCCAAATACTCGCTTCATCACCACCAGTACCAGCGCGAATTTCCAACATGATGTTTTTGTCATCATTAGGATCACGAGGTAATAACAGCACCTTTAAGCGAGTCTCTAAATATGCAATTTTTTCTTCTAATTCATTCACTTCCATCGCTGCCATTTCTTGCAACTCTGGATCTGTATTTGATTCTTTGAGTACCTGACGCGCCCCGATTAATTCTTCTTGAGATATTTTCCAAGTTTCGTAAGTATCCACAACTTCTTCTAAAGAAGAACGAGACTTAGCAATTGTTTGATACTCATCGGGGTTCTTTGCTGTATCAGGATCAGCGAGACGACGAGTTAATTCATTAAAAGTTTGTTCAACGGATTTAAGTTTCTCCAGCAGGTATGTTTCAGCCATGATAAGTTTGACGCTCCTTAAAAAAATAACTAGTTGGCTCAGGCATTAAATGACAATCGACCCAGCAAACGCAGGGTCGTCGTTAACAGCAGAGCCAAACCGCTACTTTTTCTTTTGTTCGCCAGAACTTTGAGTACTGCTCATACCATACTTCCGCAGGAAGCGCTCTACGCGACCTTCGGTATCAATAATCTTCTGAGTACCAGTGTAGAAGGGGTGGTTTCCTGACCAAAGGTCTACGTGTAATTCTGGTTTGGTAGAACCAATGGTCATCACAACTTGACCATTGCAGTAAACTTTTGCGTCTGGATACCACTTGGGATGAATATCAGGTTTAGCCATTGTTCCTTTTGTGGTGAATCTATACAAATTATAACTTTTTGCTTGTCATTAGAGACTGAGTATTAGGAACTGGCGACTAGGAATTTAAAATTTTAGATTGCTCAATCCAAAAGTATTTTCCCATAACCAATCCCCAATCCCCGATCGCCAATAGCTTATCGTTTCGAGTACTGGGGTGCTTTGCGGGCTTTGTGCAAACCATATTTTTTGCGCTCTTTAGCCCTGGGATCACGAGTTAAGTAACCTTCCACTTTTAAAGGAGGGCGATTTTCTGGGTCTAGTTGGCATAAAGCACGGGCTACTCCCAAGCGCACAGAATCAGCTTGTCCAGTCAAACCGCCGCCTTCTGCTTTGACCAAAATGTCGTATTCGTTTTCTAGTCCCAGAGTTTCTAGGGGAGCTTTGATGACTCCCAGATAATTGGCGTTGAACTGGAAGTACAAATCTCCCGGCTTGCCATTGACAGTAAATTGACCAGTCCCAGGAACTAAACGTACTCTGGCCACTGCTGACTTACGGCGACCAGTACCCCAGTACACAGCACGCCCGCTATTTGCTTCTGCTACTACCATTAACTTTCTGCTCCAGGAATTGTATTAATTTTCAGTTCTTTGGGTTGTTGGGCTGCATGGGGATGAGTTGGCCCGGCGTAAACTTTCAGTTTGGTGAACAAATGTTTACCTAAGCTATTTTTCGGCAACATACCTTTGATAGCGTGTTCGAGAATTCTTTCTGGTAAACGCTGTTGTAGTTTAGCGAAGGTTTCTGTTTTCATCCCACCAGGACGACCGGAGTGACGACGGTAGAGTTTTTGGGTACGTTTTTTACCTGTAACTGCTACTTTTTCGGCGTTGACAACGATAACGAAGTCACCTGTATCCATGTGGGGAGTGTAGTGAGGCTTGTTTTTGCCTCTTAAAATCATGGCAATTTCGCTGGCTAGGCGACCCAGGCGGAGGTCTGTAGCATCTACTATGTACCAATCATGCTCAAGGGATGCTTGAGGCGGTAGGTATGTTTTACTCATTTGTATTTGTCCTTTGTCACTTTTTTTCGTAGTCCATAGCCAAAGCATTTGACTGTTGACCCTTGACTATTGACTCTTGATTAATAACTAACTTTGGCATGGTGTCATACCAAACATCGGGTGTAAAGGGAAAATCTGGATAGCCGACCCGCAACAGGCATAAACCTTGTGAGGGAGCAGCGTGTTTTACTTCTTCTCGGCGTTGCTGTTGCCAGAGTTCGGTAAATTCAGCCAGAGTTCTTTGCCCAGAACCTACCTGTGTTAGCATCCCTACCAACAGTCGCACCATGCCATATAAAAATCCATCTGCTTGAATTTCAATATGGATAAACGGCCCACTGCGATGACACTCTGCTGCTTGCACCTCTACCCAAGAATGCGATCGCTTTGACCCTGCTCGGTGAAAAGCAGCTAAGTGATGTTTTCCCAGGAGGGGTTTGAGGGCAGCTTGGATGAGGGATTCATCCAGGGGTGCATAATAATAATGCCAACTGAAGGGTTGTACGAACAAGTTTGGGCGATCTTCAGTGTAGATGGTGTAGCGATACCGTCGGTAAGCGGCGCTAAAGCGTGCGTGCCAACGGTTGCCTACACCTGCTGAAGCTTTGATTAATATATCCTTTGGTAGATAGCTATTAAGAACTGAAGCCCACTTGTGTGCTGGGATTGCTCCTGTGGCATCAAAATGAGCCACTTGAGCAGCCGCGTGAACGCCGCTATCAGTGCGGCCAGCGCCATGTAATGTTACATGATGTCCGAGGATTTTGGCGATCGCTATTTCGATCTCTTCCTGGACTGTGCGGTGCTGCTTTTGTCTTTGCCAGCCGTGAAAATCAGTACCCAGGTATTGAATTACTAAGGCTACTCGCTGAGTTTCTGTAGGCTGGTGGCTATCTAACATAGAATTTGAGTGCTGAGTGCTGAGTTATGAGTGCTGAGTTGTGATTTTTCTTCTCTCCCCTGCTCCCCTGCTCCCCTGCTCCCTAGCCTCCTACTTACACTAGTTCAATTATCGCCATTTCCGCATTATCTCCTCGGCGAGGAATGGTGTGCAGAATGCGCGTATAACCACCTTGACGATTAGCATACCTAGTTGGTGCTTGCTCAAACAGAGCATGAACTAGTTGTTTGTCGTAAATGTAACCTAGCGCTGTTCGACGGGATGCTAATGAGCCGTCTTTGGCGAGGGTAATCATTTTTTCTACTTCACTTCGCAGCACTTTTGCTCGCACTAAAGTAGTTGTAATCCGCCCATGACGGACTAACTCAGTTGTCAACGCTCGTAATAAGGCGCGACGTTGATCTGCTGGTTTACCCAGTTTTTTGACTCGACAACGGTGACGCATAGGAATCTATTGTGAACTATGAACGGTTTTGCTCTAATTGTGTTTAGAACTTCTTTCTTGTGGCAAGGTAATGCCTAAACGTCGTTGTAAAGCTTCAACGACTTCTTCTGCTGACTTCTGACCGAAGTTTTTAATTTCTAACAAGTCTTCTTGGGTGTAATCCAATAAGTCCGCTACAGAGTTAACTTGCGCCCGTTTGAGACAGTTGTATGCTCGTACAGAAAGCTGCAACTCTTCAATGGGAATTTGCGCTGTGGGATCGTCTGGAATATCAGAGCTTGTGTCTGTAGGTTCTAGTGAGATGTCTTTCAGGGGATTGAATAGCTCTACTAGAATGCCGGCGGCTGAAGATAGTGCTTCTTGGGGAGAGAGACTACCATTTGTCCAAACTTCTATGAGGAGTCTGTCTTTGGTAATCGACCCATCTCCACGGGCTTCTTCAACGCTGTAGTTGACTTTCCGGACTGGCATAAATACCGAGTCAATTTGCAGAAAGTCTAAAGATGTGGCTTCTTCTCGTCCTCTTTCGACAGTGCGATAGCCTTTGCCACGCTCAATGCGAAATTCCATTTCCAGTTTGCCGCCTTCAGCTATGGTAGCAACATACTGAGTAGGATCAATTACTTCCACTTCACTAGGCAAATCAAAATGTGCGGCGGTGATTGTGGTTGGGCCGTTGACTAATAATCTGCCAATCTGGGGTTGAGAAGAATAACTTTTCAGAATTACTTCCTTCATCCGCATGAGGATTTCTAGGACATCTTCTCGTACACCTGGAACTGTGGCAAACTCGTGAGAAACCCCGGCAATTCTGACGGCTGTAACTGCTGTACCTTCTAGGTTAGACAGTAAAACCCGTCTGAGTGCGTTGCCAACGGTTGTTCCTTGACCGCGCTCTAGAGGTTCTAAGATAAACTTACTGTAATGATTCCGACTTTCCTCTGTATTAGACTCTACACATTCAATTTGAAACTGCGCCACGGAGTAGCCTCCCTTATTTAAGGTGCTGCTAGCAGGCAAAATCATTGCCTTTGGAATTTACTTTATTGTCCTGGGCTACCTTTAGGTGTATCAAACTGCCAATATCTTGCGGTAGTGGAGTTTAATGCCCCAATGGAGCTGACGGACATTCATTATATTTGGGTGATTTGGAGTATAGCAGCCCTCCCTCGTGGAAGAGCTGACACGCTTTATTTCGTTCCCGTTTGTTGCTTTTGGTAGCTTGTTCACAAAACTGCCAAATAGCGATCGCCATCAACTGAAACGTCTTTTTCCCACTGGTCAAAAGTTTGAGTCTAAACTCGGCGGCGCTTGGGTGGACGGCATCCATTATGAGGAATGGGGGTAATATCCCGAATGAGTGTAATCTCCAGTCCTGCACCTTGCAAAGCCCGAATTGCGGTTTCTCTACCAGCTCCAGGGCCACTAACCATCACCTCAATCTGCCGCATTCCTTGGTCAATGGCTCGCCGGGCTGCGCTTTCAGCTGCGGTTTGAGCTGCAAAGGGAGTGCCTTTTTTCGCTCCTTTGAAACCGCTAGAACCAGCACTGGCCCAGGAGATGACATCGCCATTTTGATCGGTGATGGTGACAATGCTATTGTTGAAAGTAGACTGGATGTAGGCCATTCCGTTAGGAACGTTCCGTTTCTGCTTCTTACTCCCAGATTTTTTTGTTGGTTGTCTCGCCATATTATTTCAGTTAATCTCAGGTAAAACTTGCTCTTAAGAGCAAGCAGAAAAATATTATTTACCGGGAGCTTTCTTCTTCCCAGCCACTGTTTGTCTTCTCCCACGGCGGGTTCTAGCATTGGTGCGAGTTCTTTGCCCTCTGACAGGTAAGCCCATGCGATGACGACGACCTCTAAAAGTCCCAATGTCAATGAGGCGCTTGATGTTCATCGCCTCTAAACGTCGTAAGTCCCCTTCAACTTGATAGTTGCTTTCTACTTCTCCCCGGAGAGCCGTAATATCGGCATCGCTGAGGTCTTTAATCCGAGTGTCTGGGTTAACTCCTGTAGCCGCTAAGATTGCCTGCGACCTCGATAACCCAATTCCGTAAATGTAGGTCAGACCAATTTCAACGCGCTTATCGCGTGGAAGGTCTACTCCGGCTATCCGTGCCACAATCTATTTCTCCCTATGTTTTCGCAGTTGCTGACTGAAAAGGCGGTTCAATACGCCTGTAATTTTGCTAGTGATGAATTTGCTGGGGCTGCACTCTCAATGTTGAGGAGGATTATCCCTGACGTTGTTTGTGCTTGGGATTGACGCAAATTACCATAACGCGACCGCGACGTTTAATCACGTTACATTTTTCACAGATTTTTTTGACTGAGGCTCTAACTTTCATGCCTTTTACAATTGACTCCAAATATTAAATTATAGCATTTTTAGGAAATTTTATGCAATTAATTAAATGGGCAACACCCAAATAAATTGTTTTATGGTAGACTTCCTTACATATACTCACTTTTTCCGCAAACGGTAGGTGATGCGACCTTTCGTCAAGTCGTAGGGGGTTAATTCTACTTTGACGCGATCGCCAGGCAAAATCTTAATATAGTTACGGCGAATCTTGCCGGAGATGTGTGCCAAAACGTTAAAGCCATTATCTAGATCAACGCGAAACATGGCGTTAGGCAAAGATTCTGTAACTGTGCCTTCCATTTCAATCAAATCTTGCTTAGACAAGTTTTTTCCTCAATTCAACAGCTTTTTGTTCAGTTACAGCACTCATCTGCAAGAGAACATATTTGGATAAATATATCAACAGTTTATTAATATATCTTATTTAAAGCAGGGAGTGGGGAGTAGTGAGTGGTGAGTCATGAGTTTTCTGATATCTCCCTGCTCTGTTGGCTCTTTGTCTCCCTATCCCCTGACCGAGACTATGAAACTAGAGTTTCTTTCAATTCGTGAGTGACTGCTTCTGGGGATTGATCACCGTTAATGGTCAGAAGTTTTTGGCGATCGCCATAGTAATCAATTAAGGGTGCTGTTTCGTTGCGGTATACTTCCAGGCGACGACGAATTACCTCTTCCGTATCGTCTTTCCGTCCTCTAGAGAGTAGACGTGTCACCACAACATCATCAGGTGCATCCAAGTTGACTACTCTTTCACCACCTTGACCAGTTGTTTCCAGCAATGCTTCTAAAAAAGCTGCTTGGGTAACTTTCCGAGGAAAACCGTCTAATATCCAGCCAGACTTAGCATCTGGTTGACCCAAACGTTCCTCTACCAAGTCTTGTACTAACTGGTCAGGAACCAAATCCCCGCTATCAACATAGCTTTGAGCTTTGATTCCTAAAGGAGTTTGCTCTTTCATGGCTTGGCGCAATATTTCTCCCGTAGATATGTGGGGAATATGCAAATGTTCTGCCAAAATTTGAGCTTGTGTTCCTTTACCTGCTCCCGGTGGCCCCAAGAAGATTAGTCGCGTCACTATTGTTTCACCATTCCTTCATAGCGCTGAGAAATAACATAAGTTTGGACTTGTTTGGCTGTCTCAATCGCCACACCCACCAGAATCAACAATGAAGTAGCACCCAATCCTTTAAAAGTCGGTACATTCAAAGTCCTTTCCACTGCGGTGGGGATAATTGCCACCAGTCCCAAAAAGACGGCTCCTAAAAAAGTCAAGCGATTGATGACTCGTTCGATGTACTCACTAGTTGCCTTGCCTGGACGAATACCGGGGATGCTAGAACCCATTTTCTTCAAGTTCTGGGCTACATCCACGGGGTTAACAATCAAGGAAGAATAGAAGTAGCTGAAGAAAACAATAGAAATTAGGTAGACTAAGGCATACACCCAAGAACCAGAACCACCAGGACTTAAATAAGTATTGACGATGTTCGCCAATTCTGGGTTTTTGGTGAAGTTAGCAATCAAAAGTGGCAAACTCAGGATGGCAGCAGCAAAAATGATCGGCATGACACCACCAGAAATCAGCCGTAGTGGTAAGTAGCTGCGTTGCTCTGCTAACACCCGCCGACCAACTTGGCGACGCGCCGAAATGATGGGAATGCGTCTGATACCTTCCTGAACAAAAACAATCCCGACAATTGTGGCGAGAAATACCAGCACTAGGACGATCACACGACCTACGATTTCTCGACCGCCTACTTGCACCAAGTCAATGGTGTCACCCAAGGATTTGGGTAAGGACGCGACAATGTTGACAAAAATCAACAAAGATGCACCGTTGCCAATACCTCGTTCTGTGATCAGTTCCGATGCCCACATCACAAACATAGAACCAGCCGTGAGAGCGATCGCTGTTTCTGCCACAAATATTGGCCCTGGCTCTAAGGCAAATTGTTGCAGGAACAAAGCCGAAAAAGCCACACTCTGAAGAATGGCCCAACCCAAGGACACATAGCGGGTAATTTGGGAAATTTTCCGCCGACCAGCTTCACCCTCGTTTTTTTGTAAATTTTCTAAAGATGGTATTGCTGCCGTCAGCAATTGGATGATAATTGACGCATTAATAAAGGGCAAAATCCCTAGAGCAAAGATCCCCAAAGTGGAAAGACCCCGCCCGGAAAATATATCCAACAAACCGAATATGGAATTATTGCCCGAAATGGCTTCGGCAAATCTAGTTCTATCAATCCCTGGTACTGGTAAAAAAATGCCCAGGCGAACCAAAATTAAAATACCGACAGTAACAAGCAGCCTACCTCTGAGGCCAGCTGCTTGTGCCATCTGCATAAAAGTTTCTTGAGCCGTTGGGGCTTTATCTCGACTGATCATAGAGTGCTACCTTTATCGTGAACCAGGCGCTGAAAGCAAGTTGGCTGGCATTTAAGTGCGCTGTCGTGGCTCTCACTCTAAAACTTGACAACTGCCTCCAGCGGCCTCAATTTTGCTCCGAGCTTGTCCGGTGAAAGCTGCCGCTTTGACATTGAGCGCCACCCCTAATTCCCCATTACCTAAAATTTTCAATGGGCCCTTGACAGCAGTCAAAATACCTGCTGTTCTCAAAGATTCCAATGTGACTTCTGTATTGGCAGGAAGAGAGGATAACTTCTCTACATTAATCGTAGTGTAAATTTTCCGATTAACTACAGGAAAGCCCTTGAGCTTGGGTACGCGGCGGTACAATGGCTGCTGACCACCTTCAAAACCCGGTCTAGTACCGCTACCAGAACGAGATTTTTGACCTCTCATCCCTAAACCAGCACTAGCACCTTGACCAGCCGAGATACCTCTACCTACACGGCGGCGGCGTTTTTTTGAGCCTTTTTGGGGCTTAACATCGTTGAGTCTCATAAGCTAAAAGTTACAGGGTGTAATTTGTGAGTAGTCAGTTGTGAGTTGAACTCATGACTACTTAGATATAAAGTTTTTCTATGGCAATACCCCTGTCCTCAGCGACTTCAGCAAAGGTACGCAGTGTGGATAAGGCATTGACGGCTGCTCTGGCATTATTCAGAGGGTTGTTAGAGCCAAGTTGTTTGGCTAAAACGTTACGGACTCCTGCTAATTCCAAGACAGTCCGCACAGCACCACCAGCAATTACCCCAGTACCGGGTGCGGCTGGACGCATAATTACTTTAGCTCCGCCACCGACACCATCAATGGGATGGGGAATGGAGTTAGATTTGGTGATGGGGATATCAATCAGGTGCTTTTTACCATCAGCGACACCTTTTTTCACAGCGCCAATAACATCAGAGGCTTTGCCTACTCCTACACCAACTTGACCGCGTTCGTTACCGACAACAACGATCGCTCGGAAGCTGAGTTTTTTCCCACCTTTTACCACCTTGCTGACTCGTCGGATTTGAATGACGCGCTCTTGCCAGTTGGTTTCTTCTTTTTTTGTCCGGTTAGCTTTACGACGACCAGTTGCCATAATCTTCTTCTCTGTTTGTCAATAGTCAGTAGTCAGTAGTCAATAGTCAATAGTCAATTACTTTTGACTTTTGACTTGGGACTGTTGACTGTTTAAAAATCTAAACCACCTTCGCGTGCGGCTTCAGCTAAGGCTTTGATGCGACCGTGGTATAAGTTACCACCGCGATCAAACACGACTTTCGTGATGCCTTTTTCTAGCGATCGCGCGGCGATTAATTTGCCAACTTGTGCTGATGCTTCGCAGTTAGCCCCAGAAGCTAAAGTAGATTTCAAATCTGGCTCTAGAGTCGATGCCGCGACCAATGTGTGATGCTGTGTATCGTCGATGATTTGAGCATAAATATGCTCATTAGAACGGAACACAGCCAAACGTGGACGGTCTGAGGAACCGAAAACTTTACCACGAATGCGTTTACGACGACGCTGTTTTGATTCTCTACGAGTAAGTTTCATGTTTATTTCTTACCACCCTTACCAGTCTTACCAGCTTTACGTCTGACCACCTCACCGGCATAGCGGATACCTTTGCCTTTGTAGGGTTCTGGTGGACGAACGGCACGAATTTTGGCTGCTGTGTTACCTACTATTTCTTTGTCATAGCCACTGACGATGACGTTAGTGTTATTTTCCACTGCAAATTGAATGCCTTCGGGTGGTTCAATTTGGACTTGATGGCTATAACCCATATTTAAAACGAGGTTCCGCCCTTGCACTTGCGCCCGATAACCTACACCTTGGATTTCCAACCGACGTTGAAAACCTTGAGACACTCCTTCCACCATGTTGGCAACCAAAGTCCGGCTTAAACCGTGTAATTGCCTAGATGTGCGAGTCTCATCCCGCCGGGTGACTTGCAAAATTTCTCCCTCTTGAGAAACTAAAACGTTAGGGGGGAGATCCCTGGACAGTTCGCCTTTGGGGCCTTTCACCACAACCTTTGTGCCATCGATTGTCACTTGCACTTTGGTAGGGATAGTAATTGGACGTTTACCAATACGAGACATAAGTTTTTATCCTTTGTTATTTGTCTAAAGTTCATAGTCAATAGTCCATAGTCTGTTGACTGTTGACCCTTGCGGGTTCAATAGTTGCTTTCCGACGCAAGGCGACAGGAACGCACTATCTCACTGTTGACTGCTGACTCTTGACAACTACCAGACGTAGCAAAGTACTTCACCACCCAGGTTCTGCCGCCGTGCTTCGCGGTCGGTCATGATCCCACCAGATGTGGAAATAATGGCAATGCCAATACCGCCCAGTACCCTTGGTAATTCTTTTCTGTTGGCGTAAACACGCAAACCAGGCTTACTAACTCGTTTGAGAGCTGTAATTAGGGGCTGATGATTTTTACCCTTATATTTCAGGGAAATAACCAAGTTACGTTTTATACCTTCTCCGTCCTCAGAGAATTCAGCAATAAAGCCTTCTTCCTGAAGTACTCTAGCAATACTGCGAGTCATTTTTGTGGCTGGCACTTGTGTTGTTTGATGCCTTGCCATATTGGCATTGCGGATGCGCGTCAGCATATCTGCAATTGTGTCGTTAGCCGCCATCGTTCCCTCTTTAGATGAACTTATTGATCGCGAAAGGGCATTCCCAATTCTTTGAGTAAGGCGCGGCCCTCTTCGTCGTTTTTTGCTGTGGTGATAATGGAAATATCTAAACCACGAATTTGATCGATGCTGTCGTACTCGATTTCTGGAAAAATTAACTGTTCTCTCACACCAAGAGTATAGTTACCGCGACCATCAAAGCTCTTAGGGCTGATGCCACGGAAGTCTCTAATTCTCGGTAGTGCGAGGCTAATTAATCGGTCAAGGAAGGCATACATCCTCTCTCCTCTCAGAGTGACCATGATGCCAACTGGCATACCCTGACGGATTTTAAAGCCAGCGATCGCCTTTTTCGCCCGTGTTACTACTGGCTTTTGACCAGTGATCACGGCAATTTCGTTTAAGGATGCTTCTAAGGCTTTAGCATTTTGAGCCGCTTCTCCCAAACCTCGGTTCACAGTTACTTTCACCACTTTCGGCACTTGATGCACGTTAGTGTACTGGAACTGATTGATCAGTTTGGGGACGATGGTCTCTTGATATAAGCTTTTGAGTCTTGTTGTCGCCATAGTTTTTAGTCCTGATCCTCCCTGGTCTTGGTCAGGGAAACTTTATTTTCCATTCAAAGTTCAAAATCCAAAAATAATTTTTTACTTTTACTTTTGCCTTTTGCCTTTTGCTTTTTCATTTAACTATCAAGAATTTCCCCAGTTTTCTTGAGTTTCCTGACTTTCTTCCCTTCTGCGGTGAAGGTGTAGCAGACACGACTAGCGACGTTTTGCTTGGTGGAGTAAAGCATGACGTTGGAACTGTGAATGGGAGCTTCCTGGGTCACAATTTGTCCAGATTCCCCTTCTTGACGGGGTTTGACGTGCTTAGTTTTAATGTTGACACCTTTGACAATGACTTTGCTTAGTTGGGGTAAAGCTTTGATGATTTCACCAACTTTCCCTTTGTCTTTGCCAGCAATAATCTGCACTGTGTCACCAGTTTTGACGTGCATTTTGTAAAATTTGGGTTCGTCCTTTTTGCCTGCCATTACAGCACCTCCGGAGCCAGAGAAACGATTTTGGTGAAGTTTTTGTCGCGCAGTTCCCGGGCTACTGGGCCAAATACCCGTGTGCCTCTGGGGTTACCGTCTTTGTTGATGATGACGGCGGCGTTATCATCAAAGCGGATACTCATACCGCTATCACGACCGATGTGATGGCGGGTGCGGACAATCACAGCTTCCACAACATCGGATTTTTTTACAGCCATGTTGGGGGTAGCATCTTTGACAACAGCAATAATTCTGTCGCCAATGAAACCGTACCGTCTATTACCCGCACCTAAGACACGGATACACATCAGTTTACGAGCGCCGCTATTATCAGCGACATTGAGATAGGTTTGGGGTTGAATCACAATTGGTCTCCCTTGTACAGTTGTTACAAAAATAACAACTATTTAATTGTGGCTTTGGTGTTGAGAATTTCTGCAACTTGCCAGCGCTTAGTTTTACTCAGGGGTCTAGTTTCCTGAATGCGGACGCGATCGCCCACTTTGCATTTATTCTCTTCATCGTGGGCTTTATAGCGCCGAGTTTTAACTACAATCTTGCCGTATTTGGGATGGGGAGAGCGATTTTCTATGGCAACTACCACAGTTTTTTGCATTTTGTCGCTCACTACCAAGCCAACTCGTTCTTTGATTGCCATAAGCTCCTACTTTTCTTCTTGAGGCTGTTGACTTGCTGCCCGTTTCCGTTCTCCTTCTACTGTTAATAGTTGGGCTAGGCGATGACGGGCGTGACGGAATAGGTGAGGTTTTTCTAATTGTCTAGTGGCTTTTTGCAAGCGCAACTGAAACAGTTGTTTTTTGACAGCAACTATTTCCTCAACTAGTTTCTCGTCAGTTAGTTCTCTTGCTTCTGAAATTTTGGGAAGAGGCATAATCTACTCTTGCTCCTCTACTTGAGAACGTACAACAAACTTGGTTTTGATCGGCAGCTTGAATGCTGCAAGACGCATCGCTTCTCGCGCAATTTCTTCGGTTACACCAGCGATTTCAAATAAAATCCGGCCTGGCTTAACCACAGCTACCCAAAACTCTGGGGAACCTTTACCAGAACCCATCCGAGTTTCTGCTGGGCGCATGGTGACTGGCTTATCTGGGAAAATCCGAATCCAGATTTTGCCACCCCGGCGGATATAACGAGTCATAGCCCGACGGGAAGCCTCGATTTGGCGGGAGGTAATCCAAGCTGGCTCTTGGGCTTGGAGGGCAAAATCTCCAAAGTTGAGGGTGCTGCCACGATGGGCGAGTCCACCCATCCGTCCGCGTTGTTGTTTGCGGAATTTAGTTCTTCTAGGACTTAACATGGTTTGTCATTGGTAATTGGTAATTGGTAATTGGTAATTGGTAATTAGTGTTTTTTCCTATTACCCATTACCCATGAGCTATTACCCTTCATTAGAACGGTCTTCAAACTGCTGACGGCGGCGTTGTTGTTGACGACGACGTGGTTCACGTTCACGTCCTGTAGGTTGGGGTGTAGCCACTTCCTGTCCAGGAATGATTTCTCCTTTGAATACCCAAACTTTAATCCCCAGAATGCCGTAAACGGTTTTGGCTGTGCAGTAAGAGTAGTCAATGTCAGCTCGTAAGGTGTGTAGAGGTACTCTACCTTCTCTTGTCCACTCTGTCCGGGCAATTTCTGCACCGTTGAGGCGACCGCTAACTTGGATTTTGATACCTTGGATACCAGCTTTTTGGGCGCGTTGAATTGCTTGTCGGACAACTCGCCGGAAAGAAACCCGGCGTTCTAATTGTTGAGCAATATACTCAGCAATTAAGTAGGCATCAGCATCAACTCGTTGCACTTCAACTACGTTGATGCGGATTTGGCGAGTCCCACCCAAAAGCGTTTGTAGTCCTGTACGTAAGGCTTCAATACCTTGTCCACCCCGACCGACAACGACACCAGGGCGAGCCGTGCGGACTTCTAGATCGATTTGGTCTGCTTTACGCTCAATGCGGACTTCGGAAATACCTGCGTTATTTTGCGCGAGTCTACCCAGTTTTTGTTCTATATATTGACGAAGTTTGTGATCTTCTTGTAGTAGTTCTGGATAGCGGCTAGGTTCGGCAAACCAACGCGATTGATGTTCTTGTGTAATTCCCAGGCGAAAGCCTACTGGGTGAATTTTCTGTCCCACAAATGCTGCCTCTAAAATTTCTTACTTTACGTAATTTTTTGTCTAGGACTTATTTAGCGTCGGCACTAGCAGCCACAGCCAAGGTGATATGACACGTTGGTTTGCGAATTTGGTAGGCTCTACCTTGCGCTCTGGGTTGGAACCGTTTGAGGACGGGACCTTGATCAGCAAAGGCTTGAGTAATCACTAATTCAGTCCGATCTAAACCCGCGTTATGCTCGGCGTTAGCCGCAGCACTGCGGAGTAAAGTTAAAACTGGTTCAGTGGATCGATAGGGCATAAATTCCAAGATTATGAGCGCTTCACGGTAGGAACGCCCCCGGATTTGGTCAAGTACACGACGCACTTTAAAGGGAGACATCCGGATAAACCGAGCGATCGCTTTTACTTCTTTAGTGTCAGTAGCCATAATTTTCTCCTTTAGTCAATAGTCAATAGTCATTAGTCATTAGTTGTTACTTGAGACTGTTGACTCTTGACTTTGGACTGTTGACTATCTACCTGCTTTCTTATCAGATTTGCCATGGCCTCTGTAGGTGCGCGTAGGAGCAAATTCTCCCAGCTTATGTCCTACCATTTGGTCGCTGACAAAAACTGGCACGTGTTGTCTGCCGTTGTGAACGGCAATAGTATGACCCACCATTTGAGGCAAAATTGTCGAAGCTCGTGACCAAGTTTTAATCACTTGCTTCTCGTTTCTTTCGTTTAACTTTTCAATTTTGCTGAGTAAATGATCGGCTACAAAAGGACCTTTTTTTAGAGAACGACCCATAATTCAGAAAGTTTTGAGTTTACATTTTGAGTTGAAGTTGGGAGTTTCGAGCTTTAAGTTTAGTCATGCTACTCATTACTCATCACTCATCACTCATCACTAATTAAGACTCCCGTCCACCACGTCCACGTTTAGAAGATTTACGACGACGGCGCACAATTAACCTGCTGCTAGCTTTCTTGGGTTTGCGTGTTTTCGCACCCAAAGTTGGTTTACCCCAAGGTGTGACAGGCCCGGATCTCCCAATGGGCGCTCTACCCTCACCACCACCGTGGGGATGGTCTACTGGGTTCATGACGCTACCTCTAACTTTGGGGCGGCGACCTTTCCAGCGATTTCTACCGGCTTTACCTGCACTCAAGTTTCTGAATTCAGTGTTGCCGACTTGACCGATGGTGGCGTAGCATTCCCGGCGGATCATCCGCACTTCTCCGGAAGGTAACTTCAGGGTGACGTAATTACCTTCTTTGGCGACAACTTGGGCGGTTGCACCAGCAGCCCGCACAATTTGACCGCCTTTACCAGCAGTTAATTCTACGTTGTGGACGCTTGTACCCAAGGGAATATTTGCTAGGGGCAAGGCATTACCATCTTCAATGGGCGATTCTGGTCCAGCCAGAATCTTGGCTCCTACCTTGATGCCATTGGGATGGAGGATGTACCGTTTTTCCCCATCTTCATAGGTCAGTAAGGCAATCCGCGCATTGCGGTTCGGATCGTATTCTATGGCAGTGACTACTGCGGGAATACTGCGTTTATCTCTTTTAAAGTCAATAATCCGATACAGTCGCTTATGACCACCACCACGACGGCGGCTGGTGATTCTACCTTGGTTGTTGCGACCTTTGGCCCTGTGTTTGTATACCGTCAGTGACTTTTCTGGCTCGGTTTTGGTAATTTCTGCGAAGTCAGAAATGGTAACCTGGCGAGTACTGGGGGTATAAGGGCGATAAGAACGAGTACCCATGATATTTTATACCTCTGGGAATAGGACTTGTCTGACTTTCTCTACATCCCCAGGGGCGATGGTGACGATCGCTTTTTTATATTGGGGCTTAAAGCCAATGAATTTACCGACACGCTTTTTGCGACGTGGTGGTAAGGCTGTATTGACTTTGACAACTTTCACCTGAAATAAGTCTTCAATGGCCGCTTTAATTTGCGGTTTGCTAGACTTGGGAGTGACTTCAAATGTGTATTTGTTTTGCTCCATCAGGATTGTCGCTTTTTCTGTCAAGATGGGGCGACGGATTAAATCGGGCAGGTTGCGGGGGTCAAACCTAGTCACTGTAGACCTCCTGAATTTTTTCTAGGGCTGATGTGGTGACGATAATTTTGTCAGCGTGGAGCAAATCGTAAACGTTGAGTTGGTCAGCCGCAATCAGTTTGAGTTTCTCGATGTTACGGGCTGATAAATACACGTTTTCGGGAAACTCTGCCAAAATTAACAGCGCTTTACTTTCTGGTTCAACGCCCCAACGAGTCATGGCTGCAACTAAGTCTTTAGTTTTGGGACGGGCTAGCTCGTTGGTAAATTCTTCTACCACAATTAAGTCGTCTATCCGGCTGACAAATGCTGTCCGCAGTGCTAAACGTCTTTCTTTGCGGTTCAGTTTTAAATTAAAATCTCTGGGTTTGGGGCCAAAGATCACACCACCACCACGCCATAGGGGTGAACGAATGGAACCCGCACGGGCGCGACCAGTACCTTTTTGTCTCCAAGGTTTACGTCCACCACCTCTCACTTCTGAACGAGTTTTGGTGCTGGCAGTTCCTTGACGAGCGTTTGTCTGCTGTCTAACTAGGGCGCGGTGTACAATATGCGCCGCCGTTTCTTCTCTGGCAACTTTCAACTCGAACTGCTTTTGTCCGACTTGCTCTCCTTGCCAATTTTTTACTACACTCTCAACCATTTTTTTGTCCTTTGTCAGTTGTTAGTTGTCGGTTGTCATTTGTCAGTAACACTGGAGTATTAACTGGTGACTTTTGACTACTTTCCAACTTTTTTGGCAGGTACAATACTGAGTAATGCCCCTGGTTTACCAGGAACAGCTCCTTTAATTAGTAATAAGTTACGTTCCGCATCGACACGGACTACGGTTAATTTGCGAATGGTGACACGAGTACCACCCAAACGCCCTGCCATCCGCTTACCTGGATAGACACGACCTGGTGTTGTCCCTGCACCGATGGAACCGGGCGCTCTATGGTTTTTGGAACCATGTGACATCGGCCCACGTCCGAAGTTGTTGCGTTTTTGGTTACCTGCAAAGCCACGACCGATACTTGTACCGACTACGTCTACCAGTTCACCTGCACTAAAAATATCTACTTTAATCTCTTGACCGAGAGTGTAATCGCCAGAACTAGCTGTGCGATACTCTTGCAAATGCTTCAGTGGGGGCGCTGATGATTTGGCTAAGTGACCAAGTGAGGGCTTGTTGAGCGCTTTTGGTTTGACTGTGCCATAACCAACTTGGATGGCGGCGTAACCGTCGGTTTGCTTTGTTTTGACTTGTGTAACAACGCATGGCCCTATTTGGACGACTGTGACAGGAATGGCGACTCCTGCTTCATCGAAGACTTGGGTCATGCCCAGCTTGGTGCCGAGAATGCCTACAGACACAATAACTGGCTCTCCTTTCTACTTGCTGACCTGGAAATGGGCTTTTGTGACACACTGCGTAATTCCGGTGAAGTACGGACGAAACCTGGAATCTGCAAGCGGAAATAGCCACTCACAGATATACCGGACACAACAGGCGGTGTCTTTACTGTTTTGTGAATCTATTTAGTTGGACTCACTTAGTCACCAGAACAGCTATAAGTACCTTCTGTTGAAGGAATAACTTTTGCTGTTAAGGCAATGCTTTAGAGCTTTGCGCTTTGTGCAACGTCGCTTCGTCCAAGCGATCGCTTAGGCACTTTCTGGTAGCAATAACGCTAACGGGTATCCCGATTCTGGGTTACTGCCATATTGTAGTGGACTTAAGCAGCTCTTGCTACTCAGTATCCTGTAACCGAGGCTAGTTCAATGCTATTAAACCAACATCACTGCTCAGTTTCTACTTCACTCTACAAGTCAAACCGATTGTTCTCAGGCTTGAATTGCTTTTTCACGACTATAGGAGTGATTATAGCCACGGGATGATGGACTCTTGTTTTGTCCATCAACACTTGTTTGACCAAAAAGCTTTTCTAGTTTAGCAGTGTTTGCACAGTTTCAGTTAAATTAATTTCTTGCTAGAAATTAGTTTGTCAGTTCTTGAGGCTGACACCAACTGAGGTGCTGGTCTATATGCTAATCAGCTATTTTGGTCACAATCTAAAATTATAAACCATCTAGTAGTAGCTGTCTATAATATCTAGAGAATAATTTTGGGCTTTTGTGATAGATGCTGAATTTGGCACGATTGAGTAGAGTTTATCTCAAGCATAAGTATCTTGAGCTAACTTAATCTATCACTCCAGGGTCAATAATAGAGATATCGAAGTGGGATAGGACAAAAATCCAAAAAAATCTATGGCACTAATTACCACTGGTAACGGGTTGATTCGCGATCTAGAGAAATTTGGATCTTTAGGCGTTTTTGTACCTCTGGAAGGGGGTTTTGAAGGTCGATATCGGCGGCGGTTGCGGGCGGCTGGTTATACAACTGTGCAATTCACTGCTAGAGGACTAGGCGATGTTGCGGCTTATCTCACAGGAGTTCATGGTGTAAGACCTCCCCATTTGGGTAAAAAAAGTACTGGTAGTGGCGCAGCTGTGGGTGAAGTGTATTATTTACCCCCAATTGTTAGCTATCAGCTAGCACAATTACCACCCAAGTCTAAAGGGTTGGTGTTGTGGATTATTGAAGGACATATCTTGTCTGATCAAGAAGTTGAGTTTTTGACCAACTTACCTAGCTTAGAACCAAAAGTGAAAGTAGTAGTGGAAAGAGGCGGCGATCGCACTTTCCGTTGGCAACCGCTTACAGCTACTCTCTCGGCTACATATCAGGCTGTGTAGTTTGGGGACTTGGGACTGGGGAGAGAAGAAAAATCACAACTCAGCACTCAGCACTCATGACTCATTACTCAATTTTAGGCGATCGCTTTGGCGAAATTTTTAGCAAGGGGCGATCGTCTAATTTTTTGATTGAATACGCCAAAAGTTAGTTTGGTAATTCGATGAGCATTTCCATCGTACTGAGTCGGAAACCACAAGCTGTAAATAATTTACGGGCGGCTTCGTTAGCAGCAGCCGTATCTAAACGAATTTGCTGAACTCCTATGTCTTCAAAGCGAGTGATTGTCATTTCTACTATTTGCTTGGCAATTCCTTGTTGACGATATTCCGGTTCAACCCAAATATCGTGGATAAATCCAAATTCTTTTGTCCGATAAATGGGTATTTCTTGCTCGACTGTCGCCGCGACAAAAGCTACTAGTTGTCCTTGATTGTCAGCGACTAGAAATACACTGCGTTCTTGATTTGCTAATCTTGTTAACCAATTTTCATAACGTTTCTCTGGATGAGTGAGAAAACCATACTTGGCAGCATCCCAAGATTCATGTAATGCACAAATTTTAGCAACCATTGGTAATACTGCGGGGACATCAGCTGGTGTAGCAGAACGAATCAGCATAAGTTCTGGAAACGCAAGGAAAAGCTAGAGTAGACATCTGTAATTGGGAATTGCTATAAGTAATCAGACAGAATTAATTACACAAGTTATTTCCTGTAACCTGTAACCTGTTCCCTATCTCTACATAAGAATTTAATTATGTCCAACTACTTATTTACTTTTCAAAAGCTGACTGGGTAGATTAAGTCAAATTCTCGGTAAAGAGTAATACGACAGGAATCAACAGGATCTTCTAGGACTGCATAATTTGAGCCGCCTGTAATTTTTGTGACTGGACGCTTTAAGGGTTTCTCAAACTGATGCCATTCGCGGTTACTCCAGCCGAAAATTATGGCATCGATGTCGTTTTGGAGTTCGGAAGCGATAAGTAAAAGTTCTAATTTATCTTGAATACTACCAATGAGAAAAAATCTCAGAGAGATTGACTGGGTAATTGCTGGTCTGGGTTCGTTGGCTGCTACAGTATTACAGTCGCCAAATTGGACATCATAAGGCAGTAGTTGGAGATTTCCTTGCTGTTTAAGGGTGGCTTCGATGTCTTTTAAGCGTTGGTCGAGATGAGGTAGTAACCCTAGTTTGACATCGGTTAACAACTGGCGAATGTTAGAAGTCTGAGTCATTGTTGGTTTTTATCCACTTACCCAGTCAGATTAACGTTTTGTGGGACGAGGAAGAGAGAAACTTTGAAAATCTTTGTTTGTTGCTAGTCTTGTTGGTGGGCAAATTTATCGCTACCCCATAAAGAAAGGGCGATCGCTACAATTAACAATATAGGTATGCTATACCAAGGAAATTGAGATAAGGGTAAATGTGCGACAGCACGTAAGCCTATACTGGTGTAAGTTAGTGGCAATAAGTAAACTACGACTTTGAATACTGGTGGTAGTGTACTGGGGTCAAAGAATGTCGCGCCTAAAAAGGACATAGGGATAATCACAAAGTTATTGTACAGTCCCACTGATTCGAGCGATCGCACTGATAACCCAACAATTACACCTAATCCGGCAAATACTGCACAGTTTAATACTAGTAAAAGTAAAAACAAGGGATGAAGAAAGTGCCAATTGCCTGTTAATAGTAGGGCTACTAAAATTACTGAACCTGAAGTCATTAACCCTCTGACAACTCCCGCCAGCATTTTCCCAATGTGCAGCGCTAAAGGATGTATGGGTGTGAGTAATAATTCTTCAAAGGTTTTGCTAAATAATCTATCTCCACAAATGGAGAATGTCGTCCCACCAAAGCTAATGGTCATGGATGATAATGCTACCATACCCGGTAGGATAAATTCTAAATAGTTATCGTAATTCCCACTGATAGCAGAACCAGGTCTAATTGAGTTACCCAAACCTAGACCGAAAGCCAATATATATATCAGTGGAGATATTAATCCAGAAGCAGCTACTTGGGCTACTCGCACCCGTAAATCTAACCAATCTCCCCAAAAAATAGTGAGGCTATCTGTTAAGAGAATTGGTAGTTGTGAAGTTTTAAACTTTTTACTCCAGATGAAAATTTGTTGAGATGTCACTTTTGTTGAGTCAGGTATGAGAATCGTTGTAAATATTACTTTACATTTTTTGATATCTCAATAGGTATGCAGAATAATCATCTCCTATCATCCTCAGGTAAGAAAGCAAAACCCCGACTTCAGCGAGGAGTCGGGGTTTTTCATCTTTAAACTTTTTACAAATCAGGTGCTATCTCAATATTTTTTGGGGTGGGTGTTAATACCCAACTTTTGATCACTAAAACTTACCCACCCCATTTGTGTTTCTCAAAGAGAGCTTAATTAGTTCAGCCTAATCCCAGTCAGGGATTTGTTGACCATCTTCGCCACCAATACCAATTGCAGTGTTGTAAATTTCTGCATCGGTGATGTTGAGATCCTCCATTGATGCACCATAAACGTTGGAGTCGTATACATGGGCGCGAGTCAAGTTTGCCCCATTCAGATTAGCTTTTTTAAAGTTGACGTTGGTTAGGTAGGCTGAAGTTAAGTTAGCACGTTTTAAGTTAGCGTCTGTTAAGTCAGCGCCTTCGAGGTTAGCACCAGAGAGGTTAGCCCCAGCCAAATTTGAGCCTCGTAAATCAGCACCAATTAGATGAGCGCCACTGAGGTTCATGCCTGATAGATTACACCCAATACATTCCCCAGTTGATAATAACCTTTGTAGGTCTTGCGGATTCCCAGCTTTCACTGAGTTAGCCAAAAATAGGGGAGTTGCTAAGGCTAGAGCTGCTAATAGCTTGAGTTTCATAATTTTTCCCCTTTCTAGTTAATTAGCGTCCGTTCTTTTCCTCACGATTCTATTATCTCACTAAATTTCTAGAGAATGTTGATTTAAAGCACAAGTTGCTGATAATTTGTGAGGATGTTGAGATAAATCTAGACGTAAGATGGATTCTGATTTTCTCGCTTTTATATCTAAAGTATTAGGCAAAAATACTCCCCCTAATTTTGATTAATGATCAGGAGTTGTGAAACCATCTAAGAGGACGTTGGAAAAGTCTGTTTCTTTGTCATGTTGAATGCAGCGTAGCGGAATGAAACATCACGGTATGTGCCACAAAACCTGGATTCTTCCTGACGCTCCGCTCCAGTCAGAATGACATTTTTATACCTACTGAAACTTTTCCAACACCCTCTAAAGGTAAGTGATGGATGCGATGAGTGTCACGGAGTTTTAAACCGTAAAAATACCAGCCTCTAGATTTATGATTCAACCGCAGATATCTCGTAGTCGATTTCTTAATGCTGGGAAATGAAATAAAAGTACATAATATTAAGTATTCTTACTTTTGACTGGGGATTTTTGGTTTGTTGTAATAATGGGCAGGCGATCGCTAAGAATATCTGCATTCGAGTTCATGACATCTAAAAATAGCATAGAGTTTTCGTCTATGCTCGTAGTTGAGTTGATTGCTCTGCATCATAAATTTTATTTATCGTTTTAAGAAAAAAGAAGATTTGATTTTATTGGGTAGTCAGTATTAATATCTAATTCATGCGCGGCTAAGGTACCTTACTTGCAAACAAACAACATCAATTTTATTGATGGCAATTCCCTCTGAGTTCTCCTGACATTGGGGCATTTATTACCTTAAGCAACGAACATGAATTGGCTAACTACTACAATTATTATTGGCATCTCTACAGCTTTTGCCACTACTTTTGATGACAACTTATATTTGACTGCTTTTTTTGGCAAAGTCAATCGTCACTTTCGTCCCATGAATGTGATTCTGGGTGAGTTTATTGGATTCACTGCATTAGTAGTTGCTAGCCTGCCTGGTTTTTTAGGTGGGTTAATATTACCGACTGCTTGGGTGGGGTTGCTAGGTTTTCTACCTATCGCTATTGGGATCAATCATCTGCTGACACGAGAACAAGAAGAAGATACAGTACAAGCGGTAACAGTAGACTTTCCTGGTTCTCAGACATCTTATCGCCATCGTAAATCTTTGTGGGCAACTCTACGCGATCCACAAACTTACCGTGTATCCGCCGTTACTATTGCCAATGGTGGTAATAATATTGGGATTTATGTACCATTGTTTGCTAGTAGCAATCTCCCAAGTTTGGGTGTAATTTTGTGTGTCTGCTATTTGACAGTGGGTGTATGGTGCTTCATGTCATACAATATGACTCGAAATCCTCTGATGGCTCCCGTTTTAGCACGCTATGGTCGTAAAGTCTTTCCCTTAGTTTTAATTTGGTTGGGATGCTCCATACTGATTAAGAGTGAATCTTATCAACTTTTACGAGCGATCGCCATGTTTTCTCGTTAGTTTTCAGAACCACTACACAGAATTTTACTACTGATGATGACTGCATTATTTATTTACCCTGTTGACTCTGTGAATAGTCAACAGAGTGCAGTTGTTTGTTGTTACTAGTATAAAATGATGCGGTGTAAAGGTGCGATCGCTTGCGGCTTTCGGGTATCATAACTACAAAGTATATATTTAAGTCAATGGCTGAAACTGGCAGAATCAGGGTTGCTAAAGATAAAGCAGATTTAGTGAAAGCGTTAACCTCTTCCGATGGTGGTACAGGCCCTTTTCAAACCTTCGCTGATGTGATTGTATTTGCCGCAGCTTTAGGCGCAAAGCATAAAAAGCGTGTATCTTTGGGGGAAATTTCTAAACGAGAACCATCGCCAATCAGGCTAGAATATTTTGCTTCAGTAGGAAATGATGTTGTGATTAAATTATTAGGAATGACAGAAACTCAGGATATCAATATCTTATCTATTTATGAAGAAGAATATGAAACTTTACGTAACCAAGTTTTTGAAGAATATGCTAATGGAGGGCTAGAGATATTACAAAATGAATTACGTGGAGCCGTTGATTATTTAGAGCGAATTTTATTATTTCTTAGTTATGAACGAACTCACAAAGATGAAAAAGAAGAGGAATTTGATCTCACAAAATTCCTCTCTTAGAATTAGACTATTTTTAATAGGAGTATTTTTATACCCATCCTAATTTATCTTTTACTCTTCTCACTCCATCAATCACTGCATTTGCACCAGTAGAAAGTTTGTAAGGCTTATTCGGATTTTTAGGATTCTGGTCTAACCTAATTAAATTATTTACCCATATTTCGTTATTTTTAGTCCAACCTATCTGTGCGAGTTGAGAAATTTTTGCTTCATCAAAATAATTTCTATTTTTGTCATAAGTAAAGTGAAGCAAACGACCCAGAACTTCGAGTCCAACACTTACACCTAATAGACATTCATCTTTAAATCTCTTTAACTCGCTAGAAGTTAAAGTATTTACATCTGCTTCAGAAATATACCTTGTATCATTGCACTCAAAGAAAAACTTATTGAGACAATTAGCTAAAGCATTAGATAAAATTTCTACATCATTGTCTTGAAGTTCAGAATTTTGTTCTTTTGGACTTGCTCTATAATATAGTTTTTGATGTCATCAGCATGGCCTGGAATTTCTGGACGTTGTTTACCTGATTCGGGATCATCGTCAGTAGCAGGTTTTGCTACTAAAAGCGCTGGAAAATCGCCAGCAGGTACATTTATTTGTAACATAGTACGCTTGCCCTGCCTAAAAATTAGCGCTGGATAGCAGCGCTCACGATGATATTTAGAAAAAACAGGTTCAAGAGAAGCAGTAAATCCACCTTGAATTTCTGGTGAAACGGTATTAGCACTATCCTGATTTACGTTAACCATAAAAGCGTCTGTATAATTTAAGCCAAGTATTTATTATACTATGCTGTTTTTAAGCGGTTTGTAATCAGTGAAAACCCTAATGAAATTTTCTTGTTAGAGTCTGTAACTCATATCAGCAGTGGAAGCCCTACAACTTTTGCATCGACAAATTCACCATCAAAGCTAATTGTTTTATTTTCCACAGTTCTAGCATTAGCTAAAGCCTTACGAAGTTCAGCACGTTCCATTGAATCTTCAATCCCACCTAAAATATAAATTAATAACTTTGCTGCCAAATCCTTTCCAGAAACCTGCACTCGCTTTTTATTAGGGTCATACAAAACCCCATACCAAAGAGATTGAGGATATTCCATACCAGTAAAACCGCCTTGTTGGTCAAACTTTCGCAACTTTTTAAAAACACTGGTGATCGAAAAACCTTTTTTAAATACTAAAAATCCTAAAGCTTGTGCTAAAGCAACTTGGGCTACAGGACGGAAAAGTATATTTGCTTCACCGCCTCCCTTTTCAAAACTAAATCTTCGCAAAACAGGGGTATCTTCATGTTCTAAAATTTTATAACTAGGCAAATTAGCCAAATTATCAAAAAGCTTTTTAAATTCCTCAATTCCCTGCTCAATTTCTTCATCTTCTGGACGCATAGGAATTAAACCTTTTTCCAATGGTTTCCAGTGTGGGAATTTTTGACCTAAATATCGCTCAGACATATCTTGTAGCGCTTGCAGTGTCGTCAAAACTGTAGAGTTTGCCGCGACAGTTGCACTGTTCCAATTAACACGCGGGTTACGATTTGCACGCTGTTCCAAAAGTGGATGAGTCACAGCAATTTTTCTAGCTACAATCGCAAAACCATCATCTTCATTTAACTGTGCTAACTGACCTTTAGTTAAAGGTGCAGCCATCAAGTTGACATGGACAAAAATCGACCTGACTCTTCTTCTAGCTTGGTTGCGAGTCTCCCCAGCGTTCACTGCACAAATAAACTCAATACCAATTTTTTCTTTAGGTAAGCTTTGTAAATAAGTAGGATCTACTTGATATTGCTCTAATAAATCTGACATCGTAATAAAACTATCATCAGCAGTTTTATCTTTTTTGTATCGCTGGAGTTTACCAGTTTTAATTAACTCCATTAAACCTTGAACTCCCATCAGCCGATGTTGACCATCTAGGGCATAAATGGTGACATTTTCTTCAGAAATATTGAGTAAGCCGACCTTACCATCTTTATCTAGAGGTGTAAAATCTGTAGTAGATTTTGTGGCGCGTTCTTCACTATCCCACTCAGATGCTTTAGGGTTATCCACCCAAGGTTGGTTAATTACTACTAGCACTGCTGGAAACTTATGATTTTTTCTCGCAGCTAAATACTGAACCAAGGGTGCTTGACGCGACCAGTCAACAGGACGTTGTTGAATTTCATCGATACTATCCGCATCAATTTCGATGTTACCAGTCTCAGGATTGTACTTTTTTTGTAGCAGAGGTAAACCAGAAGCAAAATGAACTCGGCCTGCAAACCATTCTAAGGTGACAGAACCTACATAAGCTTCACTTCCACCCATCTCAGTTTTTTGTACAAGAATTTGGTCTTTCTTTTCTAAAAATTTCTCTAAAAGTAAAGCTAGTACCTCTTTTTCCGTGTTTTCTCTCTCTAGGTACTCTCTAGCAATATCAGCAGTTGGTCCAGATGAAATGTCTCTCATATTAATTTTTAAAAACTTGGTCTTGTAAGGTAGCTATATTATCCAAAAAGTTAGATACTAATAAATCAGTTTTTAAAAACTTTTTGGGAACCCTCGCATTCCATACGCTGAGGTAAAAAAGCCGTAACGCCCAAATGTCCAGAGGTAAGAAGCAATGACTGAAGCACAACAACCAGAAAATAAAGGTCAGCAGACACGTACTGTAGCAGAGTTGGTAGAGTATATCCAAGTTCTTACCACTGAAATTCAAGAATTGTATTGTTTAGATGCAATACCCTGGGTTGTTGGTTATTCCGGTGGTAAGGATAGCACGGCGACTTTACAGCTGATCTGGAATGCGATCGCTGGACTCTCACCAGAAAAACGGACTAAAACAATCTACGTCATTACTACAGACACACTGGTAGAAAATCCTATTGTTGCAGCTTGGGTGCGAAATTCTCTACAACAAATGAAATTAGAAGCCCAAGCGCAAGGATTACCATTTGAACCTCATTTATTACAGCCAGATTTTAAAGAAACATTTTGGGTGGGTTTGATAGGGAAAGGTTATCCAGCACCAAGAGGTAAATTCCGTTGGTGTACAGAACGTCTGAAAATTAATCCCTCGAATCGCTTTATACGTGATGTAATTCGAGCTAGTGGAGAAGCTATTGTTGTGCTGGGAACTCGCAAAGCAGAAAGCACAAGACGCGCTAGCAGAATGAAAAAATTAGAAGCTATGCGGGTACGCGATCGCCTAAGTCCTAACATGAATTTGCCAAACTCTCTAGTTTACAGCCCTATTGAAGACTGGCAAAATGATGAAGTTTGGATTTATTTAATGCAGTGGGAAAATCCTTGGGGATATAGCAATAAAGATTTATTTGCTATTTATCGGGGTGCTTCTGCTGATAATGAATGTCCCTTAGTAGTTGATACTTCTACTCCAAGCTGTGGTAGCTCTCGTTTTGGATGCTGGGTTTGTACCCTAGTCAGCCAGGATAAATCTCTAGCAGCTATGATTCAAAATGATGAAGAAAAAGAGTGGATGCAACCTCTACTTGATTTTCGGAAGGAATTAGATGCAGAAGAAACACGCGATCGCCGTGATTTTCGCCGCAGAAATGGAGATGTTCAACTGTATGAACGTAACTTAGAGAGTGAAATATCTATTGAACCAATTCCTGGCCCCTATCTTAAAGAAGCGCGGGAAGATTGGCTGAGAAAATTACTGAGAGTCGAAAAACAAATCCGCCAAACAGCACCAGAAAATATGCGCGATATTACTCTGATTTCTACAGAAGAACTTAGCGAAATTCGCCGCATCTGGCTAGAAGAAAGACATGAGTTTGATGACAGCTTACCACGCATTTATCAAGAAGTAACTGGTGAAAAATTTAAAGACCCGCGTCCCGGTGCAGACCTTAATTTGTTGGGTAGCGATGAATGGGCTGTGTTAGAAGAAATCTGTGCTGATGATAATATGCACTTGGAACTTGTGTCAAAACTTTTAAGCACAGAATGGCAATTTCGTAAGAAAACAAAGCGTGTAGGAATCTACGACACCTTAGAAAAATGTTTTAATACTAGTTCCCGTTCTGCTGAAGAAGCAATTAAAAATGCTCATTTAAAACGTGATTTAAGAGAAGCTGTTAGTCAAGGTGATATTACAACAGTTAGAGAAAAAGTTAGACAGCTAACTTTAGCAGATTTTGTTGTCCCAGAGGAACAAATAAGTACACCTAATACACAAATTGATACAAAAAATACTACAAAATCTGATGACAATGCAAAGACGTGGGCAAATGTGAAATTTAAAAATAAACAGACAAAGCTTTAAGCTTGCTCATTATCATCTTTGGCATCTCCTAAGTACAACCTGATAAACTCCTCTGCTGCTGCGGGATTAATTTTCTTGAGTGCATCACGAATTTCTAACAGTGTATCAGCAACAGGATCTCTAATTTCATTCACCCAACGGTGAACGTTTGGCCGTCCTGTTCCCATTGTCACTGCTAACTTGTTTTGGCTAATGCCGTAGATTTCTAACACTTGTTTGAGTGCTTTTCCTGCTTTTCCCATGCCTTTGATTGTGTCAAAGGCTTATAACAGAGTAAATGTTACCCATCGGTAACTAAAGGTGTAAGATAGTGTTGTTGCCAATAGGTAACAACACAGATTACCAACAAACAGGTAGATTTCAATGAGTACAAGCTTTTTAGCAGAGAATTCTCAAACAACCGCACTGCTTGTTTCCAGCAAAGATTCCAGAGAAACAACGCCAGATAGAGAGTCTGTGAAAGTAGTAATTTATGGTTCCAAAAGAGGAGTTAACAATACAATTCTCACTTTATACAAACTTGGTTTTGCCGAAGTTAATGAATGGAGTCCTTTATTACCTAGTTCTAACCGTGGTGAAGTTATGAGTATTTTGATTCGTCATATTTCAACAAATATACCGGGCGATTAGAAATCGCGGCTACACAGGCAAAACCCGCCTGCGCGGGTTGAAGATAAAATCGATGGACAATTAATATTCTGGCGATTAGAAATCGCGGCTACACAGGCAAAACCCGCCTGCGCGGGTTGAAGATAAATGAGTTGAAAACTCATCTTGAGAGATTGAAGAGAAATGAGAGCAAATTTCACGCAACTTTATTTACATTATGTCTGGGCAACTTGGGATAGATTACCTCTTATCACACCTGAGATTCAAAGGTTAGTTTATGCAGCAATTATTCGAGAATGTGAACAGTTAAAATGTACTGTTATTGCGATTGGTGGCATTGAAGATCATATTCATCTATTAATAGGTTTTCCGGTAACTGTTAGCGTGTCTGATTTAATTAAGCAGATTAAGGGCAGTTCTTCTCACTTTATAAACAATGAAGTTAAAACTAGTGATTTTTTTAAATGGCAAGGTAGTTATGCGGCTTTTACAGTTAGTTATGATGCGATTGATAATGTTGCTCACTATATCAGGAATCAGGCTATTCATCATCAACAAAAATCTGTTATTTCTACATGGGAATTAAATTTACCTGACACCAACGTAAAGGCGAATAAAATTCACCCGGAATGATTGCCCATACTCACATCTTACACCTAGCCCTAGCGATTAGAAATCGCACGCCACTTGCGACAATGGGGGGAACTCCCACAACGCAGTGTCTTCACAACGCAGTGGCTTGGCTATACAAACGTACCGCTAAGGCGGAACCCGGAGGGTAGGCCGTCTACGCGGACTAACACAAAATCAAGGGTTTGAAACCCGCGCAGGCGGGTTTTGCCTGTGTAGCCGCGACTTCCAGTCGCCTAGTGCAACATATGAGCCTCCCACTTCCAAAATGTGCAAGTTAGAAGTATACCTTTTGCCCCCATATTTTATCTATAAAGACAAATGATATTTCTAGAACTCGTATTAGAAAATTTCGGCCCTTACTGTGGCAAACAAGTAATCAATCTTGACCCAAGAACCGAGGAAAATCTTCGCCCAATTATTCTGTTAGGTGGTATGAATGGTGGCGGAAAAACTACTTTGATGGATGCTATTCGTCTGGCATTATATGGACAACGCGCTCAATGCTCTACTCGTGGTAATTTGAGCTATAGTGATTTTTTAAATCAATGTGTTAACAGTAAAGCAAATCCTGCTGAGAAAACCCGAATTGAATTACTATTTGAACATATCGAAAACGATAAGCCAATTAAATATCGGATTGTACGCTATTGGGAAAAAAATCCTAAAGATGGTAAAGATACACTAGGAATTTTAGGGGATAATGATACATGGCCAGAGTCTTTAGTAAATATTTGGGATGACTATATAGAAAATCTCCTGCCTTTAGGGATTTCTAATTTATTTTTATTTGATGGTGAGCAAGTTAAGGAACTGGCGGAGCAAGAATTACCACCACAAATAGTTATTGAAGCTATTCGGGGGCTTTTAGGGCTAGAATTGGCAGATAAATTAGCAATTGATTTGGAGGTTTTAGTCAATCGCAAGCGGAAAGAGATGGCTGATATTAAAGATTTAGCTAACTTAGACGAAATCGAAAAAAAGTTATTACAACAGCAAGAAGATTATCAGTCAACAGAAAAGAAATTAGCTAATTTTAAAAATCAAATTGCTGAATTAGAGACTATTCAACAAGTAGCTTTAGATAAATTCGTATCTGATGGTGGTAAAATTGCTGCTGAACGCAGTCAGTTAGAAGAAAAACAAAAGGAAAAAACTACTGCATTAGAAATAGTTCGGCAGTCGTTGTGTGAATTAGCTGCTGATATTTTACCTTTAGCGTTAATTCCTAATTTATTAAGTCAGGTACAAGCACAGGGAACAAAGGAATTTCGGAATCAACAGATACAATTAGCTAGAGATGTTTTATTAGAGCGAGATCAACGTTTATTAAGTTGGCTGAGGCAATTAGCGATCGCCCCCACAAAAATTGATAAAATCCAATCTTTTTTAGTTGATGATCTTGATAGTTTATATACAGATTCTTCCCAAGCCGAAGCACCTTGGCTATTAGCTGATGAGGAAAGTTTAAGTCAATTAGATAATGTGAGATATCATTTACAAAATGCTCGCAATATAGCAAAACAGAAGTTAGATAATCTCAAGAATCTAGAAGAAGAAATTATTACCTTAGAAAGACAAGTACAGACAGCAGCAGAACCAGAAGCTTATCAAAAGCTGCGCGATGCTGTGGACACAGCACAAAATGAAGTTGTACAAGCTAAAGCAAATTATGAAATAACTCACCAAAAATTAGCAAAATTAACGGATACAATTGAAATAACGAAAAAAGAATTAAAAGATTTTACTGATAAAAATATAGACCATAAAAATAGAGAGCATATTATTAACTCAGCCTCTAAAGTCCAAGAAACACTTAAAGTTTTTCGAGAAAAATTAACCCTACGAAAACTCAATAAATTAGAGGAGGAAGTGAAGAATTGTTTCCTCTACTTACTACATAAATCTGACTTAGTATTTCGCGTTGCTATTGATACTAAGACCTTTGCTCTATCTTTATTCGATTTTGAGGGTCAACCAGTTCCTAAACATCGTTTGTCAGCAGGAGAAAAACAACTCTTGGCGATCGCTTTTCTTTGGGGACTCGCCAAAGTTTCTGGACTGCGTTTACCAGTAGCTATCGATACACCTCTTGGTAGACTGGACTCTTCTCACCGCCAAAACTTAATAGAACGTTACTTTCCATCAGCTAGTCATCAAGTAATTCTCCTTTCCACCGACACTGAAATTGGTAAACAAGAAGTAGAAACACTCCGAGAAAATGAAGCGATCGCTCGTGAGTATCTCTTAAAATATAATTCAGCTACTCGTCAAACAACGGTAGTAGAAAACAAATACTTTTGGTAATTCGTAATTCGTAATACCGTACGGGTTCGCCGTAAGGCGTTCTCGAAGAGTAGGCTTGCACCTATGTAATTCGTAATTTAGACTGAGTTTACGCATGAAATCTAAGTGCGATTTGCCACTTATGATCCTGTTGTTTACTTAATCAAGTAATTTGAATTATCACGTCGGATTCCTATATTTGAGTTTTTTTGTAGATGTAACTAGAATCTTGCCAATCTCGTTGGCTTCTTGGAGAAGTAGCTGAAATTTTTGTTTTTCTACTAGTTCTGATTCAATTAAGATTTCTAACCAGAATTGGGTTTCTCGTGCTTCTTTTAAAGCAATTTCCAATTTATTGATAAAATCTTTATGAGACTGTGCAGATTGTGCTTCTCGCACATTTGCATCAATTGAAGTCCCAGAACGAAGCAACTGTTTAGACAATATGCGATAAACTCCAGGTCTTTCATCTAAAAAATGACAAGCTTTAACAATTCTAATGGCAAAACTTTTAGTTATATCAGTAATACTAATGTTAGTCACCATAATTTTCTTCTAAGTCATAACTTATATTTTTCCCAAATCCTTAAGTAAAACAAAAGTCTTGCTCTAAAAAAAATAATTACCAATTACGAATTACGAATTACGAATTACTATGGAATTTCCTATCGAAAGAATTAAACTTTCTCAAACGGCTAAAGACCAATTATTAAAACTGCGACGTAACACCAAAATTGACCAATGGAATATTCTCTGTCGTTGGGCTTTTTGTCGTTCCCTCGCCGAACAAACTCCACCTTCACCCGTACCAATTCCTCAAGATAGCAATGTGGAGATGACTTGGCGTGTTTTTGGTGGGGAAATGTCTGATATTCTCCTCCTCGCCCTCAAGCAACGCTGTCACAATGATGGTTATTCTACAGACCAGGAAACCTTAGTAACTCAATTTCGCCTACATTTACATCGTGGTATTGGTTATTTAGCAGGTGATCCAAATATCAAGAAAATTGAAGATTTAATCGACATCGCCCTAAAAGATGGAAAAAATGTTTAGTAATAGGTTTCTTAATTACGCATTACGGATTACGAATTATTCTCATGTCCGAAACGCTAGAAATCGAGCGTCATAGAGCAGCGATCGCTCGCACTGAAATCTCACGTCCTGTACGATTAGCTATAGAATGGGCAATCCTTAACCCAGACAAGAGTTTTTTTGACTATGGCTGTGGTTATGGAGGGGATGTTCAGCGTGTAGCTAATCTTGGCTACACTAGCGCAGGTTGGGACCCTTATTACTATCCGGATGCAGCAATTACTCCCGCCGATGTCGTCAACTTGGGTTATGTCCTCAATGTCATTGAAGATACAGAAGAACGCCATCAAAGTCTCATCCAAGCGTGGGAAATCACCCGTCAAGTTTTAATTGTGGCAGCTCAAATATTAATTAATGCCCCTAGTAAAGCTCAATTAGCCTACAACGATGGGATTGTTACCAGCCGGAATACTTTTCAAAAATACTACGAACAAGCAGAGCTGAAAACCTATATTGATCAAGTCTTAAATGTAGATGCAGTTCCCGTGGCGTTGGGAGTTTACTTTGTCTTTCGAGATGAAGCTGAAAAAGAAAGTTTCAAAGCCATCAGGTTTTTTTCTCGCACCTCTACACCGCGAGTCCGCATTCCCAGCAAGCGGTTTGCCGACTATCAAGAACAACTTACACCCCTGATGGAATTTTTCACCCAGCGCGGTAGACTGCCCAGCAAAGGGGAATTAGCCAATGAAGCAGAATTACTAGGGGAATTTGGCAACTTTCGCCGGGCTTTCGCCGTTGTGTTGCAAGCCACTGATGAAGCAGAATGGGATGCGATCGCCTATCGTCGTTCATTGGATATCCAAGTTTACCTTGCCCTCACCCACTTTGATCAACGTCCCAAATTCCATCAACTAGCACCAGAAATTCGCCATGACATCAAAGCCTTCTTTGGTAGTTATGACGAAGCTTGTAACGTCGCTGACCAAAAACTGTTTAGTTTAGGTAGACCAAAAGTAGTACAAACTGCTTGCGAAAAAAGCAAAATAGGTAAACTCACACGTGGCGCACTTTACGTCCATGTTTCCGCCTTACCTGCTATCGACCCTTTGCTGCGAATTTACGAAGGTTGCGCTAGCCGGACGATTGGACGTGTAGATGGAGCTACATTGATTAAATATTACACTGACAAACCGCAAATATCCTATTTATTTTATCCGGATTTTGACACAGACCCCCATCCAGCCTTGCAAGCAAGTATCACAATTGACTTAAAAACTCTCTATGTCACCCACCGAGACTACAGCACCAGAGCAAATCCCCCCGTGCTGCATCGTAAAGAAACTTTTGTTACCACCAACTACCCGCTTTACGAACAATTTGCTAAACTCACCCAACAAGAACAAGAATTAGGATTGCTTCAGGATAAAAGTGAAATTGGGACTCGTGCAGGCTGGGAAAAATGCCTAGCTGCTCATGGTGTAGAAATTAGAGGGCATGAAGTTTATTTAATTAAGGAAGATTAAGTAATTTTCAATGTTCACAGACGTAGATAAAAAGAGATTTTCTTAATTACGAATTAAGAATTACGAATTATGCCAAGATAAATTCGCTCTGGTGAGAAGGATTAATTTAAATAATGAGGGAATTGCAAGCACTGCGACGAGCCTTTCAAAGTCGCAAAATGGGGGCGCTACTACTGCTGGGTTTTGCGTCTGGACTGCCTTTATTCTTAACCAGTAGAACATTACAGTTGTGGATGCAGGATGCCAAGGTGGATATTGGCAAAATTACATTGTTTGGGTTATTGGCTTTGCCCTATTCTCTCAAATTTTTGTGGTCGCCTTTATTAGATAGATTTGTCCCACCACTGTTGAGTGCTAGACGGGGTTGGTTAATAATCACGCAAATTGGGTTAACATTAGCGATCGCCACCTTAGCATTACAACAACCGAATCAAAGTAGCCAAGTACTGCAAATCTTGGCAATTAACTGTCTCATCATTACCTTTTTAAGCGCCACCCAAGACATAGCTGGGGATGCCTACCGTACCGATATTTTAAACCCATTAGAAGCGGAAACAGGAGCATCTGTTTGGGTTTTAGGCTATCGTTTAGCCTTGTTTATCACCAGTTCCCTCGCTTTGGTTTTAGCAGACCATATTCCTTGGAACGGTGTTTACTTACTCATGGCTGCTTTAATGGCAGGAAGCATTCTCACTACCCTATGGTCACCGCCAGAACCTGATACCCGCAACGCTACAACATTTGCACCTCTCTCAGTTAGAGATGTCATCTTTATATTGTTGATCACCGTTTTAGTTGCTGGATTACTTGGAGGTGTTTTTGTTGGGTTTATTGCTCTGCCTGTATTTTACTGGCTATTGGCAGGGTTAATCGTAGCTTGGATTGTCACGTCTTTGTTCCTACCCACAGAGTTATTGGGTGAAGTCACAGAAGATAGTCCTCCGCAAAATCTACAAGCAGCGATTTTCTTACCTTTCAAAGAATTTTTTCACAGATTTGGCATAACTCAAGCCAGTGTCATCTTAATTTTCATCATCCTTTACAAACTGGGTGACTCTCTAGTAGGAATTACAGCCAACCTATTTTTAAGAGAAATCAGCTTTAGCAAAACCGAAATTGGCGCAATTCAAGCAGGGATAGGCTTTATCGCCACCACAGTAGGCGTTTTAGCTGGTGGCGTGATTATGACAAAAATTCATCTTCATCGCGGTTTGTGGATCTTTGGTATCCTGCAATTGCTGAGTAACTTAGGTTATTATGCACTAGCCGTTGCTGGCAAAAATTATTCGCTTTTAGTCTTGGCGGTGAATATCGAAAACTTCAGTGCTGGTTTAGTGACAGTTGCTACAGTAGCTTTCTTGATGAATCTTTGTAACCATCGCTTCACCACTACTCAATTCGCATTATTCTCTAGCTTAATGGCTATTAGTAGAGACGTTCTCTCTGCCCCAGCAGGTGATCTGGCTAAAGCTACGGGCTGGCCTGTATTCTTCCTGCTAACCCTAGTAGCGGCAATACCTGGATTGCTGCTGTTGCCCTTTGTTGCCCCTTGGAATCCTAAACCAGTGGCACTAACTAGACCAGGACTTGATGAAGAGGATGTATGGGAACCCAAGTAATTATCATCGTCGGCACATTTATTCTCTTACTCACAGGTTTGTTACTTGGCTATGTGCTTTCACAGTTAGTTTTAGGTTATCTAACATTTAACCTGCTAACTTTTTTCGGCACAATTAGCCTGATTTTGATTTTTGGCACTCTCTACTACGTCTTGTTCTGGCAACTCAAGCGAGAACAGACGCAAGTATTACCAGCGAAGATTCCCACTCAAACAAATGAGCCAATACCTGCCAACCCTCTCAAAAACAAACTGATTACCAAATTATCCGGTGATGTAGAGGCAGCAGAACGATTAATCGACCAAGCAAAACAAAACTATCCTGGAATGCCCGAAAACTGGTATTGCGAGAGAGTGCTTGATGACTTAGACCGTGATACCCGCTAAATTTTGAGCTGCCATGTCCAAAAATAGCTAAAATTAAGTCAAGTAAAATTTACAAATCTTTAGCTAGGTTGGATCTCACAACCTAATTTAATTACCAGCAAAATTATGGCTATCTTTCGACAGTACATTGCACCCCTACTAGTAGTATTAGTATTCATTTTTGCTCTAGTAGCAGTCAGCGCTCGCATCTTTCTTCCCTCAGACATGGCAGCACCAGCACCTATAGAAGAAGTTGGTGTCATACCAATTCTAAAACAGTTATGAGTGCTGAGTGCTGTTAGCGGAAGCGGGGCGTTTAGCCCGTGATGAGTAGAGAGTAGGGGAGTAGGGGAGTGGGGGAGTGAGGGAGTGAGGGAGGATAAGACAATCTGTTGACTAATGACTATTGACTATTGACCAATGACTAATGACTAATGACCTTTCATTACCAGATTACTGCATTCGTCGTGGCTCAACATTAGAGCGATCGCTGCTAGTCAAATTTATGCAGCGTACCTACCATGAGTTGTTCCCAGAACACAAAGACTTTGCTCACCTCGCCATGACTGTTGAGCAATACTTCTCCAAAGATACACCCTTGTGGTGGGTAGATTTTGCAGGACAAGGAGACAAATCAATTCAAAATGACGCTCGCGGACTCGCTAACGCTGCGCTAACAAAATTCAAAATTCAAAATGAAACAAGGGGACAAGGTGAAGGATTTTCTCCCCATCCCCCCTCCCCCCCCCCCTCCTCTCCCCCTCTCCCCCTCCCCCATCGCCTGTCTGTGGATGGGAAATGCCCTAGATCAAGTCCAAGGCGATCGCCATGCTCACATCTTCCTGCTTTATGTCGTACCAGAACATCGTCGGCGGGGTGTGGGTACAGCTTTGATGCAATATGCAGAAAACTGGGCAAAGCAAAGAGGCGATCGCCAAATCGGACTCCAAGTATTTCAATCCAATCAAGCCGCCCTAAATCTTTACAACCAACTAGGCTATCAAACACAATCTCTGTGGATGGTCAAGTCTTTAAATAGGGAATAGGCAATAGGCAATAGGCAATAGGCAATAGGGTAGGAAGAGTCATTAGTCATTGGTCATTGGTAAAACTCTTACCCATTACCCATTACCCATTACTCCTCTTTGTCCACTGAATTCTGAAGTCATCGGATGAGAGATGGATGAGAAAGTGTACAATGATTTAACCAATAACAATAAAGCTTTAAATAAATAGCACGGGGGGTTTATATGAATCCTACTCGCGCGTGCAAGAGAAATATGTATGACGAAGAAGACCTAATCCTACTTGATATCGAAGAGGAATTAGAAAGCCCCCTAGATAAAATAGAACCAATCACGGCTGAGTCAGAAGTACCCAAACCTGACCCAGATGAAATGCTAGCCCTGTTAGAAAATGCTCAACCACAGCAACGGATGCTAGCAGCTCGTGCTTTTTGTGATATTGAAGATTCACGAGCTACCCCTCTGCTCATTCGCTTATTGACTGATACCTGTCCCTTGGTGCGAGTAAGTGCATCCTATGCTATTGGTCGAAACCCCAGTCCTGATGCAGTAGAACCGTTAATTACTCAACTGTATCGAGATTGGAACGGCTATGTCAGAAAAGGTGTAGTTTGGGCTTTAGGAAACTGCCGCGATCGCCGTTGTTTACCACCCTTAGCAGATGCGTTGAGAACTGACATTTCCGCCGTGCGCTTATGGTCTGCTAGCGCCTTAGCACAGATGGCAGAAGTCGGTTACGAAGCTGTTGTCGGCGCAATCCCACCACTAATTGAAGCCCTAGTTCAAGATACTGTCGCCGCAGTCCGGAGTAACAGCGCTTGGACAATTGGACAACTGTGTAAAGAACTACCTTCCAACATAGTTTACGCCACAGCGATCGATGCCCTAATTCAAGCCTTTGCCGAAGACCAAGACTTAGGGGTACGCGAAGATGCCAAAGCATCACTCTTAGGCGTAGGCGATCCCCGTGGCTTACAGCTCATAGAAACCCTTGAGCAAGAAGGATGGTTTTGAAGAAGGACAAGGGGACAAGGGGAGTAAGACAAAAACAATTGCTATTGACCATTGACTATTGACTAATGACCATTGACTAATTATCATCCACTGGCTTGACTAAATTAAGATCATAAGGACGCTCAGTATCATCCTCGCCTAAGTATTCGCCATTCTGAATTTCCAGAATTACGAGTGGGATAGAACCTGGATTTTCGACTTTATGTAGTGTTGCGGCTGGGACATAGGTTGACTCATTGCGACCTAATAAGATTTCCTCTTCTCCGCAAGTCACCTTAGCTACACCAGAAACTACTACCCAGTGTTCATTGCGATGATAGTGGATTTGGGGTTTAATACCGTGTCTGGGTTTAATTTCCACACGACTGATGCGATAATTATCACCCTCTTCTATAACCTCCACAGTACCCCAGTACCGAGTACCTGAATGTGGGGAAGGTTCATTGGCAGTTAGCTGCCCGTTATTGTCAACCTGAGTCATAAGTGGATTTCTCAGCTAAAAGAATATTAATGTTTTCAGGTAATCTAACTGTAACCAGATAAAAATAAGAGCAAGATGCACAACAATTTATAACAATATTATCTGGTGATGACAACCACTGTTACCTTACCTAAGTTATAAATGAGCGTTGAGTAAAGAGTAATAAGCTTGTACTGATCTGAGTCGTTGGCGCAGCCTCTCACAGAGAAGTATTCTGAGTAACGAGTGCTGGGTAATGATGTTATGAGAAAAATCTCCGTATAATAAATAGTTATATCGACAAGTTTACACAGACAAGTTAGCATTACTTAGAAAGTCATATTGACAGCAGTAAATGTTATGAATTCTATAGGTTCCTTATTACCTGGTACAGGTATGGGTTTCATTGGTTTAAGCTTATTTGTTGCACCTAATAACGAGCGGTTTCTTATGTTTTCTCACGCTCTTTGGATGTACATCTTAGAGGGTGTTTGAAAAGCTTCAGTAGGTATAAAAATGTCATTCTGACTGGAGCGGAGCGTCAGGAAGAATCTAGGTTTTGTGGCACATACCGAGATGTTTCATTCCGCTACGCTGCATTCAACATGACAAAGAAACAGACTTTTCCAACGTCCTCTTAGGATCATTATTTTTTTAATAGGGATTCAATTTCTCTATGCTGATCTCAAGCACACGATGATACAGGAGATCCGTAAAGGTTCCTCAAGAAATTAAGTGAGATTGCCAATCTTCTGAAATGTTTTAGACGTAGACGTAGCGACTGTCTTGAAAGTCAAGCGATCGTTAGGCAAAAAAATAACAAACAGAGGAACATTGTCACAGGATCTCTCAGAAATCATATGTAGTGAAACAACATTTCAATATCTTCGTTTATAAATCTTCTGCAACGATTCTCGATGATTCTTGGCCCAAGTCGCTAAAGCCGCGACTGGCTCAATTAACGTTTCACCAAATGGTGTTAGGCGATATTCCACTTTAGGCGGTACAACTGGATAGACCGTTCGTTCCACAATTCCATCTGCCTCTAAAGCGCGAAGGGTTTGGGTCAGCATTTTCTTAGAAATACCAGGAATATGACGTTGAAAATCACTGTATCGCTGTACTCCCAATGAAAGTAGATACAAGACGGGTGGAGTCCATTTGTCCCCAATTAGTCCCAAAAGTTGCCTGAGAGGGCAATCGGGATCAAGATTGTACTCGCTAGAATTTGAGGTAACCATAAGGTAACTATGCAACCTGAAAGTGCCTACTTGTATATTAGAGTCTCAATAGATAATGATGAAGCTTGGCTGGCGAAAGGCTGACTAACATCTATCTAGGAAATTTTCCATGTCCAACAATCGTTTTTTAGAAAAACTCGCACCGGATAACGCTGTTTTCCTGCCGATTGACTATATGCATGGATTGATGAGCGCTTGTCGTTCGATTGATCCAGGGTTGCTAAAAAACAATGCGATCGCACTGGCCAAGATTGCGCGGTTGTTTCAGCTTCCTACCATTGGGACAGGCGATCGCGAAGGGATGAGCTACCTGGGAGCAGAGATCCCCGAATTGCCAGAAATATTACCTGATATGGAGTTTGTTCCTCGCTCGCAGGTGGGCGCGTGGGATGTGCCGCAATATGTTGATTTAGTTCGCAGCACCGGACGTAAAAAGTTGATATTGGCTGGAATTACAACAGAACAATGTGTCACTTTTACTGCACAGGGCGCATTAGCAGATGGTTTTGATGTTTATGTTGTCTTAGATGCTTCTGCCTCACTAGATACTCGTGCTGAACAAACCGCGATCGCTCGATTAACTCAAATGGGGGCAATTCTAACTACGTGGTCTCCTTTAGGGGCTGAACTCCTTCACGATTTTGCTTATCCTGAAGGAGCAGGGCTGATTGAAATTTATGCAGAACATCAGGCAGATTTGCGAACGGTTCAAGATAATTACAACACAGCACGTCGTCATGCAACGGAACGCGATCGCTCCGCCACAAAGTTATAAAACAGTGTGAAGCGTTAAGTTACTCTTCCCCGTTAATTGTCTAACAACTGCGCTGCACCGAAACAAAGTCAAGCAAGCAGTGCAGTCAGTTGCAGAGGTTATCTGTGTCCGGTGATTGGGAATCGTTATGCTGCTGGGACAGATGCAAGGTTGGATTAAGCGCAGCGCAACCCAACATGGATCTCAAAAACCCAGTATGGATATTAATGTTGGGTTACGCAAAGCCTACAGAGCCACTTCACTTAAGTCGAGCCAGCCGCTTGCGGACGGACTGGCGTGGGAAACCCGCCCACGTGAGTGGCTCCCCAACCTACAATTTTTTACTGAAGCTCAAAGTCATATCCATAAGCTACAATATCAGCCTCGGATTTAAGTGACTTCCAGAAAATAAAATATTCAATGGGTGAGAGCAAATATAATCATTAGATTTTTCCTCCCCTGCCAAATCAGTTAACAGTTATCAGTTACCAGTTAATCAACGTTCACTGTTCACTGTTTACACCCCTGCCTCCCCTGCTCACTAAAGTGGTGGTATATTTTTTTAGTTGGAAGTCCCTAAGTGGGGTTCATGGTACAAATTCTGTGACAATGATTAAGAGTAAGCCGGAATACTGTATCTAAGCGACTCATGAGCCAGAGTTCTCAAAACAGCCCTTCACCACAGAAACCTCTACCATCAAATTGGTTATACGCTTTTTGGAAATTCTCTCGTCCCCACACTATCATTGGCACAAGTCTAAGTGTTTTGGGTTTGTATTTAATTGCCATTGCCGTTAGTAACCGCATTGATTCCCTATTCCCTATTCCCTATGCCATATTCCCTGTTTTTGGTGCGTGGCTTGCCTGTCTGTGTGGCAACATTTATATTGTCGGGTTGAATCAATTAGAAGATGTGGAAATTGACAAGATTAATAAACCCCATTTACCTCTAGCATCAGGAGAGTTTAGCCGTCAGCAAGGGCTATTGATTGTAATTTTCACTGGTATATCTGCTTTAGTATTAGCCTGGATTAATGGCATATATTTGTTTGGTATGGTGGCAATAAGTTTAGCCATTGGTACAGCCTATTCTTTACCACCAATTCGTTTAAAACAGTATCCTTTTTGGGCAGCCTTGTGTATTTTTTCAGTTCGGGGAACTATCGTTAATTTAGGATTGTTTCTCCATTTCAATTGGCTGTTGCAAAATACGCAGTCAATTCCTTTAGCTGTTTGGATTTTGACAATTTTTGTTTTAATATTTACCTTTGCGATCGCTATCTTTAAAGACATTCCCGATATGGAAGGCGATCGTCTCTACAATATCACCACTTTTACCCTGCAAATGGGGCCGAAGGCAGTATTTAATTTGGCTTTGTGGGTACTAACTGTTTGCTATTTAGGTATGGTGATAATGGGTGTGTTACGTGTAGACGCAATTAACCCGGTATTTATCATCATTAGCCATCTACTTGTCTTGTGTTGGATGTGGGTGCGGAGTCTCGCTGTAGACATCAATGATCAAGTAGCGATCGCTCAATTCTACCAATTTATCTGGAAGCTGTTCTTTCTAGAATATTTAATGTTCCCTCTGGCCTGTCTTTTAGCTTAAAATTATGGAAAATACTTTGGCATTAAACAATATTCTCGCAATTATTGCCGTGGCAGTTAGTATCACACTCCTAATTTACTTTGCCTGGAAAACTTTGATTACCTCCAACTTATTCCAACAAGGAGTTAATCTTTATCAACAACAAGACTATCCAGGCGCAGAAGCTGCTTTTCGGAAAGTAATTGCGATCAACTCAACTAATGATGTAGTCCGTTTATTTTTAGGAGATGTCTTAAAGGCACAAGACAAAATCCCCGAAGCGACAGAATTATACCAAGAAGTAATTAAACGTAGTCCTAAAAATCCCCAAGGTTACTTGCGTCTAGCGGACATTTTCATGCAACAAAATCAACAATCAGAAGCTAAAACTAATCTCAAAATGGCTCAAGAACTATTGCAAAAACAGCGTCAACCAGAAAAAGCTCAAAAGATTGCCAAACTATTAGAGCAAATGAATACTAAGGTAACCAAAAACCTTTGAAATACTGCTCATTTTCTTATACTGTTAATACTTTGTCTATTATAGGAATCATATTTGATTTTTGTTGGCGTAGCCTGTGCTTACACAAAAAACTCAGTATACCTCTATTACTTCTTTTTCTGTTACCTGTTACCTGTTAAGAGCCTATCGCGCTTGCGCTGCGCTTTGCGCACCACGCAAGAAATTTCAATAATCAAGTCGGATTCCCATATCATAGTTAAATGTCAGGCACATATCTGATAATTTGAGGACGCGGTGATTAATAATCAATTGATATCTATTGGACTTTTTGCTGGGGCTTTTGGACTTGATTTAGGATTAGAACAAGCAGGGTTTCATACTGTTAGTTTAGTGGAAATAGAGCCTGATGCGAACAAAACAATTGTTTTGAATCGTCCTCATCTTATAGAGAGTGCGGTACCAAGGGATATTAGACAAGTTTCAGCACAAAGATTGCTGGAAGAAGGTGGACGTGTTTTAGAATTAGGTAGACCTCTTTTAGCAGGTGAAGTAGACTTAGTAACTGGTGGTCCTCCTTGTCAACCATTCAGTACAGTAGGAAAGCGTGGTTCTGTAATAGATCCAAGAGGAAGTCTGTTTATGGATTTCATTCGGATTGTGCAAGAAATTCAACCTCGTTTTTTTTTAATGGAGAATGTCAAAGGATTACTTTCTGCACCAATTCATCATAGACCTCATAATCAAAGAGGTGCAGGATTTCCACCTTTAGAATCAGATGAAATGGAAGGTGCAGCACTTCAAATTGTACTCACAGAGATGCGAGCTATTGGCTATGAAGTTTCTCCTCCTCTATTAGTAGAGGCGGCTGATTATGGTGTACCTCAAACCAGATCAAGAGTTATATTTCTGGGTTCACGAGATGGTGAATCTATATCTCTACCAAAACCGAGTCACGATAGAGATGGCTTGAAAGGCTTACCGAAATGGCAAAATTTAAAAGATGCGATCGCTGATTTATCTGATCCAAAACCAGAATACATTCCTTATTCAAAACAACGTCTTAAGTACCTTGCGTTACTACAAGAAGGTCAAAATTGGAGACATCTACCTGATGAATTAAAAGCTGAAGCAATGGGAGGTGCTTATAAATCTGGAGGTGGAAAAGTGGGATTTTACAGAAGATTATCTTGGAATAAACCTTCTCCTACAGTTACAACTAGTCCACATCAAAAGGCTACAGATATGTGCCATCCTAGTGAATTGCGTCCTCTTAGTGTGCGCGAGTATGCTAGGATTCAAACATTTCCTGATGAGTGGTTATTTTATGGTTCGGTAACTTCTAAATATAAACAAATAGGTAATTCAGTACCAGTTAAATTAGCTTACGCTCTAGGTAAACATTTATATAAAATTATTCAAGGTAGCAATCCAGAATCATTAATTATTTATCAACAACTCTCACTATTTTAGTGATAAATAATAAATATTAATTCCATAAATAGGAAAAATAACGTGTCTGAACAGTTTCATGAAATGTTGGCATATGCTTTGAGATATGAAGTTGGTTTTACACTCAATAAAGCACGTTCTTTAGCCTCACATTTTGCAGATATCACAGATTTTTTGGAAGCGAAAGAAGAAAATATTAAAAATATTAGAAGTATTTCCGGAAAAAATATTTTGAAATTAACTGATGAAGAAATTAATAAAATATTTGTATATATAAAATCAGGCTATTTATAGACGGATTTTACAGTGGCTGAAAACTATCTATGTATTATCAGTAGAGTATTCTCACAAAAACAATTAGATATGGTTAGAAGCCTAGCCTTAAAAGATTTAAATCCTAATCCGTTTTTAATTAGAGCGCTTAATTTAGAAACTCCTAATGAAGTTGTACGATTAAATGTTTACATGGCAGCTACAAGGTCAATTGTTACTTCTATGGGTTTCTTTATAGAAGACTTGTTAATGACTAGTTCTGATACTATTGAAAAAGCTCCTAATAAATCAGGATGGGATTTGATTAAAACAACTAGTGATGGTGAAAAAATTTGGTTACAAGTTAAAAGCGGTCCTAACAATATGGATAAAGACCAAGTAGTGTATTGGGCTGAAAAAATACAAGAAAAAATTAGAGAAGGAGATAAAGCATATATCGGCTTTACCTATGGGAAAAGAACAAGTA